>JBGTKO010000034.1:0-11307 GCA_041744595.1 Pirellulales bacterium
TCCCAAGGGTTTGGCTGTTCGCCAATGAAAGTGGTACGTGAGCTGGGTTCAGACCGTCGTGAGACAGGTCGGTCCCTATCTGCTGTGGGCGTACGAAACTTGAGAGGATTCTTCTTTAGTACGAGAGGATTTGGAAGGACGTTCCTCTGGTGTGCCAGTTGTCGCGCTAGCGGCACGGCTGGATAGCTAAGAACGGAACGGATAAACGCTGAAAGCATATAAGCGTGAAGCCCGCCTCAAGATCAGGTTTCGAAGGGTTTAACCCGAAAGTCCCCTGGAAGACGACCAGGTTGATAGGCCGGACGTGTACGTGCAGTAATGCACTTAGCTAACCGGTACTAACGGACGATTGCTTGACCACTCGTATCGAGGGCTTGCGACAAACGCAACCCATGCCGATTACCACGACCGCTTTCTTTGTCGCCGCCCTGCGGCGGCGAGATTGATATTTTCCGGTGATCATATCTGGAAGGTCACACCCGTTCCCATACCGAACACGGTAGTTAAGCTTCCAGAGCCGATGGTAGTGCCCAAAGCGCGAGAGTAGGTATCGCCGGAATTTTCTTCGCAACAGCCCGCATGGCTAAAACGCCGTGCGGGCTGTTGTTTTTTTCAGTCTGGCCAGCATGTCCCGCACGAGTTCGAGCGGGAGGCCGACCACATTCGACGGGCTGCCTGCTACGATCTCGAGCGGTATATGCCCGTCCTGAAACCCGCATGCACCGGCCTTGCCATGCCAGAGTCCCGTCTCGAGGTAGGCGGAGATATGGCCGTCGCTCAGGGGTGGCATGTCCAGTTCGCTCACCGCATGGGCTGTGTGAGGCTCCCGGCTTGCCCCTGATTCGGAGACCGGCCAAAGGCAAACCCCCGACACGACGCGGTGACGACGACCGGAAAGGGCCATAAGCATGCGTCTTGCGTCATCTGCATCAACGGGCTTTCCCAGCGGCATGCCATCCACTTCGGAGAGTGTGTCGCAGGCGAGCACAGTCCCGCGAGCGCCGGCCATGACCACCGACTCAGCCTTGGCCAACGCCAGCCGGACCACGAATTCTTCGAGGGGCTCTCCCGGTCTTTGCGGAGCAGCCTCCAACTCAGCGGATTCCGGAGGAGGCCATATCTCCAGGTTCCAGCCCTCTGACCGGGCCAGTTCGGCCCGACGCGGAGACCCGCTTGCCAGCACGATCCGTGTCGGTGAGGCTTCGGGCATGGGATTCTCAGAGCGGTTCTCGCCGGTTAAGGTGCTTTTTGAGGATGAGCATTTCATCGCAGCAGTCAAGCCATCCGGTCTACCAACGGCGAACGCGCCCGCCGGGAGTCCAAGCCTTTTTACCTGGCTGAAGGCAAGGCTCGGCCAGGAGGCCTTCGTCGGAGTTGTCAGCCGCCTCGACGCCCCTGTATCCGGTGTTGTCATTGTGGCCAAGACGCCGCTGGCAGCCGCCCGGTTGGCCGAGCAGTTCCGTGACCGCCTCATCGATAAGCTGTATACCGCCGTGATTGCAGGCCGGTTCCCGGCTCCGGCCGGTCAATGGGTCGAATGGAACGACTGGCTCGTTCGCCCCGTGGGCCAGGGGCCGTCGCAGGTCGTTTCATCCAGCTCCGGCGGGCCAGCAAAAAAAGCATGCCCTGAGACTGCCCAGGATGCCAAAACCACGGCCCGGGTCGTTCGGCGGGGAGGGGAGGTGTCGCTGGTAGAGCTCGCGCCTGTCACGGGTCGTCGCCACCAGCTCCGCGCCCAGCTTGCAGCCCGCGGGTGCCCGATTGTCGGCGACCGGCTCTACGGGAGCCGACTCCCGTTTCCTGAGCCTGGTGGCATCGCCCTCCACGCGACCCGCATCGCGCTGGTGCATCCGGAAAACAAGGATCCGCTTATTGTGACGTCGGAGTGCCCATCCATGTGGGAGCAGCGGTTTCCCCACCTGTTTTCCAGGCCTCCAGAAGGCTGAGTCGCAGGCGGGGGGAGGCCCAGTTTGTCTCGACCATTGGTAGACTTGTCAATGCATGAGCACATCTCTCGAACAGCCCCGTCAGGAACGGCCCAGGTTCCACGACACCGCCCTGGCGAGTGGCCTCCTCGACGAGGCCCAGCTTCTGGCTGCCGAAGCGGCCGCGGCATTGCTGCTCGACAAGTCGATTGCCCCGCCATCCGACTGGGACCAAGCTGTCGCCGACCGGCTCGTTCAGGACAAACTTCTGACGCCCTTTCAGGCCCGCGAGATGCTCGCGGGCCGTCGACGCTTTCGTCTTGGACAGTACACCGTGCTCGACGAAGTCGCCCGTGGCGGCATGGGACAGGTGTTCCGGGCCGAGCATGCGATGATGGGCCGCGAGGTGGCGATCAAGGTTCTCCCGCGTGCCAAGGCGACACCAGAGAGCGAAGCGGCCTTCCGCCGCGAGATGCGGATGCTCGGCCGCCTCGACCATCAGAACCTCGTCCGAGCCTTCGATGCAGGCTATGACGCGATGGTCTACTACCTTGTCACTGAGCTCGTGCCAGGCCTCGACCTGAAACGGCAGGTCCAGAAAACTGGGCCGATGGACGAGGTCACGGCGGCCTCTGTCATTTCGCAAACCGCACGAGGTCTGGCGCACGCCCACGAACAGGGTCTTGTCCACCGAGATGTAAAGCCTGGCAATCTGCTCGTGATGCCCGACGGCCGTGTCAAGGTGCTGGACCTCGGGCTGGCTGGTTCGCAAATCGAGGAAGAATCGAGCCGCCTTGGACGGGTTGTCGGCACCATGGACTACATCGCCCCTGAGCAGATCCGCGCGCCGGACGATGTCGGCCCATCGGCCGACATCTATGCCCTCGGCTGCACGCTCTACTACGCGGTCAGTGGCCAGGTGCCGTTCCCTGGGGGCACCCGCCGCGAGAAGATGCAACGGCATTTGTACGAGGTTCCACCACCCATCCGGCAGCTCACATCGGGTCTCAGCCAGGATTTTTGTCGCGTCATCGAGTCGATGATGGCCAAGGACCCGGCAGAGCGACTCCGCTCGGCTACCGAAGTCGTCGAGCGGCTGCGACGCTGGGCACCAGAGTTTCCGTCACCGGTGCAACGTCGAGAGGGTGGCACCGGATCAGGCCGTCCTGGCCGCGGTGTTCCCCCTCCACTTCCTGATGAATCGCGGCCGACCGGACGCAAAACGGCTCTTGGAGATGACCAAGACACTCCGTCCCTCACACGCCGGCGTGACGATGACACACCTTGGCTGTCGCCTGATAGGAACAGTGCCGTCGATGTCGTTCGCTCGTTGGGTCCTCGCCTCGTAGACTTCGCCCACTCGACGCCGCTGGCCCGTGTAGCCCAAGCCCTTCCCGTCGCATTGCTCCTTTCATCGATTGGCGGTGTCATGTTCGGTGGCTCGATGGCAGTCGCCAGGAAAATTAACCCAGATCGTTTCAGCGAGTTGTTGTCGGGTTTGGGCCCGATGGCCCTCGGGTCAGTTGCCTTTATGGTAATCCTCGTGGCGCAGCTTATCGCCGTCCAGGGCCGCCACCCCAGGCAGCGACGATGAGTCGTCGGTCGATGGCAGCCGCATGGCCGCGAGATCTGCCGTGAAAGTTGTCGGTTTTATTGACAAACGGGCCCGTTCCCCGTACGAAACAGGTTGAATTATGGGACAGGTAGCTCAGTTGGTAGAGCAACGGACTGAAAATCCGTGTGTCACCGGTTCGATCCCGGTCCTGTCCACTGACCACGAACTTCCTCGATTACCGACTCGGCTCCGTCAAATCTTCATGAACCGTCAGGTTTCCACGAAGGAAGACTCGCTTCTGCCTCGTCCTTCTCGATCAGCATGACGGGCCAGGCCGATTCGACCAGATCCGGCACCGCCCCTTCAGCCGAATGCAGCGAACACAAGCCATCCGTCGAGAGGGCGGGCTACCAGCTTTTCGTGCTCACCGTCAGCGTGCTCGCGATTGCGGTCATGGCGAGCACGTCGTGCGTGAACTTCGATTCGGAAACAGTTCGGTTGCTCGAATGGGCGGATCTGACCATTTGCGGGTTGTTCCTGGTTGATTTTGTGAGATGCCTGTGGCGAGCCCCGAACAAGATTCGGTACCTCGCCACGTGGGGTTGGCTCGACCTGTTGGCATCCATCCCTGTGTTCGACGTCACGCGTTGGGGCCGGCTCGCTCGCGCATTTCGAATACTTCGAGTGCTGCGAGCGGTACGGGCGACGAGGGTCCTGGCAGAAGTCATTCTCCGCCATCGTGCTCAGAACGCTCTTCTCGCTGCCCTGCTGTTGCTCACCATCGTCCTCTTCTCAGGCAGTATTGCGACGCTGGCTTTCGAGACGGCACACCCAGAGTCGAACATCCGGTCCGCTGAGGATGCGTTGTGGTGGGCAATCACAACGGTGACGACTGTCGGATACGGAGACTTCTACCCCGTTACGACTGAGGGCAGGATTGTTGCGGTTGTGCTCATGGTGACCGGAGTCGGCACGTTCGCGACACTGGCCGGAGCGCTGGCATCATGGTTCATGAAGCCGGACCAATCGCTCCCGGAATGACTTCGTCACATTGGATTCATGAACCAGGGAGCGGCACATGCCAATTCCACCGCCTCCCCCCTCGACCGCCGATGATCGGCTGCCCTCTGAACTGGCAATCGCAAACGATCAGATCACGATCATTGATAGGGCGATCGCCGAGGAAAACGCCGCACTTCGGCAAGTGCGTGCTCGTTGGATATGGGATGCCACGATTGTCCTCCTCACACGTGCCGCTCATGGGTGGCGACACTTCCTCAGTCGGATGGGCGTGCCGAGGATTCTTGTTGTCGTGACCTTGGCAGTCGTCACGACGAGTACGGTTTTCCTCGTGGTGGATACCACCTTTGGCTCACGAGCACTGGCTGTCTATTCTGCTGCTGTTATCGGCCTAGCGGCAGTCTTGGTCCTGATGCTGCTGTCGGTCGTACCTGCTGACGAGCAACTGGTATCGTGGAAAGAACGAGCCACCCTTGACATGACTGCGATCGAAGCGGAGGAGTCTCGATCTTGCGCTACGCTTGCATCGCTGAGGGCTCAACAGGTGCCGGTTCAGCGAAAGCGAGCTGCACTCGAATCGCGATGGGCCGTCGTTCAGTCTTCCCGAGACCACCGAAGCCGCCAATTGCTCGCTGAACCTTGGAAGGAACTTCGTGACTATGCCTTCGAGGGATATCTGGCTCGTGTTTTTGAGAACCTCGGGTACCACGTGGAGCAGAAAGGGCAATCGGGGGACCAAGGAGTTGATCTCATTGTGACGAAGGAAGGCATTCGGATCGCAATTCAAGCCAAGGGCTATATATCCAGCGTCGGCAACTCGGCCATTCAGGAGGTTTTTACGGGGAGCCGTATCCATGACTGCACGGTATACGCAGTCATCACGAATAGCCGCTTCACTTCCGGCGCGATCACCGCGGCCGAAGCCACGGGCTGCCTCCTTATTCACGAGGACAACTTTGCCGATTTCGTCACCGGGAAGATTCAGTTCGTCAGGATCACGTCTGCCGCAGCAATCGAGGCGTGATGGTTCGCGTCTGGCGTGCCTCACGCGGTTTCGCCGTGGAGGGTGAGGACGAGGCGGCGAGGGCCACCGTGGTCGCGGTGCTCGCAGAGGTAGATGCCCTGCCAGGTGCCAAGGCAGAGGCGGCCCCCTTCGATCGGCACGCTCACGCTGCTTCCAATGAGCGCGACCTTCACGTGGGCGGGCATGTCGTCTGGACCTTCGAGCGTGTGACGGTAGGAAAAATCCTCGCGGGCGATTTCGTCGAAGGCCAACTCGAGATCGCGAGGCACGTCTGGATCAGCGTTCTCGTTGATGCACACGCTCGCCGACGTGTGCTGAATGAAGACATGGAGAAGGCCTACGCGATACCGCGGCAGGTCAGGCAGGGCCGCCTCGACCTCCGACGTGATGATGTGGAAGCCGCGGCGGCGGGGAGCGAGGCGGACATGCTGCTGAATCCAGTCCATTGGGTGCTTTTCCAGTGGGTCTCGGGAGCCATTCTGGATCATTGTGCCGCCGCTTGCCCGCTGTCGAAGCCTGGGCGCCATCAGCCCCCGCCCGAGAGCACGGCCGGGAGCAGTTTGATGAGCGGCCACACCCCACGACCGCCACGAGTCATGCTTGCGTAGACATCGACGAGCCCGCGAGCGAGCGAGTGAGCGTGCGGATGCCAAGGAAACCAGGCCGGCGTAAGCCGTGAGGCGAGCGGCCCTCGAACAATCGTGTTGTGTACCAGCGGCAGAAGAAGGGGGTCGTGGACAAAGCCAATCCCGCTCTTTGGCGCTCCGAGCGTGGCCCCCGGATAGCCGCCCCAGGGCACGCTCCCCATCGCGTAGGCGATCGCCGACCAGGTGTTGACAGCGACGGTGCCAAAAGGCAGGTGCTCGATGAGCAACTCGGCACGGGCGGCATCGTGGGCGGAGAGGCTCCTCGGAACCGTCGCGCTCGCCGCAAGCGACCCCGGCATACGCAGCACGAGGTCGTGGACTCCAGCGCAATAGGCCTCGATTGAATCAGCGGCAAGAGAAATCTCCGCCGCCACAGGGACAAACCACTCACGCTCGATGTACTGCGGATGAACCGCGGGATCGACGCCCGTGCGGAACACCCACGGAAGTGTGCCATTCGACGGTGCGAGTTCCCCCGTGACCGTCTCCCAGGCGGCGGTCGCCCCTGGATACCAGGCCACCCGCGGTTGCACACCGCGAAGCCGACGATGCACGAGCCGCAAAAACTCGTCTCGCTGGTCCCATGACTTGGCCGTGATAACAAGTTTTGTGGCAATGCAGTTGAAGGAGGTGTTGTTGATGATCGATGCGGCGACCATGTCGGCCTGCCTAGCGAGCGCCCCTGAGGCGTAGCGGCCCGGAAAAATGAACCAGGGCGTCACGTTTCCAAGCTCGCATGTGATCGCCTGCGTGATCGCCGGAGGACCGTGGCGCTCACGGCCGCCCCACACGATCGCATCAAACGCGGCGTTTCCTCCCGTGAGATGGACATGCCGCACCGCCGGCTCCGCCATCGCTGCGGTCACCAGTTCGACACCTCCGGCATGAATCACCAGGAGTCCGGCCGTCACCAGTGGCTCGAGCGCGGCACGAAGCACCGGCACGAGTGATGCATGAAGTGGATGAAGCTTGAGAAACACCGCCCGACCATGTTCAAAGATTTGGCTTAGGCAGTCTGCCGGCGCAAGGCCGGAGACGTTGCCAGCCCCGACGACAAGAGCCACACCCGCGGATGATGGCCGCCGACCGACCTCTTCCCGCCACGATCGCATGAACGCATCGATGCCGCCCGGATCCACGCAGCGAACGGTTGCCCGGTGGCCGGCGAAGATTGCGGCGTCGTGGAGCGACCCCGTGGGGCCTCGGGAAGGAACGACCTCCACGGCCACCCGTGCCGCGTCGCCCCCGGCGTGAACAAGCCTCGGCGGCCGGATGAGACGAGGGAGTCCGGTGCGACCGATGTCACCAAGCGAGCGGGCGGTAATCAACAGAATCCGAAGCGTTGCCAGCGGCCCGGTCGCTGTCTCCTCAGCGATGATGGCCGGGTGAGCCAGTGGCCCCCCGGCCTGCTTGATGGCAGCCGACGTCATGCTCCACGCATCGGCCGCAGTTCCCACTGAGCGGGCCGTGTCGAGCGCGACCGCTGCACGAGCCAGAGGTGTTTGACATGCCCATGCCGCGGCACCGGCATGAAGGCGAGCGATCTCTCCGGTGACATCAATCATGGCATCGTTTCCGAGTTCGCGGAGCAACCGACGACTCGATATCGAGCCGCCCTCGCACGGACAGGTTAACGCCTGCATCCCGCGGCACCCGTTCGATCACGAAATCCATGCGAGCGAGTGGAGTAGACCGCTACGCAGCCGCGCTCGTCTTCTTCTCGTGCAGTGCCGTCGCCCGCAGGAGGACGCATCCTCGCAGTGCCTCCGCACGGCCAGGGCTGCCAACCGCGGCGGTCGGACAGGCCACGAGGCCCCGCAGGCGGCTCCATGAGTGAGCCAGAGCATGAGGAATCGAGCAGGCGCTCACGTTCCCCGTCTGTCGCGTCAGGCCACTGACGAGTTCCCCCCGGATGCCATACTCATCGAGCTTCATGCCGGTGAACCGGACGATCCCCGCGCCGGCTTGATGCGGGACGACAAAATCGATGTCATCGGCAGTCAAACCAGTCGCAGCGAGCATATCGACCACGGCGGATGACATCGCCCGCGGTGCAATCTCGGCGATTGCCATACCGTCGAGGGTGTAGACGAGCCGCTCGCGAACCTCGACACGCCCACCATCGGCAGCCGGAACCGGCACATCCGTACGAACATGAAAATCAAAGGCGGGCCGTTCCATCGGCAGCCGCTCGGCAGCCGCGTGAACGATCTCGAAATGCGCAGGATACCGTCGGCTCGTGAGCGGGACGACCAATGTAGCGGTGGCCATGTCGCCGAAAAGGCCGGCCGTCTGGCGGCATCCGTAGTCGGTGATCCGGCTGATCCGTGTCGAGACAACCACGATGACATATTCGTCATTGCGTAAGGACAGTCGCGGCGCCCATCGATGAGCCACGAGGTCGAACGCGCGGCTGTAGCCACAACAAAACCAGTTCACACCAAGCGTGTGGCATTGCGAGATGCCGAGCCTCTTCGCGAGGAGTCTCGCAGCAACGCCGGGCCGCTCCCGGGCGGCCATGACCGGGTCGAGGTGCCGCTGGGCGACTTCGGCAGGAATGAGCGATGGCGACACAAACACGATCCCGCGGCAGTCAGCCAAATCGCAGCCGACTTCACTCTTGAGACGACGCACGGCATCGAGCCCCATCGTCACTTCATCGTCGGACGAAATGCCACGGGCCTCGATCCCCGTATGGTGCGCAAACTTGCGAGGCATTGTGTCGCCGAACCAATCGTTCTCGAGCACCAGCGATGGCTGGTGTACAGCGATCGCAGCGATGCCTAGCGGCGATGGAGAATGCAGGAGCATGGCAATGACGATAGTGCTTCGACCGCAGGCCAAAGTCCAGGGCGGGGGGGGATTGTGCCGAGCAGGACGTTTGAAAGCCAGCGTGAAAACGGCCCTATTTTCCAGGTGCCGAAGCCACCTCGGCCCGCGTCACGTCCCGCAGAAGGTGCGGTACGGCCCACAGCCTGGCGGCGGCCCGCTTCGGTAGGACACGTTGGCTGCGGTCGCTTGGAAAGGGCTGCGGACCGCTTCAACAAGCCGTTCAAACGGGCCGAGATCGCCCACTTCGCCCGCCGCCAGGGCCTCCTCGACCTGGTGGTTCCGCGGGATCACCAACGGGTTTATCCGCTGAAGGCGTGCGGCCACGTCAGCGAACGTGCCCGACTCTCGGCCCAGGCGAACCCGCCAGGACGCGATCCAGTCGGAAAAGGCATCCATTGCGGAAGAGCAGGGAGGGCCGCCAAGCCATGCTGGCAGGCCCGCAAATGTTTCCGTGAAGTCGGCGCGGGCCTTGTGCATCCGATCGAGGAAACCCGCGAACAACTGGCGGTCGCCCTCCTCCTCGGTCAAGAGCCCGAGCTTCGCCCTCGCGCCTGCGAGGTGGTGCCGCTCAAAGCGTTGCAAAAACGAATCGAGCACGCTCCGCATCGTCTCGATACCCGTGTCACCGTCGCCAGGCACCAACGACAGAAGACTCTCGGCGAGGCGGGCTAGGTTCCAATGCGCGATGCCCGGCTGGTTGGCGTAGGCATAACGGCCATGCGAGTCGATCGAGCTGAACACGGTGGCGGGATCATATGTGTCGAGGAAGGCACATGGACCATAGTCGATCGTTTCCCCAGAGACGGCCATGTTGTCGGTATTCATCACGCCATGCACGAAGCCGACGAGGAGCCAGCGGGCCACGAGTGCCGCCTGCCGCTCGACCACAGCTTTGAAGAAGGCGACCGCTCGCTGGCCTTCGGGCAACTCCATGAGCTCCGGGTCATGCCGTGCGATCGCATGGTCGAGAAGCGCTGCGGGCACCTGCCGCTCGCCGATTGCCGCAGCGTATTGAAACGTTCCAACGCGAATATGGCTTGAGGCAACCCGGGTGAGCACCGCACCCGGGAGCGGTGCCGTCCGCATCACAACCTCACCCGTTCGGGCAACCGCCAGACATCGGGTCGTTGGAATGTCGAGCGCGTGCATGGCCTCGCCGATCACATACTCGCGGAGCATCGGCCCGAGGGCCGCGCGGCCATCGCCGCCGCGGGAATAGCGGGTTCGGCCTGCACCTTTCAACTGGAGATCGAAGCGACGTCCATCAGGCCTGATCTGCTCGCCGAGGAGAATCGCTCGGCCGTCACCGAGATTCGTGAAGTGGCCGAATTGGTGGCCTGCGTACGCCTGAGCGATCGGGTCGGCACCGGGAGGAAGCTCGTTGCCTGTGAAGACGCCGCCACCTTTCTCGGCAAGAAGTGTCGCGTCGAGGCCAAGCTCCGATGCAAGCGGTCCATTGACCACCGCGATGACAGGCGCCCGCACGGCCGTCGGGAGTGTGTGAGAGAAGAGCTGCTTTGGCAACCGCGCATAGGAGTTGTCGAAGCGCCAGCCCGCGTCCACGATTCGTCCCTGCATCGGCACGCACCCTCAAGCAGGCTCAGCCCCAGAGGCTCATCGGGTACTCGCCGGCATCGATGAGCTTTCGGAGCCCCGACTGCACGGCCGGTTTGTCGTCGGCGTAGGTGGCACCAAACCAGGCGGAGTTCGTCGGGAGCACCTCGCACGTGGCCTCCCCCGCGTGCACAAGGCTTCCGAGCGACATGGGGATATAGCACTCGCTCTTCGGCTCGTGGCCATGCTGCCTGAGAAACTCGCGAAAATCTTGATCAAGCTGATGGAAAATCCGCGGCGTGAAGCCCCACATGTTCATGCTGACAGGCTCGCGGCCTGTGAGTTCGACCGCCCCTGAAGCAGCCTGGCCTCGCAGGGCACCATCGGCCTGCCATCCCACACTCGTGAGCTCCTGAATGTCGGTCAGAAAGCCATGGTCGTCGGTGCGGCAGACTCCGCGGGCGACCGTGCCATGCGGCGAGAGGGTGCTGGCAAGTGTGAAACCGACCATACAGTAGGCCATCGACTCGATCGATAGTTCTGCCAGCCGTTTCCCGAGCACGGCGAACGACTCGCGGCCGTAAAAGTCGTCGGCATTGATCATCGCATAGGGCGCGGTGACGGCCTCGCGGGCGCACAGAATCGCATGCGTCGTGCCCCAAGGCTTTTCACGTCCCGGTGGCAGCGAAAAGCCGTCGGGGAGCATGTCGAGCGATTGAAACACGGTGGCCGTCTCGATGCGATCGGCGA
>JBGTKO010000035.1:0-5514 GCA_041744595.1 Pirellulales bacterium
GATCCATGCGTCGCGACCGGTCCGCTTTGGAATGAGGTAGTAATCGCCTACGCCTTCGATCTCATAGTTGACCAGCGGCGCGACGACGAGATCGCCATGAGCATCGCGGCTCCAGTAGGGAATGAACCGACCGGTCGCATCGGGTCCGGGCTGATTCACGAGCTCGGCATCGCGTCCATCGAGTGAGTTCGGCTCCCAGAGTGAAGAGAGGCCGATGACGTCTGGTTCAGCAGCGAGCGTTGCCTTCATCATCCGATTGATCGCCTCCCGCTTGTCCACGTCCTCCATGACCTGGAGCCCGGCAAATGAGGCAGCGAGCGTCCGAGGAATCTGAAACGCACGGTCGATGTAGTCTCGCACTTCGGTGGCATACCGCACCGCGGTCTCGCGTGCCCGCGTCTCGGCATCGACCCGCGCGGCTCGCCTCGCATCGACCAAGATCCAGCCGAAAACCGCGAGGTAAAGGCCGAGCGTCGTCGCGAGTACCGGCACGAGCAGACGAAACGTGAGATTCTTCATGCGCAGAACGGGATGGGGACCGGCGAACCGTTTTTGCCGGCGCGGCGGCCGCCACAGGGGCTTTGTCGCTCACGCCACCTGCCAATGGTACTTTCGATGCGGCCGCGAAGCCCGGCCCGTCAAGACCCCCTACCAAACCTTCTCGGGCGGCGTTGCCTCCGTGGGGGTGCTCGTTGGCAGGCGGTAGACCGTGGAACCCGCTTTGTCAGTGAAATAGAGCCAGGAACCGCTTGGCTTGAACGCATCGCCATCGGCCCATAGGACGGCAAAATCCGGGTGTGCGTTCAGCGGCCGTCGGGCATAGGAGTGATTTCGCTTTTTGTCGTGGGTGAGCTGCTTGACACGGTTCCAAGTCTTGCCCTGGTCTGCGCTCGTCCAGAGCACCATCTGACCGCCAGTCCCAAAAGCCTGCGGCCCCGTTTCGGTCGGCGCGATGACTCGCCACGAGCCGTCGCGATCGATCATGAGTGAGCCATGGTCATAATTGTGATCAGATGTGGTCATCGGCTTGAACTCCCACGCCGTACCCGTCCATCGCGCCGTGTGCCACTCGTACGGGCCGTTCTCTGGCCCCGGCATGGCCCCCTTGCTCGTCAGGAACAGAATCACCGGATGCCCCTCGGGCGTGTAGTTCAAGTCCTTCAAGTAGACGAGTTTTCCTTCTGATTCGTAGTCGCGAACGAGGGCTGAGTTTTTCGGGTTTGTCAGCGGTGGCTTGACGGACTCACCAGAGATCGTGGTCCACTGACCGCCGAGGCCGCGGGTCTCGAGGTAGTAGATGTTCGTGCGGGCGTCGAGGCCGGCCGGCTCAGGGTGATAATCGAACGCAGTGGCCACCCGGTCACCCAGAACCCAGCTCACCTGGTAGTCACCCTTCGCGATGAACGCGAGTTTGCGAGTGTTGCTCCAGGTGCGGCCATCAGGGCTCGTGCTCCAACTCAGGCCGCGGCCCTTCGCGTACTTCGTGTGGAGAAACAAAAACCCGTTCCCAGGAAGGTGCCAGGGCTGAGGATACGAAAAATTCGTTTCTTCAATGCGGTCGAACTCGGTGATGTCGTACGGTCGAACACTTCGGTGGATGTACGACGGGCGTTCAACGCCGTGCGACGCCGAGAACGCCCAGAGGTGGCCCGCGTCGTCGATCGAGAGCGTGGGGTTGTCGTGGGCATCGCCCGTCTTCTTATCGAGGAGGATTCGTGGTTTTGAAAACGTTCCCGTGGCGTGGTCGAAGCAACCAAGCGTATGCAGGAGGCTCTTCCCCTTCTCCGCCACGCCGCCATAGATGAAAAATGTCTTGTTGACCTTCGAGGCGTACATGGCAATCGGGGCATGCTGTTGCGGGTACGTCGCCATGCCGCCGCTGTACTTGTAGGGATACTCGCTGTTTTTCGCCTTGATCATGTACCAGATGCCGCGATAGCCCGAATCGGTCGGGAGCGGCTCCGCAAAGGAGACCTGCGACCACGCAGCGAAGGCTGCGAGAAGGATGGTGACGGAGCGATGCATGGTGACGTGCTGCCTTTCTCGACGGTGCCTGACGAAACGGCCACGACCCGTGGCCTTGCAGGAATTGGTTTCTCAAACGATGACGCCCGACAAACTAAGCAATGACATGCTGCGGTGTGCCGGCGACGAAGGCTCGAAGGTTCGCGGCCGCAACCTCGATGAGACGGGCTCGGGCATTGCGGGTGGCCCAGGCGACATGCGGCGTGATGATGCAGTTGCGTGCCGTGATGAGCGGGTTGTCTTCCGGTGGTGGCTCGGTTGAGAGCACATCGAGGGCAGCGCCAGCGATCCAGCCGGCGTTGAGCGCCGCTGCCAGGTCAGCCTCGACGACAAGCCCGCCGCGAGCCGTGTTCACAAGAAACGCAGTCGTCTTCATGAGGGCGAGTCGTCGTGCATTCACGAGGCCCGATGTCTCAGGCGTGAGTGGGCAGTGGAGGCTCACGATGTCGCCTTCGGTGAAAAGCTCGTCGAGGCTGACGCAACGAGTGCCGTCATCGGCCACGTCGCCAGACTGCCGGCGGTGAGCGATCACGGCCATCCCGAGGGACCGCGCCACGGCGGCGACACCCCGGGCGATCCGACCGTAGCCGACGAGACCGAGCGTCAATCCCGCAAGTTCGACCAGCTCGCTTTCCTGGTAACAAAAATCCTCGGCGGCACTCCAGCGACCGGCCCGTACACCCGCCGCGTGGAGCCCGACCTGGTTTGTGAGCTCGAGGATGAGCGCCCACGTGGCTTGCACGACATTCGGCGTCGAATACTCCGGCACGTTCGTCACGACAATCCCGCGGTCACGGGCGGCCGCAAGGTCAATGACGTTCACGCCCGTCGCCAAGACTCCGACGTAGGTAAGCCTCGGAAGTGCCCCGAGCGTGGCGGCCGTGAGGGGCGTCTTGTTCGTGAGCACGACATCCGCGTCGATCGCCCGTTCAACGATCAGGTGGTCGGGCGTGCGATCATGGACAGTGACAGGGCCGAATGCCTCTACGGCCCCCCATGATAGGTCGCCCGGATTGGTCGTGTAGGCGTCGAGGATCACAATCTGCATAGCATCAGAATAACAGGTAGAATGAGGCCCGCGGCACGTCTTCTGACCCCAGCCCGCTGCCAACCCGACGTGATCATGGTTCGCGCGACGCTCATTATCGGTTTGCTGTGGCTCGCGCTCGAGACGGCAGGGCTTGCAGCCGACTCCCCTTCAAGCGAAGCGGCTCGGGCTGCCTACGCTTCGGCCGCGGCACTTCAGAACCGTGAGGCTTGGGATATTGCCGCGGAAGAGTGGCAGACGCTCGTCACGGCGCACCCCGCTGACCCGCTCGCGCTCAAGGGACGCTTCTACCTCGCCATCTGTCAGCTCAAATCCGGGAACTGGCCGGCTGCTGAGAAAACGCTCAGGGAAGTCATCGCAAGCAATGCCGACGCCGACACGAAGAACGCCGCAAGGTTCGAGCTTGGCGCCGGTCTTTTTCGCATGGCGCAGGAAAAGCCTGATCCAAAAACTTTTGGCAGTGCCGCGGTGGCGCTCGCTGAGTTTCTCGCCGCCGCACCAAACCATCCGCAGGCTGCCGAGGCGGCGTCACTTGCCGCTGAATCGCTGTGGCAGGCTGGCCGCCGCGATGAGGCCATTGCCGCATGGCAGGCATTCCTTCGCGACTCTCCGAAGGCCGTGCAGGTGCCCGACGTGCTCTATGCCCTTGGTGTCGGGCTTGCCGAGCAGAAGCGACATGGCGAAGCAGAGATCGTGTTTCACCGATTCGCGACCGCGCACGGCGGCCACAAACTGGCAGATGACGTGGCCCTCTGGCGAGCCGATGTCGCGCTGGCCACGAATCGACCCGCCGACGCGGAGAAAATCATGACTCCTGTCGCGAGTGGCAAGGGCCCCCGCGCGAGCGATGCGCTCGAACGGCTTGCCGACGCACGCCTCGCTCAAAAGAATCATGCTCTGGCAGCAGAAGCGTACGCAAAACTCGCGGCGGGGACGCCGGGCGCTCGAACCACTCGGGCGACACACATGGCCGGCCTGGCCTATGCCGAAGCAGGCCGGGCCGAAGACGCTCGGAAATGGCTCGGGGCGACGGTCGCCCTCGGAGGTCCGGCGGCCCTCGAAGCAGCCCACCGTCTCTGCCTTGTGGAACTCGACGCCAAACGGCCACAGGCAGCACTCGATGTCGCGACGAAATCATTGGCTGCAGCGTCCAAGAGCAAGGACACCTCGCCCGATTCGCTCGCCGCGCTCGAGCTCGACCGGGCCGATGCCCTCTACGCGCTGCCTGGCCGCAAGGGGGACGCGCTGACCGCGTTTCTCACCACGGCCGACCGTTACGCATCGACGCCAGCGGCTGGCCCAGCAACTTCCATGGCGGCTCTCCTCCTGCTTCAAGCTGGAAAACCAGCCGATGCGCTCGCCCGCGCCGACGCCTTTTTGGCTCGTCATGCCAAGGCGGCCATGCCGGCAGCCGTCAGCGATGTCCGCGCGATCCGAGCGGAGTCACTCCTCGCGCTCGGCCGAAACGCCGACGCCGCAGCAGCCTTCCGTGAGCTTGTCGAGTCAACACCCGTTTCGGAAAAGGTACACGCCTGGAAACTCCGTGAGGCGACTGCCGTTGCAGCCAGTGGCGCATGGCAGCAGGCCCACAACCTCCTGGCGGCTGTGACACCGAAGCTCACCGGTGAACGGCAGGCCGAGGCCATGTTCTTGGACGCAACAGCCCTGGTCGAGATCCAGAACCCGAAGGCTGCCGCATCGGTGCTCATCGCGCTCGACAAGTCCCATCCGAAGTTCAGCCGTCGCGATGAAGCACTCCTCTTGGCCGTGCGAGCCCTCAAGGAAGCGGGCGACTCGAAGGCCGCGATCTCTACCGCCGAGCGACTCGTGAAGGAGTTTCCGAATGCCGCGGCGGCCGACATTGCCTGGTATCGCCTCGGGCAACTCCGACAGGAAGCAGGCCAGCATGACAAGGCCATCGAGGCGTATTCTCAATCCCTCACGGCCAAGCCTGACGGCAGCCGCGCGGCGTGGGCGCTCCTTGCAACGGGCTGGTGCCACGAGGCGCAGGGGCGGCTCACCAAGGCCATTGCTGCCTGGTCTCGACTCATTGAAAAGCATTTTGATTCGACCGCCGCGGCTTCGGCGATCGTTGCGCGGGCGGATGCACGTCAGCGAGCGGGAGATTTTTCCGGTGGCCTGGCCGACGCCGAGCGGATCCTGTCGGAGCGAAGTGACATCGCGAAGAAGCTCGATCCAGAAGCGATCGCCGAAACGCGATTCATTCAAGGTTTGTGCCTGGCCGGCCTCGAGCGGCACGCCCAGGCTGCCGCGACATTTCAAAAGCTTCTGGCCGACGTACCGAACTTTGCGGCGGCCGATCGAGCCGTGTTTGAGTCAGGCGTCGCACTCGCCGCGGCGGGCAAGCCGGACGACGCGTCGAAGGCGTTTACGTTGCTTGTGAAGCGGTACCCGAAGAGTAACTACGCCGCCGATGCCTG
>JBGTKO010000036.1:0-2227 GCA_041744595.1 Pirellulales bacterium
CACCGTGGGCGCTGCACATGACGAAGTCGCAGTTCAAAGCGTGCGCGAGCACGACGCCGCTGGGCGACGTCACCGAGCTCGACGGGGATTTGCTGACAGCAGCGAGCGGCGAGGACCCGGGGAGGTTTGTGTTTCAGGGGAAGAGTAAGTGAACGTTAACCGATCGGACAAACATTGGCCGCGAATGAACGCGAATGAGCGCGAATTCAGAGCCGATCTCTCTTCAAGACTCGCAACTCCCAACTCACGATGGCGAAGTCCTGGTGATCACTTCTGGAGGGTTTCGAGTAGAGTATTCGCGTTCGGTTGCGTTTATTCGCGGCTATTCGCTTCCAATCAAGTCTTGGCTCTTCCCAGGAACCTGCCGTCGCGCGTATCCACCTGGATGGCCTCTCCCGACTCGAGGTAGCTCGGCACCTGGATGACCAGGCCGGTTTCGAGCGTCGCCGGCTTGGTCTGTGCCTGTGCCGTTGCGCCTTTGAGAGCAGGGTCGGTCTGCGTGACGGTGAGGACGACGCTCAGTGGCAGGTCGATGCTGATGACCTTGCCGTTGTGGACCACCGAGCGGATACCGCTGAGGCCATCTTTCAGGTAGCCGGCGTCGTCGCCGAGCTCGCTCGGGCTGAGGCCGAACTGCTCGTACGACTGCGTATCCATGAAATGGTAGGCCTCGCCGTCGTTGTAGAGGTACTGCACCGGCCGCAGCTCGAGCTGCGGCTCGTCGACCTTGTCGCTGGCCTTGAAGGTCTTGTCGAAGACGTTGTTGGTGCGCATGGTGCGGATCTTGGCCTTGACCAGCGTCGCCGCGCCACGCGCCGAAGGGCTCTGCACCTTGGTATCGAGGACCGTATAGGGGTCGCCATCGATCTCAATGCGCACCCCGCGCTTGATGTCACCGGCAGTCAACATAGACGGCTCATCTAGCATGCGGGGGTGAAATGGGAAATGCAGCGGCGGGACGGGCTGGGTTGCGAACCCGCGCAAGTGTGCGTTCCATGGCTCTCGGGCTCACCCGCGCGCAGGTTGCCAAACTCTGCGGGACGTCGCACACGCGAATTGCGGCGATCATGAATCGAAACACGCAGGATGTTTCCTCCGATCTCCTGCTGCGCATTCTGGCGCGGCTGGGATATCGCGCGAAGATCAGCTTCTCGAAGGCACAGAAAGCGCCGATGAAACTCTGCTCGCCTTCGCGATCACGGTAAAGTCGGCGAGCCGCTGCGAGAAGTAGCTCCGCGGGGTATTTTCGGACCACGTTGAATCGAGGCGCTCCTCGATCGTCACTGCCCGAGTGTGTTTCTCATGGTTCGGCCCCCGCCTCCGGACCATGCTCGGAGGTGAGATATTGCGTCTTGCAACGCTTCTTCGGTCCTGCGCCCTGGTCATTGTCTTTTATCTTCCGGCGTTTGGGACAGAGGCCCCCCTCGTGCCGGTAGCGCTCGTCGATACGGACGGCGACGGGATTCCGGACGCCATCGAAGATTCGAATCAAGACGGGATTGTAGACGCGGACGAGACGGACCCGCTGCACATCGACACCGATCGCGACGGACTGCCGGATGGTGTGGAGGACCGCAACCGCGACGGCAAGGTGGATCCCGGAGAGACCGACCCGAGGCTTCTGGACACGGATCGCGACGGCGTCGGCGATGGCCTCGAGGTGATCGTCACCGGCACCGATCCGAACGTCGCCGACATCGGTGCCTTGGAGGCTAGGTTCACGTTGCTACCCGAGCCGCTGTACTTCGATCTGGTCCGCGGCCTGGCCTCCCGCAAAGGCGAGTTCGAGGTGAACTCTCTTTTCTCCGGTCGGCCGGGCGGCGCCATGCAGTGGGCACCCGAGATCGAGTACGCCGTCGCCGATGGCATGGCGCTGGAACTCGAGTTGCCGATGGTCGAGGACCATGTCGAGGCGATCAAAGGTGCTTTCCAAACGCGCTTGCCGCTGCCGGAGAACGAAGCGTTCATCCATGGCGCGCAGGGCATCGTCGAGACGCAGCTTTCCGACGGCCACACCGACGTCACCCTCCTCTGGCTGGTGGCGGCTGCCCACGATCGTACTTTCTCCTTCATGGGGATGCTCGGCACACGCGCCCCGATCGATGGCAGCGGAATCGGCACGCCCGAGGTCATCCTCAACCCCTCCGTGTTCGCGCGTTTAGCGCCCCGTTGGGTGGTGGGCCTGGAAGTCAACGGCGTGGTTCGACTCGACCAGCACCACCAGCTC
>JBGTKO010000037.1:0-11881 GCA_041744595.1 Pirellulales bacterium
GGCCTTGCAACCGCCACCCTGGCCTTTGCCACGTCGGAGACGAGTCTGGCCCAGACAGGCCAAACAGCCATGGCCCCGGCCAACGGCGTGATTGGCCGCGCCGTGGGAGGTTTTCAAAACCTCAACCAGAACGGGCCTGGCCTCCTCTACTACAGTGTGACTGGAGCTGACCGCGGCTTCGGCTACCGCGGAAGTTACATGACGGTTGGCGGATTCATCCCGGCCTGGGAGGACGACCTCGGCGGCTGGTGGTCGGCAGACCTCCGCGGACATCTGTCGCAGTACGGTGGGTTCTTCTCGAACGTCGGTGCCGTCCGAAAGCAGTTCATCGGCGGTACCCTTCTCGGCGTCGGCGTCTTCTGGGACTACGACGGCGACATGAATCAGTACGAGGACACGGTGATCCCGTCGATCGGTGGCCCGATCGTGTTTGCCGGGGGACAGGCCTACAACCAGGTCGGAGTGTCGGGAGAGTGGCTGACCGACTACGGAAACCTGCGGAGCAACGGCTACATCCCGGTTGGCTCGACCGGTCAGATCATGGGCCCCTTTGTCGGGAACTCGCTGCTGTGCGTGAACGGCGTCAACGCCGCGCTTGGCGGAGCGGACCTCGAGGTCGGTGCTTATATCCCGGGCCTCACCGACTGGGCAGGCATGGTCAGTGTCGGTGGCTATGCATTCGGCAACACCCGATACGAGTTTGCCGGAGGGCAGGCTGCGGTCCCGTGGTTCGGCGGTGTCTACACGCGGCTCGACATGACGTTCATCGAGAACTGGGATTTCTCACTCCAGGCCAACAACGACAGTTACTTCGACTGGACCGGGTTTGCCCGGGTGACGTACCGCATGGGTGGCAGCCGCCGGCGAAACGTCCCGGACCAGGTCGAGCAGCCGATGATGCGGAACGAGCACATCGCCCGTGGCCATCAGGCGCCCGTGGTGGCACTGAACCCAAACAATTTGGATGCCGCCGGCAACCCCTTGGCCTGGCAGGTCATCCACGTCGATAACTCATCAGCCCCAGGAGGGAACGGCACGGCCGAGGCTCCTTTCCAAACGCTTGCGGATGGCGAGGCTGCTGCGGTCGCTGCTTGGGATATTGTCTACGTCTACGTGGGAGACAGCCTGACGAATCCCTATGGCACCCCAGTGGGTGGATACTCGTTCGCCAACGAGAACCAGTTGCTCCTGGGTGAGGGTACGAACATCCAGATCCAGACGGTGGAGTGCGGCCTCCGCTCGTTGATTTCGAGCAACAACCCGAACCTCTATCCAGTCATCACCAATCCGGTCGGCACCGCCATCAATGTCGATCAGCCGGGCACGAGGGTTGACCACCTCGAGATCGTCAACTCGACGATCGGTATCTCCGATGGTGCCGGGTTTGCTGCGCCCGCGACACCGGCAATCGTGTCCGATGTGATTATCCGGGGCACGAACGGCCCGTTCGAGCGAGGCGTCGAGATCGCCAACTCGACCGGTCAATTCCGGTTCGACAACGTACGCCTCTCGAACCTCGGGAACGACGGCTTTGTCGTTTCGTCCCCCGGCGGGAACGTGGCCATCACGAATTCGTCGCTGACGGACGTCGATGGCATCGGGGTCTTGGCCTCCGGAGACGCCGCGAGTGTTTCGGTCGCGGGCACCACATTCACGCGCATCAACGGCACAGCCATCGCCGCCACGGGCGACGACTCGGTCATCACGGTCAGCGGCAGTACGATCACGAACACCCAAGGTCTCCCTGGTGATGCGGTCGTGGCGGCCGGCGATCGCTCCCGTGTGGACCTCGCCAACACGACGATCACGACAATGACGGGCTCCGCGATCATCGCATCGGGCACAGACTCCATCGTGACGGCAACCGGCTCGACCATCACGGGCACGGCCAATCCGGCCGTTGAAGTCATCGGCGCCGGGGCCACCGTCATCCTTGATGACACTGATATCGTGAATGTCGCCGGCGTCGGCATTGTTCTCGATGCGGCTGACGGCGTCGTCCAGATGGTCAATGGCTCGATCCTCAGCGATGTCACCCAGGCCGGTATCGAGATCCTCAATGCCGATGCACAGCTCTTCGTGCTCGGCAACTCCATCATTCGCAACACCGGAGGCGACGGCATCTTCTCCGACGGGGCGTCGCTCTTGGTTCAGGAATCGTCGATTTTGAATACTCAGGGGGCTGGCATCAGAGCCGTCGGCGTCTCCGGCACTGCCACGAGCGTCGTAGCCGTCCAGGGCGGCACGATCAACAACGCGAGGGGCGGCGGCATACTCGCCTTGAACAGCAACCTCCGGGTCGAACGACTGGACCCGAGCAATCCGCTCAGCCGCCAGACAACGATCACAAACACCGGTCTCTTCGGCATTCGAGCCGTCGCCGACACGATCAACCCGCCGACGAATGGCTACAACGTCTTGGTCGCAAATAGCCAGATCGGTGGCGCGACCATCGGGATCAGTATTGAAGCAACGGCCGACCCGGTCAATCCGCCGGTGAATCCTCTCACTGGGCCCGTACCCACGATCAACTTTACGGCGATCAACAACCAGATCTCGGCCTTGACCGGACCAGGAATCAGTGTGAATGCGATCTTCGACGCGTCAGTGGGTTTCCCCGGCCAGCCACTGTCTCGCGTCAATGCCTTGATCACAGGCAATCAAGTCCAAGGTGGAGGGGACGTCGATATCCTGCTCAACAGCGGTGGCGATACGACGCTCTGGCCACTGAACATACTGACGCCCGCCATCTTCAGGCCCATCACGGTATCAGCACCAAATGCGGTCACCCTCGAGAACATCAACAACAACGCCAACGTCGATATCCAGCAGGAGCCCCAGGCCGTGAACTTTGCTCCTGGCACCGTGATTCCGCTTCCTCCGCCGCCGCCACCGATTCCTCCGATTCCCTGACCAAAACAACGAGCCCTGGCCACGTGCCACGGCGAGCCTGAAACAGCCCTAGCCCACGTGGCCAGGACGCTACGAACCCGATACCGTGCACGAGCATCGAGGCGACTGATCCATGCAAGCAAGACTCCGAACAGCGATGCTGACGCTGGCTGCTGCCATGGCCTCGGGCACGGGAGCGATCGCGCAAGCCCAGGTCGGGCAGTCCTCGTTCCAACCCGCTGCCGGGCTGGTGAACCAATCCGTCGGTCCCCTGGGCGTGTTCCGCGGTGAAGGGCCCGGCTGGTTTTACTTCGGCGTGAACCCGGCCGACCGCGGCCTCGGCTACAACGGCAGCTACATGACGGTCGGTGGATTCATCCCCTATGCCCAAGACGATTTAGGAGGCCTTTGGGCAGCGGACCTCCGAGGCCATTTCTCGGTGAACGGTGGCTTCTTCTCGAACGTGGGCGCGATCCGCAAGCAGTTCATCGGCGGCACGCTCCTCGGTGTCGGCGTGTACTGGGATTACGACGGTGACATGAACCAGTACCCTACGGCAGGTTTGCCGGGGACAGAAGAATTTGGCCAGTTCGGCCACGCCTACAACCAGGTCGGGGTGTCTGGTGAGTGGCTCACCGACTTCGGAAACCTCCGGAGCAACGGGTACATTCCCGTGGGTTCCACTGCCTACACCGTGGGCGCGCCGGGGAATCCCTTTGTGGGCAATTTTCTGCTCTGCCAGAACGGCCTCGATGCCGCTCTCGGCGGAGCCGACCTGGAGGTGGGCGCGTACATTCCCGGACTGACCGATTGGGCCGGCATGATCAGTGTCGGCGGCTATGCGCTGGGCAACTCCGACTACACATGGTCGGAAGGTTCGGCTACGGGTGAGGACGTCGTTCCATGGTTCGGTGGTGTGTACACACGGCTCGACATGACGTTCCTCGAGAACTGGGACTTCTCGCTCCAGGCCAACAACGACAGTTACTTTGAATGGACCGGCTTCGCCAGGCTCACTTACAGGATGGGCGGAAGCCGTCGTCGAAACGTGCCCGACCAGGTCGAGCAGCCGATGATGCGAAACGAGCACATCGTCCGCGCCCACCAGACGCCGGTCCTGGCCGTCAATCCGGTCACGGGCCAGCCATGGAACGTGATCCACGTCGACAATACTGCCGACGTCGGTGGAAACGGCACGGCCGAGGCCCCCGTGCGGACGCTTGCCTTAGGCCAGAATCTGGCTCTGGCGCCCTATGACATCGTCTACGTCCATGCCGGCGACAGCGCGACAAATCCATACGAGTCGAACTGGCAGTTCCAGGCCGACGACCAGCTTCTCATCGGAGAAGGCTCGTTGCTTCAACTGAACACGGCCTCCTGCGGGTACCGCACGTTCTTCAACGGCAACGGCGACCTGCGGCCCGTCCTGACCTCGGCCGCCACGGCCATCGAGCTGAGGGACGGGGCGATCGTCGATCACTTCCGTATCGACCGCGCTTCGGTCGCCATCACGGCCGATGGGAGCATCACTCGCGACACCTACGTCAATGACGTGCAGATCACGGGCACGGGCCTGGCTGGCGACGCGGGAATCGTGCTCACCAACCTGAATGCCGGTGCCGAGGTCAATTTCTTCAACATGAGTCTCCAGAACATGGACCTCGGCCTGTTCGTCGACGGCGGTGCAGGCGACATCAACTTCCAGGGTCTCATGGTGAATACGAACTCGCCCAACGCGAGCGTGTTGATCCTCGACACGATCGGCGGCACGATCAATGTCAACCGCACCACGGATGTACTCCAGACACCTGTTGCCCGAGACGATCGGTTTTTCGTGTCATTCGGGATCATCGACACAGGCTCACAGTTCAATGCTCCTGTGGCGGTTGGGTTCACGACCGACACCGTCGTGAATATCGGCCAAGTGCTGATTGTCAGGCCGAATGACGTCGGAGCGCTCGTGACCGGCAATGTCGGCAGCGATATCACCTTCACGAACCTGCGGGTCGTGGACTCCACGAACGAAGCCTTCTTCACGCAGGCTAATGATGCCACCTCGATCGTGACCATCGAAGGCATCAGCAGACTCTCTTCCGCATCAACCGTCGTGCCGGCCTTCCAGTCCAATGACGATGCGACGCTGAATATCAACCTCATCTCACTCGTGTCAGCCGTGGACTCCGGCACGAACAATGCCATCGTGCTCCAGGGTACATCAACAGGCTTCTTGACGATCAGCGAAAGCTTCTTGGTCACCAATCCGGCTCCGCCGCCACCGCTTGTCCCCGGCACGATCCTGGACGACGTGTTCAACACGACAGGCGTCATCGTGACCGTACCGTAACCGGGCCGCCGCTGGCAGCGGCTGGCGAGCAGCCTCGGCTACATCCGGAAATTGAACGTCTGCCAGAGCAGCCGCAGGAGCCACTGTCCGACAGTGCGGCTCCCGACCTGGATCCGGGCTGTTCCTCGCATTCCCGGCGTAAAAACCCGGCCAGCGTCCTCGAGCGTCATGAGCGCCTCGTAGCTCGTCGAAATGGGCCGCTCGCGTCCGGCGTCGTCCGTCTTTGTGGGCACGCCTCCACCGGATTTCCCACTGAGCCGCTCGGAGCCTGACTCGATATGCGTCTCGGCTAGTTCAGCGACCTCTCCTGAGAACGTTTGTTCGGGAAAGGCATCGAGCTTGAGATCGACGCGTTGCCCCCGCTTGACGAACTCGAGCTCGGTTTGATCGACCACCATCACGACCTCCAAGCGATCTGGGTCACCCACGAGACAGAGAACCGTGCCTGCGGGGAACGTCGCGCCGAGGTTGTATTCATCGAGTGGATTCCCCGCCCATGTCCGGAGTCTCCCACCAGGGTCGGGCCGCGATGGCACACTCGGAGCCGGCAGGATGGCCCCGTCCCGAGGTGCCCGGAGAACCAACTCCTCCCGATCCCGCACCTTCCGCTCGAGCTGTTCCGAGATGCTCTTGAGGGTCTCCTCGACGGTACCTATTTCGAGGGCAGCCGAGGGGTCGGCGAACCGCTCCCGCACGAGGCTTTCGAGTCTCGTTCTGGCCTGCACCAGACGCCCCTCGAGGTCGGCAACTTCGAGCTCGAGTTCGGGGCTTTTCAGGAATACCAACGCTTGGCCTTTGCGGACGACGGCACCAGGCTTCACGAGAAGCTCCTCGAGCCTACCGGCCACCGAGACATACACGGTCTCTGCACCCCGCGGCCGAAGTTCGGCGGGGCACCAGACCCGCTGCGGCAACGGGATCAGCGCCACTGCGGCAACCAGCAGGCCTGCCACGATGCAGGTCACGAAGAGGTTGATCGCCTTCACTTCATCACGTCTCCCGGGCACCCTCAAATACTTGATCATCCCATGGAGCGGGCGGATCACCAGACCCCAGATTGCCCCGGCGGCCAAAATCCTTCCGAGCACCTCGAGGCGATACGGCTTGAACACGTTCCAGACGAACAGGAAGATCGATGCCGTGACGAACCACATGTAGAGGCTCGAGGCGACGGCATACAGGGCGAACCAACCGAGGTTCCTCTGGGGCAGGAACGGATCCTCGGGCTGCTTGATGCCAAGGCACCACCGTGACACGAGGCGGCCCAAGATCGTAGAGGCCTTCTGGCGGAGATTCGGGATCTCGAGGAGATCGGAAAGAATGTAGTAGCCGTCGTACCGCATGAGCGGGTTGGCATTGAACATGATCGTCGATACGCTCGACACGAACATGACATCGAGACAGAGCTGATTGAAGATACCGGGATGGGAATTCCACCAAAGATAGGTCGCCATCGCCGCGAGCACGACCTCCACGTACATGCCCGCCGCGCCAATGGCCGCCCGCTTCCATTTGTTCGGCAGCATCCAGCTATCGGAGACGTCGCAGTAGAGACACGGGGTGAAGACGAGCAGCATGACCCCCATCTCGTGGCACTCCCCGCCGTAGTACTTGCATGAAAGCCCGTGACCGAACTCGTGGAAAACTTTCGTGACGCCCAGGGCAATGGCCAGGTAGAGCCAGTTGCCGGCTGCAAAGAACTGGTTGAACTCGGGGAGCTTCGAGCGGAACGTGCCGAAGTTCACCAGCACGAGCAGGAGCGCCGAAAGCACGAACGTCATCGCGAAGGCAATGGCCGTCGGTGCGAAGATCCAGCCGACCCAGGGTTTGAGGCGGTCGAGCATCCAGTCGGGGTCGATGCCCCGGAAGCGGAGCGCCATGATGTTGGAGAACCACGCCACCCACTCCTTCCATTTTCGTTGCCGTCGTCGCTCGAACAATTGGGGCCCCTGCCCCGGCCGGTCCCCGATGACGAGTCCCGAGCGATGGAGTGTGGCGACGAACCGGGCTGTTTCCTCGAGCGTGATCCTTCGCGGCGGGAACCGCACCTCGAACGACTCCTTGAGCCCTTCGAGACTCACCTTCCCATCGAGCATTTCGAGCAGCGCGTACTCCTCCGGACGAAACCGGAAGTAGTGCAACGAGATCGGATCTTTGACGACGAACCACGCCTGCCCCTGGTAGATCTGGCGGGTGACGATGAGGTCACCCCGCTTCCGAAGCCCCACAGACCGCGTCGTACTGGAACGAAATGCCTCGGCAGTGGCCATGGAAGGCTTTCCAAACGAACAGTCAGTTGGAGGCAGCCTGGACCGGCGGCTGCCCGGAATGGACCGTCATTCGCACGATCTGACCAGCCCGAAGGAGCCACTCGCCCCGGTCCTGTCGGTTCTTCACCTCGGCCACGACACGGTAGCTCCCCCCTTCGACCCGGTGCTTGATCTTGAAGATCCGCCCCTCGAATGCCTCGACCCGTCCGTTGTCGAGCATGATCTCGACAGTCACCGGCCGCGCACGGAGAGCAGCGGGGCCGAACCGCGTTGCATCCACGAAGCCTTCCACATAGAGCCGGTCGATCGTGATGATGCGAGCCAGTGGCTCGCCAGGCTGAAGCCACTCACCCTCGTGAGGAAAGACCTCTTCCACCTCGCCATCGAGCGGAGACCGGATGCGTCGCCGCTCGATCGCCTCCTCGGCAGCCTCGAACTCCACCTGCTTGCTCATGGCCGCGAGCGACGTCAGCCTCCGCTCGAGCTTGGCTTGCTCGATCTGAAGTTCGGCCTTCTCCCATTCGAGTCTGAGCCGCCGCCGCTCGACTTCGGTGACCGAGTCTTTCACCCGCTCATGAGACTGCACCGCCTTGTCATACGTGGCCTTGGCCACATCGTGAGCCTTCTGCGAATAACGGACATCGACGTCGCTCTCGGCTTTGGCAACAGCCTGCGAGTGCTCGGCCTCGGCCCGCCGCCTCTCCATCTGCGGCTGTGCATCATCGATTTCGGCAAGGATTTCTCCCTTCTTGACGACGTCCCCCTGGCGGATGGCGAGCCTCATGATGACACCCGCCTCGCGCGTCGGGACTTTTACCTCATCAATGAGCGACACGAGGCAGCCCTCGAGCACCGGCTCGGCAGACGACGGTTGCGGACGCGCGACTGAAGCCTGGCCGACCGCGATGGCCGCCATGAGGAGCGGAATACTCACGGCCACGGCCGATCGTCTTGGACACGAGAAACGCTCCATCGAATTGCCTCCTACCAAAGCCGAAAGAGGATCTGGGTGCGAATGAACGCGAGCACGTCATGGAACCAGACATATCCCAGCGATCGCTGCCCGCATGCGATCCGCGCCGTCACGCTCGCTCCGGCACCGAGCGCCTCTTTTTCGTGAAGATCCGGATCGATCGTGACCCGCACGAGCACCGTGTTGCCGTGGTCCCCACGTACCTCGGCCTGCTCGTGGATTTCGCGAACCGTTCCCCGATGCCGGGTGCCAGGGTCGGTCGCGAGGATATAGTCGACCTCCAGGCCACGACCAGCCTCCCGGGCCTCCGCGTAAGCACGATTCACATGGCCGAGCCGGTCGTCCGGCATGTGGATCTCGAGCTCCCAAGGGCCGGTCTTGTCGGCCACACTCATGAGCACCTGCCCTTTTTCCACCGGCCGCAGCATGAGCCGGTCGCGAACCTGCCAGGTGACGATCACGCCGTCGATCGGGCTCTTGACGACCAGATCGGCCCGCCTCGCCTCCCAGAGCTGACGCTGCTGTTCGAGGCTCTCGATTTCCCGCTCAAACTGCCGAGCCCGCCCTTCGAGCCGCACCCGCTCGTCGGCCGATATTTTTTGGTCCTCGAGCAACGACTGTCGCGTGGAACGAAGCTGCTCCTCGCTGGCCGCTTTGCGGCCGAGGACGTCGGTGATGGCCACATCGACTTCGGTGTTGCGAAGCCTGGCGAGCGTTTGGCCCGCCTTGACGACCGCACCATGCTCGACCGCAGAATCGAGGGCCTCGACCACGCCGTCGATACCTGCAAACACATCACGGCGGTGGACCGGCTCGAGTGTTCCCTTGCCTTCGAGCCGGAGCTCGGCAGGCACGAACATCAGCGCCAGGACACCTGTCAGAAGTGCGAGCGCGACGAGGACCGTTCGAGGAAGGTTTCTGCCAGTCGTAAGTACCCGCGACTTGCCGACGAGATTGATCAGCGGATAGAGGGGCAGGCTCGTGTGGACGAGCGAATTGGCAAGGGCCACCTTCCCATGTGAAGCAACCAACTCGACCCGGGATTTCTGGGCTGGATCGACGGCCGCAGCCTTGAACCACTCGACGACCAGGACGCCGATCGGCTGCGGTACGGTTGCCGGTGCCGCCTCGGCCTTCGCCACCGCGACCGCGTCGATGCCTCCGGGCTTGACCACGGGCGTGGGACGCGGCTTCTCGAGCGGGATGATCGCAAGCGCGGTGGTGTGTGACTGGTCGATGTAGTTCTCGAGCTCTTCCTCGATCTGGGGTGGCAACTCTCGGGTCGTGTCAGGGTGCCAGAGGGGCTCGCCGGCACGGGCGACCACCCTGGCAAGCTCCTCGATAGCCCGCACTTCGTTGGCCCGACGCTCGACCGTTTCCTGGCCACTCACTGCCTCGAGGCGAAGCTTCCGCCGCCGCTTGACGAGGACACCCACGCGGTCGCACCCAATGATCCGTCTCGCTTCATTCGCGAGCGTGAATGCCGTGGCGAGCGGATCGAGCGACTCATGGACTGCCCGACTGAATCGCTCCACCTGGGCGAGCGCCGCCTGCTGAACATCGACAACGGCCATCTGCCGTCGCTGGAGGTAGTCACCGGCGACAACCGCCATTCTGGAAATGAATTCGAGGTAGCCCCGTTCGGTTTGTTCATCGAAGGGATGCTGGAAGATCTCGATCAGGCCGGCTCGCGAGCCTCCCCGGTCAATCGGAGCCGCCATGATGGTGTATGGCGTCTCATTGGCGGCAAGCGAGCTGCCGTCCGGCCCGGAGATGCTCGACCCACCTGGCACGATCAGCCCTGTCGGATTCCCGAGCAGAGACTGAACGAGATTCAGATGGTGTTGTTGGGTCTCACTGGATGCAGTGATTCCCAGAGCCTCGAGGCCGGCGTGGCACACCGGCTCAGCCATGCCACGATCATTAATGATCCAGACGAGGCCAGCAACGGCCTCCATCGAACGAAGAATCCGATCGAGCATGGCCTTGGCAAAAGCCGCCTCGGCCATGTCGCCGCGAGAAAGCGCAGCCACCTCATCAATGATCGCGTAGATGTGCGCTCGGGCGCGATAGACATCCTGCGATTCGTCAATGCTCATGGTGGCCACTCACACAACCAGGCCGACTCCCGCGACTGGCTCTCCTGACCAGCCGCGGTGCCTGGCGTAACTCAACCCCGCGTTGCCTGTGACTGCGCCGCCCGTTTCTGGACGTCGATCTCGAGCGGGCCGAAGGCCTGCTCATGACGAGCGACCGCGTGACCGAGGGCGTACGCCAATCGCTTGGCCGTGAAGAAGTTGACGATAATCCGCTGGGTCAGTTGGATCGTCTCCGGCGAGGTGCCCCCAACCTGCTTGTTGAGGCCGAAGTCAACGATGAGCTCCTCGGGCGTGCCCGTGACACGGCAGAAGTTGGCGTACGTGGCGGCGATATGCGACTCGTCGACCGGAACTTGAACGGATTCGGGGCGTGGCTCTTCGGCCATGGGATTCTCCGAGAAAAGGAAGGCGGTTTTGAAAGCAAAAGCGAGCGGATGCCCGAACCGGGTCCACTGCCGAGTTCCAGAGTCTACCGGCAGACCCCGGAAGGGACTACCACATGGTCAAAGCCCCGCGTGCCGCGCTATCCATGCCGTGGAGACGAACCGACGCAGGAGCGACCGCATGCAACGCGTCGCCTCTCGTTCCCATTGCCCGCTGACGGCTTGAGGGTCGAGGGCGAGGCCGGTGAATCGCAACCGGCATGGCCAACCCCGCTCTGTCGCCACGGCGTTGAACCGTTCGGCTATTCGAAGCGTCCAGGCAGCACCGAGGGTTTCACGAAGGGACAAGAAGGGCGAATTGAATACAGCAGTGAGCCCCTCGGCGGCCCGGTGGCTCACCGGCCACAGAACAGCCTGCGCGGCAGCGAGTATGGCACCGGCTGCAATCAACGTGGCCGCGGCAGCCTCCATTTCGGCAGCGAGCGGTTCGCCGTTTCCAATAAAGGGCAGAAAGGCCCACATCAGCATGACCTGCCCACCGGCCACGAGAAACGACGCCACCGATCGGCGGGTCGCGGCGTAGTTCAGCCAGCCGACCACGACCAGAATCGGCAGGAAACACCGCTCAATGAGATGAAGATCGGGCATGCTGCCGGGGCGAACCAAGACCGCCGTCACTGCCGGAAGAGCAAGGACGAAGGCCAGGGTTGCCACGATGAACTGCCAAACACCGTGCTGGGGCCGTTTCGCCCCCAGAATGGACATGGCCGGACAAACCGCGAGCGCGGCAACCACCACTCGTGCGGCGCCACGACTGGCTGGATCCGCGAGCCAGCCGGCTCCGGTGGCAGCAGCCTCCGTCGCCAGCGCCAGGGCGGCGAGCGTCGCCCACATCGCGGCGGGCACCGCGGTCGAGCCGC
>JBGTKO010000038.1:0-10933 GCA_041744595.1 Pirellulales bacterium
TCATCTCCGGTGAGGGCGGGATGGGGAACGGTGACGGCTTTGGTTTCGGCCAGCATGGGAACTGGCAGCATCGGCAAGCCGTGTGATGAGCCGACGACAAAGAGACTGGAGCGCCCGGCGAAGTTTGGTTTCGCGGGCAAGGAGCAAGGCCAAGCCTGCTGCAAGAAGAGTCAGAATCACCCCGACGAATAACGTCATACGGGGTCTCCTTTCGAGGATTGGGTTTGAGGGAAAAGCGGCGACAGCGCGTACCGCCGCCAGAACGGAGCGGGGACTGGAAAGGCGAAGCCGGAGAAGGGGCGTCGCGGAAGGAGTAGGAACCGCCAACCGGATCAGCAGGTGGCGGCGTGAGTCAGCCGAGCTTTGATGGCTCGGTTGTTCTCATGGAATATGCCCGGGTTTTGATAGGAATGAAGGGCGGCGAGGGGAATGGTGAGAGCGGCAGAGGCTCAATCCATACGCCCGTTCGGACAATCTGGAGAAAACTCCTGGTAGTCCGGTCGGGCGCACGTTCTGCTCCGTTCAATTTCCGTACGCAGGCTGACACGACGCAGGGTGGTTTGGCGAGCGTAGTGCCGTCTCATGAACTTGAGAAACTGAGAAAATGAGAATCCTCTACCTTCACGGCTGGAACTCGGTAGTCGGGGGCGTGAAGCCGACTTTCTTGCGGGAACACGGCCACGAGGTTATTGAGCCGGCACTGGACCACGACGATTTTCAGGCGGCGCTCAAAACAGCCCAGGCAGCCTTCGATGAGAAAACGCCCGATGTTGTGGTGGGGTCGAGCCGTGGTGGTGCAGTCGCCATAGATATCAAGTCAGGTTCGGCCAGGCTCGTTTTGCTTTGCCCTGCGTGGAAAACCTGGGGAACGGTCGAGAACGTGAAGCCTGGGACCGTCATCCTGCATTCACCAGCAGACGACGTGGTGCCTTTTGCCGACTCCGTTGAATTGTTGTCAAAGGCCGGGTTGCCAGCGGGTTCATTGATAGAAATAGGCACCGACCACCGACTGGCTGACCCGGAGCCACTTCACGAGCTTTTGCGGGCGATCGAGGCGGGCCGAAGGCGTGGTTCGTGGTGGTGAGACGGGCGAAGTAGGGCCCAAGGCTTACTCGTTCGCGTGTTTGTTTCGCCCCAGCCCCCGAACTATTCTCCGGGGGGTAGTGCCCACTTACTCCCAGGAACCAAAAGCAATGGCGAAGGCGAAGGTCAACAAGAGCGACGTGATCAGAAAGATTCTCAGCGACATCGGAGCCATCGCTAAGGACGCCCCGGAGGGTTGGGCGAAGACCGTCACGACCAAGCTCGAAGCAAAGGGCATCAAGGTGTCGGCACCAATGATCTACCAGCTGCGAACGCGAGAATTGGAAAAGGCCGGGATCGTGGTGAAGGCCAAGCGCGGAAGAAAGAAGGCTGCTGCAAAGGCGAAGGCAGTGGTGGCTTCAGCTCCGGCGCCAAAGAAGGACGGCAAGTACGATGCCCTGTTTGCCGTGAAGAAGCTGGCGAACGAGCTCGGCGGCCTTGAGCACGTGGAATCGGCCGTCGCAGTTCTGAAGCGGCTCGGCTAAAAGCTCACCTCAAGAGACCCGCATAAGCCCTTCCTGGTCCGCCTCATGAGAGAGGACCAGGGAGGGTTTTGCTGTTTCCGGGCTCTTGCGTGAGAAGCCCGTATGCCCGTCTCCATAGATATCAAGTCAGGTTCGGCCAGGCTCGTTTTTCTGTCCCTTGTGAAATCCGGCCTGCCCGATTCTCCATTGATATCTACTGGCACCGACCCCTGACCACCAACTTACGACCCCCTCTTTCCGCGACCTCATATACGGCCGCGGGATAAAAATCCGATATGCCGCCAACCAAGAAAACCAAACGCTCTCACCACGCTCACCCCCACCAGAAAGTTCTCGGGCAAGATCCGATCATGCGCGAGGTCATGAAAGCGGTGGGCCCTCTTCCTGGCTTTTATCGTGAACGCACTGACTTCGAGACCGTTTGCCGGATCATCACGGGGCAGCAGCTTTCATACGCAGCGGCAACCACGATCTGGAAACGCGTGCGGGCCCTTCGTGAACACTGGCACCCTGACGCAATAGCCCGCATCAAACCCACCACTCTCACCACATGCGGCCTAAGCGGTAGCAAAGCCCAGTTCATCCTCGAAGTAGCCAAACGCGCAGCCACCAACGACCTCGACTTCGCGCGTATCCGGGATTTGCCTGACGAAGAAGCCCATGAGCAACTTCTTTCGATCAAGGGGTTCGGGCCATGGTCAGTCGAGATGTTTTTGATCTTCGCCCTCGATCGCCCAGATATCTTTTCAGTTGGGGACGCCGGGATACGAAGGGCTATTTGCTCGCTCTACAAGATCCCCAAACCCAGATACGAATCTCGGGTGCTCAAGCTCGCGGAAACCTGGCGTCCGTATAGAAGTTTCGCGTGTAGATACCTTTGGGGCTGGCTCGATGTTGCCGCCAGAAAGTAGGGCCCGTAAATGTGTGGCCGGTTCACGCTCTCTTCATCTGCCGCCCGTATTGCCGAGGCTTTTAGCGTAGAAGCCCCGGTCACCTTTGCACCCAGATTCAACATTGCCCCTTCGCAGCATGTTCTCGCCGTTCGTGAAAAGCACCCGACAACCCACCACCAGCACCTACGCGAACTGGTCACGCTGCAATGGGGATTCCTGCCAATGTGGGCCCGTGATCCCGCTTCTGGCATGCGGATGATCAACGCACGCTCAGAAACAGTCGCAACCAAGCCAGCGTTTAAGGCAAGTTTTCGTTCACATAGGTGCCTGATCGTCGCGGATGGTTTTTATGAGTGGCAGGTAGACCCCGATACCGGCAAAAAGCAGCCCTGGTACGTGCGTTTGCGATCCGGTCTGCCATTTGGGATCGCCGGCCTTATGAGTCACTGGGCAAAACCGGGGAAACCAGTTATCGAGTCGTGTGCGCTCCTGACCTGCCAACCGAACGAGCTCATGGCGGGTATTCACGACCGTATGCCTGTGTTGATCCCGCCAGAAAGTTATGACGCCTGGCTCGATGGTGAAAAGGGCGCCGAAGGCAGTATCTCGAAACTGCTGCGGCCCTTTGATGCGGCCCAGATGCTTGCGTATCCCGTCAGCACGGTCGTCAACAGCCCGCGACACGACTCAGAGAAATGCGTGGAGCCTGTAGGTGAGCGCGAATAAGAGGGGCAGGGACGGGAAAACCTGGGTGCGATCTGGTGCTGTCTGGTTTCAGCCCATCCCACCACGCGTTCCTCAAGCAGCCTGGAAAGTGGTGGCTAGTTGATAGGAAAGCCGGGTTCAGATTGGCCGTGGGTGAGTACCGCGTTTTGGGATCGTAGGCGGTCGGAAAGTCGGGAGGCGGAATGTGAATTGGTGGGGGCAGGGGAACGATCGGTGGGGGCAGATAAATTTCACTGCCGGGCGAAATTGGGGCCAGAAAATCATCGGTCTCGCCATTGATATCAAAGGACGAGCCCCCCAAATAAACACCGTCCAGGAGCAATTTTTTGATTCCTCCAATTTTACGAAATTCTAGGAAAGTTAAATTCATAACGTAAAAAAAGCCTGATCAGTGGGCTGTTTTGCGTGGTCTCCGAGGGCAAAGAATGCGGTTTTGCGCCGAGATACTGGGTTTCGGGAGGGTCAAAGTGAAATTTACGGGGGATGGACCGAAACCGAAAAGCGATCGCGATGTCGAGTTTAAACGTGTTTTTTCACACGATTCGATCATCCATGCGGTGAATGTATGGGTGGTCGTGAGTTAATTGGCCTACGGGAAGGGAAAACGGACGCTGGGTCTTCCTCGGAACGCGTCACTGATCGGCCGCGGCTTTCGACCGGGCCACCAATGCGAGCTTCTCCGCGCGTCGTAGCCGCTTGATTGCCGCCTCCCGTTTCAAGGCGCTCGATTTGGACCGCTGGGCTTCCGTGTATGCCAGCGTCACAGGGAGTCGGCTACGGGTGTATCGAGACGCCTTGCCAGAAGCGTGGGCCTTCAGCCGCTTCGGGAGGTCGTTCGTGATCCCTGTGTAGAGCGACCCGTCAGAGCACCGCAGGAGGTAGACGAGCCAGGGCATGGGGCGGTGGCGTCGATTTGGAGCAGGTGATTTTGGATCCCCGAAGGCAGCGCCAATGTGGGGGGTGAAACCGGTGGTTGTCGCGACAACCGCAAGCGAAAATTCACCACGACAAATAAGGACTTATGACGAGTTTCGGGTCGTGCTGGCAAACCCCGAAAACCATCAATTTCGCGACGGAAACCGCGTTTTTGGCGGATTCCGGCGATTCTTATGAGTCCCCTGCTCTAACCGCTGAGCTACGGGCCCGTCCTTGCACGCTCCCACGTGTGCTTCGTGCTACACCGCATGTCGCTTCTTCTTAGCGGCGGTCTTGCAGTTTTGCCAAGAGCCTGAGTATCTCGAGGTAGAGCCAGACGAGCGTCACCATCAGGGCGAAGCCGCCGTACCACTCGAGGTATTTTGGAGCCCCGCGTTCCGCACCCTGCTCGATAAAGTCGAAGTCGAGTACGAGATTGAGCGCGGCGATCGAGACCACGAACACGCTGAAGGCAATGCCGATCCAGCCACTGCCGAAGAGCGATGAAAACAGTGGGAACCCAAAAAGGCTCGCCGCAAACATGACGAGGTAGAGCATCGCGATCCCACCGGTAGCCGCCACGATGCCGAGTTTGAAGTTCTCCGTGGCCTTGATGAGCCCTGACTGGTATGCCGCCAGCAAGCAGAAGAGCGTGCCGAACGTGCCGCCGACCGCATGGATCACGATGCCCGGATAGCGAGCCTCGAAACCCGCCGAGATCCCTCCCATGAAAAGGCCCTGTGCCAGCGCGTAGACGGGAGCGAGCGTCGGGGCCCAGGTCTGCTTGAAGCAGATGACAAGGGCTGTCACCAGGCCCACGATCGCACCGCCGATGACCCACGGCGCGACCGCGCCGATTCCGGCTGCCGGATCTGCTTCGGCAAGGCGAACCGTCTGCGACCATGTAAAGCTGGCTGAGGCAAAGGCGAGCACGAGCAGGAAGAACGTCTTCTGTACCGTGCCGCTGACGGTCATCGCATTGGCTGCGGTCCCCGCATCCTGCTGGGTGACCCCGAAGTTCTCGAAGGTGTTAGCGTTGAGCGCGGGATTACCAGTCCGCATGGTGATACTCCGTGGCAGGGGAAGACGTGCAGCCGATTCAACCCAGCAGCATAGCACCGCCAAAGGGGCGTCGAAACGTCAACCGACGCCCGACCCATCCTCCGTGGCCGACATGAGCCCATGCCAGAGGACATCAGCGTATACTGCCGCACTGGGGAACGGGCTGACCTCGACTTTTTTGGAGATACTCCCATGATGCGAACACCACTGTTGATCACCGCCGGTCTCGTACTGGCCTCCTCGGTTGCCTGGGCCGATGCCGACCTCCCCGGCAAGATGCCCGGCGAGTGGACGATGGTCTCGGGTGTCGAAGATGGAAAGCCGCTCTCACAGGACCATGTAGACAAGGCGATGCTCACCCTCACGGACGACACCTTCGCCATCGCAGGCGGCGTTGGCACCGACGTCAAGGGCACCTACAAGCTCGACGCGACGAAGTCGCCATGTGAGATTGATACGACAGGCGATGACGGCTCGACCTGGCGGGGCATCGTCAAGATCGAAGGAGACACACAAACCATCGCACTTGCACCCCCGGGTAAGCCGCGGCCCATCGAGTTTGCGTCGCCCGCCGGCAGCGGCATCGTCTTCCACATTTGGAAGAAGAAGTAGGGCGACGCCTGCGATGCGGGCGGATCAGTCGATGAGGGCAGGCTTGGCCGTCGCCGCACTTTCCGGCGTGATCCGCTTGAGAAGGCCAAAAAGGTCGCTATCGGTCGTGAGGACGACCGTCGTGCTACCGCCGAGCGTGGCACGGTACGTCTCGAGCGTTTTCTGAAACCCATAGAACTCGGCCGCCACCGGGCTTGTGCCGTACGCATCAGCGTAGATCTCCGAGGCCTGTGCATCGGCATCGCCTCGGATCTCTTGTACCTTGCGGTAGGCCTCCGACTGGATCCGCTGTAGGTCCCGCTCCTTGCGGCCCTCGATCTTGGCCGCTTCGCCGGCGCCCTCGGAACGGAACCGCTCCGCGATCTGAATCCGCTCCGACCTCATCCGGTCGTAAATCTTTTCGATCACGCCGGCCTTGTAGTTGAGCCGCTTGATCCGGACATCGAGCAGCTCGATACCCCAGATGCCCATCTTCGGAGCCGCAGCCTCGAGGATTTTTCGTTCGAGCTCGCGGCGACCAATCTGGATCGGTGGCAGGGTGCCCACGAGCCCCTCGACCTCTACGAGTGTGGCGTCCTTCTCGGCCTTGCGACTCTTGTCGGAACGGATGAGCTCAATGAGATCGTGACGGGCCACGACGTTTCGCGTCTCACTGCCGATGATGTCGTCGATCCGCGAGATCGCGCTGCGTTCATCCCGAAGGCTCTGGAGGTAGACCAGCGGATCGACGATCCGCCAGCGGGCAAACGTATCAACCACGACATAGAGCTTGTCGCGGGTCGTCATCTCAAAGGGGTTGCCGTCCCAGGCGAGGATCCGCTTGTCGAACCGGTTGGCCGTCTGCACGAACGGAATCTTGAAGTGCAGGCCGGGACCAGACCCGTCGCCCCCCTTGTTGGAATTGATCGGCTCCCCGACCGGCCGGCCGAATTGTGTGATCACGACCTGCTCGGTCTGATCGACCGTGTAGGCACAGCCAAAGATCACGATCCCGATGAGGATCAGGATCGCTGCGCCTGCCGGGGAAAACACGATCTCTGAAAACCGACGGAAAAAGCCGAGCACGGGGTGGTTGAGTGGAAGCCGACTCATGGGGATGTCCTCCTGGCCCCGGCCGGGCCACCGAGGTTTAAGAGGGGTAAGAGTTGCTTGGCTTCTTCGTCGAGCACGATCGTGCCGCCGAGCCGAGGGAGCAGCTCGGCCATCGCTTCGAGGTAGAGCCGCTGCCTGGTCACCTCCGGTGCCTTTTCATATTGCTCGAGGAGAGCGAGGAAGCGAGCGACATCGCCCTCCGCCTCGTTCACACGGCGGACGGCATAGCCCTCTGCCTCGCTAAGCATTTTCTGTGCTTCGCCACTGGCCCGCGGCACGACCTTGTTGTATTCGCCGTTGGCTCGGTTGATCATCTCTTCCCGTTCTTGCTGGGCGCGGTTGACCTCATCGAACGATGCCTGCACCGGGGACGGCGGCTGCACGCTCTTGAGCTGCACATGCTGCACCCGCAGCCCCATCTTAAGGTCCTGGACAAGCGTGGTGAGCCGAGCGATTGCCTCGGTCTCAATCCCCTGGCGGCCGATCGTGAGTACCTCATCGACGGTCCGATCGCCGACCACCTCCCGCATCACGCTCTCGGCGAGCGCCCGCAGCGTGGGACCGGGATCGCGCAGATTGAAGAGGAAGGCTTCCGGGTCACCGATTTCGTACTGCACGACCCACTCGACGTGGGCGGCGTTGAGGTCGCCCGTCACCATGTCGCTTTCACGGTCCGGCTCGGAGGCGACCTGATGGGCGTCGGTGGCCCGAGGCGTGCCGAAGCCAAACTCCATCTTGAGCTGCCGCATCACCGGCACGATCGTGACCGTGTCGATGCCGAACGGGAGTTTGAACCGCAGTCCCGGCCCGACGGTGCCGGCGTACCGACCGAACCGCTGGATCACCCCCACGCTTTCGGTGCCGACGGTGTAGACGCCGCGGGCCAGGCCGACGGCCAGAAGGAGGAGGAGCGCCGCCGCCCCGAGCCAGCGAGGATCGACGGAGGGTCTGTTCGGCATGGATGGGCGGCGGGATGTGCTCACGCGGTGGTTCTCATGTCCGGGACGTGGGGCGGAAAGGAAGCCTCTCACCAGACATTCATAGTTCGCTGGTGGGCCCGTGTCGAATCAGAGTCGGGCGGATTGCGGGAAGAACCGTCGCCGTGCGACACTCGTTGCTTCTCGCGCACGAATGCCACCGTATCACCGGGAGAATCCGTATGACCTGCTTGCCTCGATCGCTTCTGCCCGCCCTTCTCCTGGCTATTGGAACGGGTCTCGCGGTGCAGGCCGCAACCCGGGCCGACGATCTCTGGCTGTCACTCGCCGGAGCGGAGGGCCCCGGCAAAGGAAAGCATGTGGTGCTCGTCAGCGGTGACGAGGAGTACCGCAGCGAGGAGGCCCTCACGCAGCTCGGGAAAATCCTCGCGACGCACCACGGCTTTGACTGCACGGTGCTCTATGCGATCGACCCTCACACGGGCGAGATCGCCCCAAACCACACGACCAACATCCCCGGCCTCGAGGCTCTGCGGAAGGCCGACGTCATGGTCATTGCCACACGGTTTCGAAATCTGCCGGACGAGCAGATGAAAGAGATTGATGACTACCTGCGGGCCGGCAAGCCGGTGGTCGGGCTCCGCACGGCAACACACGCGTTCAACATCCCGAAGGATCGTGCCTACGCCCACTACGGGAACAATTACAAGGGCGAGAAGACCGAATGGGCCGATGGCTTCGGTCGGCTCGTGCTCGGAGAAAAATGGATCAACCACCACGGCCACCACGGCAAAGAGAGCACCCGTGGCATCGTCTCGCCAGGGGCCGAGGGCCATCCAATCCTCCGCGGCATCGCCGATGGTGACATTTGGGGGCCGACCGATGTGTACGGCGTTCGCATGCCACTGCCGAGCGACTCAAACGCAATCGTCCTCGGTCAGGTTCTCGCGGGCATGACGCCTGACTCGCCGCCGGTCGAAGGCCCGAAGAATTCCCCGATGATGCCGGTGGCCTGGACGAAGACCTACTCGATCGACGGCGGTCCGAGCGGCCGGGTGTTCACGACCACGATGGGCTCGTCCACCGACCTGGCCTCCGAGGGCATGCGGCGGTTGCTTGTCAACGCCTGCTTGTGGGCCGTTGGTTTCGAAGACGCGATTCCCGAGACATCATGCGTGGACATCGTGGACACGTTCGAGCCAACCCCCTTCGGAATGAGAAAGGCTGCGACGGGCTTGAAGCCGGCTGACCTGCGGTAGCCGGCCAAGGCTAGGTCTCAGTAGCGGCCTTCGAGGCCGAGGGTCGCGCCCTGCACCAAGACGCCACCGTTGGTGTTGAGCGAGCCCACAACCGGCTGGCCCGGCGTCAACTGTTGGCCCGAAAGCTGCTGCGTCGCCTGAGCGATGCCCGAGAGCCAGAGCCCGTAGTAGCCCAGCCGAACATCGATATTCCGTGTAACCGGAACGACGGCGGTCAGGCCTACCTCGCCAGCGAATGCACCGCTGGCCGGGGACTCACCGACGGCCACCGATGCCGAGCCCGGATTTACGACGTCGTTGGTGGTGTAGATCGACGACTGCACCGCGTTGTTGTAGTAGGCACCGGCCTTCACCACACCGTCGAACCGAACCCACGACGTGTTCAGGATATTGGCGTCGAGGCCAATCTGGCCGCCGTAAAGACTGTTTATGCATTCGGTCTGGTAGAAGTCGGTGACGGCAACGGCATTGTCGATCGTCGAGAGCGTGAACTGTTCGTTCCACTCGATCCAGCGGAAGCCGGCGAGGAACCGCACGTTCCGCGCGATCGCATGGTGCCGGTTGAACTCAAAGCTCTGGAGCATGCTGCCGAGGTTGGCGTTGCCAGAATCGAACGCGAATGGACCATTGCCAAAAATACCCGGAGCGGCCGTCCGATAGAACTGGCTTACCTCCGACAGCGGCCGTTCGCTGCGGAAGTTGGCAGCGCGGAGGTAGGTAGCCTCGATCGCGTGTCCGGTGCAATTGTTGACCCGCATGAGCGTGAGCCGCGGACCGGCAGCAGGCGTGCTGTCGAGTCCGTTGGCGTCGAGCGCTATGCCGCCAGGCGAGAGGTCGTTGGTCGCGATGGGACGGTTGGGCGGAGCGTTCCGCCAGAGCAGCATCGCGTCGGCCCGGCCAATCCAGGTGCCAGTCCGGCCCGTGTCGCAGCAGGTATCGAAGATTGCCGATGGGCAGCATTCGGTGCACCCAAAACCATTGCATCCGCTACAGCCTGTACCGTCGCAGCCCGGATAACCGGAGCAGCTCCCTGCGGGGGCGACGCTGGCGGCAGACTCACCTGTGCCTGGGCCAGAATCCATGCGGTAGGGCTCACTTCCGGCCAGATAGCCCCCTTCGACCATGACTGATGATTGCGGCTCATTGCCCCACTGGCCTCGGGCGGTATCCGCCCTGCCGACAACAAAACTGCTGATCAGGGCCCCAATCGCGAGCGTGCCGGTCGTGAGGGTGCTTCCTGAAAATCGGTTCCGGATCGAACGCCCAGCCATGATGTACTGCCTCCGAGGATCATTCCGTGACGTCGGGTGGAATCGGTCATGCGGATCATCCGACGGCAGGTTTCGGCCCGGCATTCGCATCAGGCAAGCTAGGGAAACTCTCGCGGCAAGGCGGACCTGAACGATTTCAGGCAATTTTGCACGTTGTGGGGCAGAAATCCCATCGTGCCGATTCGTTGCCTTCCATTTTTGGGGATGATACGCTCGGGATCGCTTTATTTGGTGACCCAACGAGACACGTCCGATCAACCTGTTAGCAGGGCACGTGCTGGTATCGTGATGGAGTCGAGGGAGTGTGGGTCGTCACACGGAAATTTCAGGCAGGGAGCAGGGAGTAGGTATGGTGTCATCGTGGTCAACGTCTATCCATCAACTCTTCGACCGCCGGGGTCGTCAGAACCGGCTCGCCCGGCGGGCCCGTCGCCGCGGTGCCCCTCACCAGGGCATCCATCAGATCGAGCCGCTCGAGCCGCGGCGGCTCCTGGCGTTTGACCTCGTCGCCGCCTTTGCCGATAGCACGACTCCGTTTTACGTCACCAGTGTCAATACCGGGACCGTCGAGCTCAACCAGGCGCCCCAGCAGCTCAC
>JBGTKO010000039.1:0-2017 GCA_041744595.1 Pirellulales bacterium
CCGTGCTCGCGGCGGCGTTGATGTCGTCGAGCAGACGGCTCGACGCACGGCGATGGGTGATCGAAGCTCGCCATGCCTCGAGATCGACCGGCATGGTGCCGGTTCCTGCGGTCGCCATGTCACCGCACATGTCGGCGGCCGGGTCACCTTCACAGTAGGCGACCTCTGCCAGGCCGATGCGGAGGACATCACCGGCGGAGAGTTTTCTGTCGGAGGCGATCCTTTCACCCGCCATGAGCGTGCCATTGCGGCTCTCGAGGTCACGGACCACCCAGCCTGCCTCCGAAGCAAAAAAAACCTCGGCGTGGTACCGGCTGGCCCGCTCATCGTGGAGGACGACCTGGTTGTCTGGCGCCCGGCCAAGCGTCACCCGTTCACCGGCGAAAAGGGGTACGACTCGGCGGCCCAGCACAGGGTCGGACACGCGGAGGTACGTTGAAGGGCCGAGGGGCGGCATGGGCTTGGAAAGGGGCAATGGGGATGGTCGCAGGGTAGCCCGAGCCCGGTTTTTCCGGGGAATCGGGTTTGTCGCCCACGGCGGAGCAGACTAGCATTGCCTCTATTGTTTGTCCGCTTTTTCCGTGCCGCAACGAGGGTTTCATGAGTCGCTTCCGGACTTTGCTTTTCGCGTGCCTGATGGCCTGCGGGCTGATCGTGGTCCTGGATACCAGGGCGGCCGCCCAGTTCGGCGGCGGCGGTGGTTTCGGGTTTCAGGGGGTTGGTGGTATCTCGATCGATGCCGAGGGCATTGTCCGGAATCTCGAACCGCAGGCGATCGAGGCCCTTGCGGCCGAACGTCGGGCGGCCATCGCTGACGGTCTCGGCGGCGCTGCCGAGCTTCGCAAGGTCTCTCTCGCGAAGATCGTTGCAGCGGTGCGAGATTCGATCGAGAGGGCGGAGCCTCTGTCACCCGAGGTGGTGTTTCTCGGAGGGCTCGAGCGAGTGACGCACGTCTTCGTCGATCCCGAAGGAAAGGACGTGATCCTGGCGGGACCGGCTGATCGGATCACCGTCGGTGCCGATGGTACGTTTGTCGGGGCTACCAGCCGTCGCCCGCTCCTCTACCTCGACGACTTGATCGTGTCGCTGCGGGCCATCGATGCCGCCCGCCAGGGAGGCATGCAGTGCTCGATCGACCCGACTCCCGAGGGCATTGCCAACCTTCAGGCATTGATGGCTCGGCAGCGAGTGATGGGGCGTGATCCGCAGGCCGTGTTTCGGAGCATGGAAGAGGCAGTCGGTCCTCAGACGGTTCGCGTGGGTGGCGTGCCGGGGACGAGCCGCTTTGCCCGCGTGCTCGTGGCAGCCGACTACCGCATGAAGCGGATCGGCATGGGCGTTGACGAGTCAGGTGTAGCAGGGCTCCCGAGTTACCTCGCGCTGGTTCCTCCTGGCGGGCGAACCGCATCGCTTCCGCGATTCTGGCTCGAAGCCGAATACGACCCAATTGCCCGCGATCCTGACGAGCTCGCTTGGCGGATCGACGGTCGCCGCATGAAGTGCGTCAGTGAAAATGATGTCGCCGATCGCGATGGTGGTGTGCAGCGTGGGGCAGGGCGACGGGATCCCATCGCTGAAAAGTGGTGCGAGGCCATGACAAAGCATTACGACGCCCTGTCTGCGAAGCGGCCGGTGTTCGCAGAGCTCGTCAACTGCGTCGACCTGGCGGTCGTCGCGGCCCTCATTCATGGCCGCCAGCTCGACAAACGGGCCGGTCTCGACCTTGGGCCCTTACGAGATGAGAAGCAGCTTTCGATGCCCAAGTATGGGGTGCCCGAGCAGATTCCAACGGTCGCCACGGGCGTGAAGAAGGGCAACAACTGGGTGCTCATCTCAGGCGGCATCCAGTTCCAGCCCTGGCAGTTCGCGACCACGACCCGCGACGTGCCGGAGCTCGGCGCGTCCCGCACAACCGCGCTCGCTGACCGTCCGGCCACTGGCTGGTATTGGTAGAGCCTCGCGTCGAGCGGGCATGAATGAGGTCTGGCCGTAGTGCGGCTCGGGGTTGCCCGTGCCA
>JBGTKO010000040.1:0-4440 GCA_041744595.1 Pirellulales bacterium
CAAGTGCCTCGGTCGCGGAAGGCTCTCGCGCCGACGAGGCCACCACGTAGTCGGTTTCCGTCGGGAACGCGACGGCCCGCCCTTCGGCAAGGGCCTGCACGGCCCTGTGCACCACGTCCCGCGCGTCCTCCGTGCGACGCAGATCAATGATCATTGGCGGCATGGCGTGCCCAGGAAAGCCTTGAAACTACTGCCGTTTCCGTTGACTAGTCAAGGATCGAAAACTGGGCAAACGTTCCGGGGGCGTTTCCCGAGCGACCCGTGGCGAAGATCGGTTTTCGCCTTGTGTGAGTGTGGCCTCCTCGTCTATTCCTCCGCGGCTTCCGCCGATGCCTCCCCTGGGCAGTGATCCCTTGTCTGCACCTGCCACACACTTCCGCCGGCCCGCCTGTCGATTCGCCATCGCGGCTGTTGCGTTCCTTGGGATCGCACGACCGGCGGTCGCCCAGGAGCCCCCCGGCATCATGCCGCTGCCCCCGGTCAGCGAGCCTCGCTCTGCTGCGGCCCGGCCCTCTGACCTCGTCGTAGAAGTACGGATCGAGGGCAACGAGACGGTCGAGGTTTCGCGGCTGCCCAAGCTCATCACGCGGGCCGGCCAGGTCTTCGATCCGCAGTCGATCGAGGAAGATGTCCGCACGCTCCACCGTTCACGGAAGTTCGTGGATGTTCATCCGAAGTATGTCCGCGTGAATGATGGCGTGGTCGTCATCTTCCAGGTCGTGGAGCGGCCCACGATCCGGTACGTGAAGTATGTCGGCAACAATCGATACAACGGCAACACGCTCCGCAAGACGTCGGAGATCGATGTGGGCGACGCGATGGACCCCTATGTCATCGAAGAGGCCCGTCGGCGGATCGAGAGCTACTACCACGAGAAGGGCTACGAAGCCGCCCGCGTGACGACCGTCGAAGGGAGCAAGCCAGGCGACAAGGGGGCGGTGTTCCTCATTGACGAGGGCAAGTCCCGCAAGGCGCTCTGGACGAGCTTTGTCGGGAACACGATCGCCAGCGACGCCCGGCTCCTCACGCAGGTGAAGACAAAGCCCGGCATCCTCTGGGTCTTCGGCGGGAACGTGGATCGCGAGAAGATCGACGCCGACATCGAGGCCCTCACCGCCTACTACCGGAGCCTCGGCTTCTTCCAGGCGAAGGTGGGACGGGAGGTCACGGTGGTCCGCGAGGGGCTTCGCGACTGGACGCATCTGACGTACGTGATCAGTGAAGGGCCTCGGTACAACGTTCGCAACGTCTCGTTCGTGGGCAACTCGAAGTTCAAGACGGAGTTCCTCGAGCGAGAGCTCAAGCTTAAGGGAGGCGAGCCTTTCAACCAGTCGAAGATGGACATCGACTTGAACATGGTGCGGGACGTCTACGGCGGGCGGGGGTACGTGTTTGCCGACATCCGGGCCGATCCTCGGTTTCTCGAGGAACCGGGCCAGCTTGACCTCGTCTACAACATCACCGAGGGGCAGCGGTACCGCGTCGGCCAGATCAACGTGAAGATCAAGGGCGAGCATCCGCACACGCAGCACGCCGTGATCTACAACCGTCTGTCGCTACGACCCGGCGACATCCTCGACATTCGCAAGCTTCGGAATGACGAGCGACGGATCAAGGCGAGCGGCCTGTTCGCTGCCGACGCGGCGAAGGGGGAGGCACCGCGAATCAGCTTCTCGAAACCCGAGCCTGGTGACACCCGCATGGCCAGCCGGCCCGGCTTCCGTGGGCAGAGCCCTGACGACGAAGAAGACGCAATCATCGAACTTTCGGTCGATGAGGAAGGAAAACTCCAAGGAATCGATATCCTGCCCGCGGCCGGGGCCGTCCCGACGCAGGCACCACATCCCTCGAGCATGGCCCAGGAACCCGTCTGGCGTGGCCAGAGCCCCGGATACCAGCAGCCGCAATGGCCTCAGGCACCGGCGTATCAACAGCCGCAAGTTGCTGCTCCTCAGTATGCGGCACCGCAGTACCAACAGCCGCAGCCGCAGCCACAGTACGCGCAGCCACAGCCACAGTACGCGCAGCCGCAGCCACAGTACGCCCAGCCACAGCCCCAGTACGCCCAGCAGCCTGGTGCATGGCAGCCCGCACAGACCCTTCCTATTCAGCCGGTGCAGCAACAGGCTCAGCCGTTCGCACAGCAGCCGCTCATGCAGCCCGCGGTGCAGCAGCAACAGGCGAGCCCGTGGGGTGGACAGCCACTCGCGCCGGCCGGTCCTGAATCACTCGACTACGCCCGCATGACCGCACCCCCTCCGCCAGTTCACACCGTAAACCAGCCGCTTGCCGGCAATCTTCAGGGTGACCCCAACCAGCCGCCCGGATTTCAGCCGCAGGCGCTGCCCGACTTCGCCGGTGGTGCGAACGTGTTTCCTGGCAATGAGCCCTTTGTGGCGCTCGAGATCGATGCGGAGGAGACGCAGACCGGTCGCCTCATGATCGGTGCGGGTGTGAACTCCAATGCCGGCCTGGTGGGTAACATCGTCATCGACGAGCAGAACTTTGACATCCTCCGGCTGCCGCAAAGCTGGGACGACATCAAGAATGGCGTGGCCTTCCGTGGCGCCGGCCAGCGGTTCCGGCTCGAGGCCTCGCCCGGTACGCAACTTCAGCGGTACGTGGCCACCTTCCAGGAGCCATACCTCTTCAACTCCCGCGTCGGCATGACCCTCTCGGCGTCGTACTACACGCGATTCTTCTTTGACTGGGCCGAAGCTCGTACCGGCGGCCGCGTTGGCTTCGGCTACCAGTTTGCGTTCGCTCCTGACCTGTCGGTGAACGCGGGGTTCCGTGGCGAAAGCGTGGATGTGTTCAACCCTCGTGTACTCGCTCCCGACGTCGTCAGCATGCTCGGGACCAACAGCGTCTACGGATTCTCCACCGGCATCATCCACGACACCCGCGACAGCCCGTTCCTCCCGACACAGGGCCATCTTGCGACGTTCGAGTTCGAGCAGGTGATCGGCACGTATGTCTATCCCCGTGGCATCCTCGAAGGGCGACAATACTTCCTCATGCATGAGCGACCCGACGGCTCCGGTCGGCATGTGCTCTCGATCGGCTCGGTGCTCGGCATGAGCGGCCCCGACACCCCGGCGTACGACAACTTTTTCGCAGGCGGTTACAACACCCTCCGCGGCTTTACATTCCGCGGTGCGAGCCCACGTCAGGCTGCGCCGAATGGTGTGCTCGCGGTCGTCGGTGGTCCGTTCCAGTGGCTCAACACGGTTGAGTACCTCTTCCCGATCACGGCCGACGATTCGCTCCGCGGCGTCGTCTTCACCGACTTCGGTACTGTCGAGAGCAACGTTGCCATCAACAACATGCGAGTGGCCCCCGGCTTCGGTCTTCGGATCACGCTGCCGGCGCTCGGACCGGCCCCGATCGCGCTCGACTTCGCCGTCCCCGTGGTCAAGGCGCCGTTCGACAGCGAACAGCTCTTCAGCTTCTTCGTGGGTTTTGCAAGGTAGTTCGCCATGGGCACTCGAACCGGCCAGAATCACGGCGAGGAATGCGGCAATCAGCGGATCCTCGTCGTCTGCACGCGGTACATTGGCGACACGATCCTCGCGATCCCCTTCCTGCGGAACCTTCGCCAGGCGTTTCCTGGCGCGATGATCGAAGTGTGTGCCGAAGGGTCGGTGCAGGGCGTGCTCGCAAATTGCCCGTACTTCGATCGGTTCGTCGCCTGGAAGAGGCCTGCTGGTCGCCGTTCCCTCGGGGCTGCGATTGCCGCGATCCGTGCCCAGGCCGCATGGCTTGCCGGGCGGCGGTACACACGGGCCTATCTCCTCAAGCGATCGCTTTCGGCATCTCTCATGGCGGCGCTGGCGGGCATTCCGACGCGGATCGGTCTCGCTGGCGACGGCCGATGGTTTCTGACGCGGGTCGTGACCGTTGCCCGTGGCCGCCATCAGGCTTCGCGATACCTCGATCTCCTCCGGGCCGACGGGATCCCGGTCGATGATGGCCATGCCGAGAACTGGACGGCTTCAGAGCAGCGAGACCGCGTGGCGACGATTCTTGCACGTCTCCCGCGGGGTCGACGACTCGCCTTCATCGCACCCCAGAGTACCGACTGTAGCAGGCGATGGCCCGCCGATCGCTGGGCCGCGCTGATCGAGTGGCTCGTGGAACGACAGGCCTGTGAGGTCGTGCTCTGCGGCGGCCCTGCTGACCTTGAGGAACATGATCGTATTCGTGATGAAATGACGGAGGACGTGGCTTCTCATGTCCACGACTTCACGCGATTGCTTTCATTGCGGGAGTCTGGGGCGCTCTTGGCTCGGATGGATATCTGCGTGGGCGTCGATACGGGTCTCATGCACCTCGCCGCGTCGCACGGTGTGCCAGTGGCCGTGCTCTTTGGGCCGACCGATCCCAATCAATGGTCGCCGTGGTCGGCGCGGGCTGTCGTCGTGCGGTCGCAGCAGGTCG
>JBGTKO010000041.1:0-2952 GCA_041744595.1 Pirellulales bacterium
ATGACAGCCGGTAGCTCTGAGCCCCCCACGCGGTCAGCAAGCCGGCACATCCGCCACTCGCTGGCGAGACACCGCGAGAAGGTTTCGATCGCGGGCGTCGCCGACCCGAGCACGAGCGGCACCCCCTCGGCACGGGCGATCCACTCGGCCACATCGCGGGCGTGGTACCGCGGCGCCGTGGCCTGCTTGAATGAGCTTTCATGCTCTTCATCAATCACGATAAGACCGAGCCGTGGCGCAGGGGCGAAGATCGCAGAGCGTGCTCCCACCACGACGTTCACCCGCCCCGCGGCGATCTCCCGCCATTGGGCATGCCGTTCGGCAGGCGTGAGGTGGCTATGAAGCACGGCGACCGTTCCAAACCGTGCGCGAAACCGGTCACACGTCTGGGGCGTGAGGCTGATCTCCGGCACGAGCACGATTGCCTGCCGACCGAACGAGATCGTCTCTTCAACGGCCTGGAGATAGACCTCCGTCTTGCCGCTGCCGGTGACGCCAAAGAGAAGGATCGTCTCATGCTGCCCCGCCCTCATTGGGCCGGTGATGGCGGCGAGGGCTTCTGACTGCGCCGGCGAAAGGGAGTCAGGACGATCGTGGGAAATCCCCGGTCGCTCGGACGCACCTGCCCTGCGAGCCTCGACCGTGCCAACCTCTCGAAGCAGGCCGATCTTCACCAGCCGCGTGATGACGGCGCGGCTGGCACCGGAAGCCGTGGCCAACTGCTCGGCAGTGGCGGGCTGACCGGCAGCCGCGAGCACCTTCGCCTGGGCCGGCGTCAGCTTCCGCTCAATCGGTTGGCCTGAGGCCACGAGCAATGGAGAGAGTTTGACCTTCCTCCGCATCCGCACGCCCGATGGCAGAACTGCTTCGAGCACCTCGCCCCACCTGGCCATCCACCGTTCGGCCATCCATTCCGTGAGCTCGAGCATCCGCCGCGACAGCAGCGGCTTGTCATCCTCGACACCAATCACACTCTTGAGCGGCGACTGAGGAAGCTCGCCCGACCGAACGGCGACACAGTAGGACAGCCGCAGTCGGTTCGCTGTGCCCCGCGGCACACGGACGCGGCGTCCCGGCTCCACGCTGCCGAGCAGCGGCTCGGGCACCAAGTAGTCGAGCGGCTTGTCGATACCGTCTGGGAGCACGACCGTGGCGACCGTGCCGTGGCGGGCGTCGTCCTCGACCCATGCAGGTCGATGGTCGAAGAGACTACGCTGCGCAGACTGGTCAGGGCCCATGCGGCGGATTAGACCATATGCCTCGCCGGCGACACCCGCAGGCAAAGGAGACCGGTCGATGCGAATCGGCATATTCGGTGGCAGCTTTGATCCAGTGCACTACGGGCACCTGCTTGCAGCCGAGTGTGCCCGCGAACAGGCCGGTCTCGATCGTGTGGTCTTTGTGCCCGCAGCCGCACCGCCACACAAACCTGGTGTGCGGCTCGCCGACGCTTCGCACCGTCTGGCGATGCTGTCGCTCGCCATCAGCGGCCACGACGCCTTTTCTGTCTCGTCGATCGAGCTCGATCGCGGCGGCACGAGTTTTACCGTCGACACACTCGTCGATCTCGCCGAGCAGCACGCATGCAACACGCTCGTGCTCCTGCTCGGCCCCGACAGCCTTGCAGGCCTGGCACGCTGGAAGGATCCAGACCGCATCGCGTCACTCGCCGAGATCGTGCCGATCGAGCGGGATCGCCTCGACGACGTTCGAGCCGCTGCCGCAGAGTCGGGCCTGGCTGGCGTGCTCGGTGACACCGCGTGCGCCGCGATCATTGACCGCCGCGTGCGAATGCCGGCGGTCGGTATCCGGGCCACCGACCTGCGGGCGGCCGTCGCGCGTGGGCAGAGCATCCGGTATCGCACGCCACGCGCCGTTGAGCGGTACATCACGACATATAACCTCTACCGCGACGGCTGACACCGACGCGTTCACCCGGCCGTCTGACGCATCGCCGCCAACCGCGTGGCGAGCAGCCGGCTCTTCGGTTCTCGATCGACTCGTGCGTCGGCCGCGAGCGTCCGCAGCATGACCTCGAGACGAGCTGCAGGAGCCTGCTCGAGATTCAGGAGGAGGTGCTGCCGACCGGCAACCATACATGGCCCACCGGCAAGGTCGCCGAGCGGCTCCTCACGCAAGGTGTAGCCGAGGTCGGTCGCGAGCTGGCATGCTTCTGCGAGGAGTCCAAGTGTATCCATGTCGTACGTGCGGTGCCTTGTGGGAGAGAGGCGACGTCACCGAGGCCATGAACTTGGCAGTCCGCGTTGTTCGCGACGGACATCAAGAGCTCGAATATATTCCGTGAAGCGAGCCCGCTCCTGTGGATTCGTGCGATCGATAATCCTCGACTTGCGAAACTGATTCCGCTCGTCTTCGGAACGGCTGCCCCATGGCTGCTGATTCGCGGGCTGGTTTTGTGCGGTCGAATTCGCACCGCCTGATGGCTGGCCGCCCCCCAGGGCTCCCATGACCGTACGGCCAGCTTCCATGGCCTTCCGAAACATCTCCTGCTGGTCGATGTGGCGATCGAGTTCAGCTTGTCGCTGTTCAGGCGGAAGGCTGAAGTATCCATCGACCCGCGCCCAGAACATCGTACGGAAGGCATTCCCCGCGGCTTCCTCGACTTGCGGCCTGAGATGCGGCGGCAGTTCTTCGGTCTTCTGGCGAATCTCTATCATCGCCGTGAAGGCGGCGGTCGCATCGGCGATGTTTGTCGGGCCTCCGTTGACCGCGTATTGCTGGCGCGCCTGTTCCTGGAGCGCGAGGATTTCCTTCACGCGGGGATCCATACCGAGCGGCATCCAACCTGCGAGCCAAGCGACAAGCAACACCACGATGGCCAAAGCGGCCACGGCGATGGTCCAGCCGACCGGCCGGGATTCAGAGGTTTTCGACGTGGCCATCAAGGTAGAGAAAGTTCCTGGCACCTTCGGGTGGCGTGGGCCGATCGTT
>JBGTKO010000042.1:0-14150 GCA_041744595.1 Pirellulales bacterium
GCGGCGGAACACCCCAGGCCTGGAGCGGTCGCATTGACGTCCTTGCGACCGACAACGGCCCACCCCCACGGAGCGAATGGCAAACGCTCTCAACCCAGCGAGATGCCGCGGGATCGACCTACGATGCAGGTGCCAGTATCACCGTCCATCAATCGACGCCCACCGCTTCCGACGGCGTCGAAATCACTGTCCATGATTGGCATCGGGCTCGGCTTGTCGTGGCCCTCGGCCCCTCGGCAACGGGCGCGCCTTCGGCCTCCTTCGACCTTCCTCTGACCGATGTCCTTGCGACAACCACGCAGCGTCCGCTCGACGGCGATGGGAATCGACTCCACATTGAGCAGGCCCCGGGTGACGCACTCCGGGTGGAGATCGATGAGCCTGGGGGCAGAACGCTCCCCCTCGCCTTCGGCAGCGTTCGGCTGCCCGGCGACAAGCTGCGGCTGCGGATCGCGCCGCTGCTTTTCATGAAGCCCGGCGGGGGTGACGTGGAGCTCCGCGTGCGGCTTTCCCCGGCGCGACAAGACGCGATTCTGGATTCTCGCGTCGTTGCCCTCTCGGCGAACTCGCAACTCCCGGAGACTGCCGCACGGCCGGGACAGATCCCCACCTCCTTCAGACCCGTGGCATGCGAATTGACACTCCCGAACGAAGAGGGCGGGTATGACCTCGTGCTCGAGGCTGTCGAGCGGCGCGGGCTTCGTTGGAACCGTCAGCTCGCGAGCCGGAAACTTCAGGTGGTCGCCATCGCAACAGAGCCGCCGCCACCAGGAGCCAACGAGCCATGGAAGGTCGTGCATGACCTTGACCCAGGAAGCCCCCGGCTTCACGAACGGCTTCGTCGCCTCCCTGCTCGTGGACTCCAAGCCGTCCCGAGGTCCACCATGGCACTTCCCGCCATGCCGCTGCCGAGCTTCACAAGGCCATCTCTGACGATGCCCCGAATGCCGGAAGTGCCGTTACCAAACATGCCGCTACCCTCCGTTCCTCTTCCCGACGTGTCATCGTTCATGCCCAGATTCGGCGGCCTCCTGGCCAGTGGTCATTCCACGGTCGTCCCGCATCCCCTCGGCCCCATGCTTCGCCTGCCGCAGGCCAATTCAGCAAAAAATCCGTCGTGGGAAGGGATCGTGATCGCCACTGCCCGCCCGGGCTATCCCCATGTCGTGGAGATTGACTACCCCACCGATCAACGGGCAACGATCGCCGCATGCGTCCTCGAGACCGATGCGGCCGGCACCGTCGTGGAGGTCCGCCATGCAGGCGGTTTTGAAATCGCCCGCGGGGATCATGACGGACCTGCCCGCCTCGGCACACACCGCTTTATCTTCTGGCCGACGACCCGCCAGCCTCTGCTTGTCGTCGCCAATCCGATGACGGACGCCTCAGCGATCGTCGGCCGCGTGCGGGTGCTGGCGGGTCCCATGCGGCTTCCGATTCCAACTCGCCCCACCCCCCCCGCACCGACGAATCGGGATCCGCGGCAGACCCTCGCATTGATGCCCTCACTCGATCTCACGAAGCGGTACGGAGGCCCAGGACACATCGAATCCGACACGGGCCGCACCGTGATCGATTGGGTTTCCCACCTCACGGCGATCCGCCACTCTGCAGACGCGATCAAGGCCGAGGGACTCACCGGTAGCCTCGTGACGGCCTACGCCGGCGGTGCGACAGCATGGCCGAGCCGACTGACGAGGGCTCCGTCGCGATGGGCGACCGACGCGACGACCGACGGCAGTGGCCACGACCTTCTTGCCGCAACCGCTCGCATCTACGCTCGGGAAGGCCTGTCTCTCGTGCCTGGGCTCTGCTTTGACGGGGCAATACCAGTCCTCGAATCACTTCGGGCTGGAGACAATGCCACCGGCATCGTCTGCGTTGGCGCGGACGGCCGGCCTCGCCGGAACACCGGGGGCATGCACTACAACATCCTCGACCCACGCGTTCAACAAGCAGTCGAAGACCTCGTCGCCGAAGCTGGTGACCGACTCGAGGATTCTCCTGACATCGCCGGGATGGCCTTGCTTCTGCCAGATGATGGCTGGCTTCATCTGCCCGGCATTGCCTGGGGTCTTGATGATGCGACATTCCCCAGATTCCTTGAAGCCATCGGGAAGGCTGAAACGGACCAAGGCGAAGGACGATTTGCCGAACGAGGCCGGCTCGTGACAGGAAGCCTCCGAAACGAGTGGCTCGCCTGGCGGTCCCGCGAACTCGCTGCGTTCTATTCGAGGCTGGCCGCGAAGGTTGCCGAACGGGGGCCAAGGAAACTTTACGTCGTGCCGACGACGCTCCTGTCCAGTGGTGAACTCGCGGCGATATTCCGACCAATGGCCGGCCCGAGCCTGCCTCACGATGACCTCTTGAGAGAGATCGGCCTCATTACGGCTCTCCCATCGACAGGGCAGGCGGGTGAGCTCATCTTCGTTCCGCCTCACGTCGTCACGCCGGGCAGACGGCTCGCCGACCGCTCAACGGTCGCGGCGGCCAACACCGCGATGATGATGGCATCATCGACCTCTGGATTCAGCCCGCGAGCCGCGGCAATCGTGCTGCGGCCTCTGGAGGTTCAACTCACCGAAATTCTTTCACATAGCCCGTTTCCAGCCGCCTCACTTTCTTCCCCCTGCCAGGCCATGATCGAACCGGTAGCGGCCTCGGGAGATCCATGTTTGGCACGCGCCCTCGAGGGAGCCGACGCCGCGATCATCTTCGACATGCGTCCACCAAGTTCTGCAAGGCCACCGGGCAGTTCACCGCAGCGAAGCCTCGAAGACCTGCCCGCAGCGGCCTTTGACTTGCTCGCAAAAGCACCAGCTCCCCTCGTGATCCGCACCCATGCCACGAACCGTGTCACCTGGGTCCAGGTGGTCAACGCCAGCTCCGCGCCGGTGGATGCGACGCTCCAACTCGGTGGCCCGGCTGCGGCGGTTGTGGATGCCTCGAACGGAAACACGATCCCCTTGGCCGGTACCCAAGCAGCCGTGTCGCTGACAGCCTGGGACATCCGATCACTTGTCATCGACGGTGGAGGACGTATCGACTTTGTGACCGCCACCTACCCACCGTCGATCCGCACGGCCGTTGGTGCAGCCATCGAACGCTCGAGGCAGCGGCTCGGCGTCCTCGCGTCGCCGGCGCCGCTCGACGTTCTCGACAACCCCGGCTTCTCGCTCGGTATTGCCGATGCACGGGGGGACCGCGTGACGCCAGCGGTCACGGGATGGGAGCTTCTCGAGCCGCGTCGTGGCTCACTCGAACTGGTGCCTGGCCAGGCGCCACCGGTTGGCGTCGGCCGGGCGCTCAGGTTCTCGTCACGGAACGGACTCTCGACCGTCCGCAGCAATCCCTTCGGTCCACCAGCGACCGGCCGCATCAGTGTGGCGGCCTGGCTCCGGCTCGATCCGGGTGAACCCCAACCACCGCTTCGCGTCGCGATCGAAGGGGTGGAAGGCAACCGCGAATACTATCGGTTTGCCGCCGTCGGTGGCCTCACGGGCGGTCGTCCGCTCACGACGGAATGGGCGCTTTTCGTCCTTCAGATTGATGACCTTCCCACCGAATCCATCGATTCACTGCGGGTGCGGTTCGACCTTCTCGGCCCCGGGAGCGTGCAGATCGACGAAGTGCAGGTCTACGACCTGGCGTTCGACGAGAACCAGCGAGCCGCCATCGCGAGCGTACTCGCCCGGATCGCACATCGGTTCAAAGCGGGTGATGTGGGCGGGGCGCTCGTCGAGCTCGAAGGACACTGGCCCAAGTTCCTTGAGGCCTTTGTGACTGACGAGGCAGTGGCGGCCCGTAACCGAGCCGATGCAACGCCCCAGGCTGACATCGCCCCATCACCCGCAGAAGAACCACGGCAGGCGCAGGGAATGTTCGATCGGTTTCGCGGCTGGTGGTGATCCCTACCCAACCCAGACTCGGCGTTGCCAATGTGTTGACGACTTCAAACGTCAACGGCTAGAGTTCTCGGTTCGTGAGACTGATGGTTCACTTCCTGGGCCCTTTCCTGGTTCACGTCTACGCTCTCTGCCTGGCTCACGCCTGAAAGCTCCATGTCGTCACTCTCGACTTCCGCTGCTGTTTCAGTGACGCCCCCTTCGCGGCGCCTTGCCCGTCTCGTCCGTGTCGGTCAGACACACGTTGGCAATGGTGTGTTTGCCCGTCGCAGACTGCCTTCCGGACTGGTGATCGACGAGATTCACGGCGAGATCCTCGACGACCACCCTGAAGACTCGAGCTATGTCATGGAGCTGCCGAGCTCCAAGCTTCTCGAGCCTTCGGCCCCCCTTCGGTTCATGAACCACAGCTGTGACCCGAACTGCGAGATTTTTTATTGGGAAGCCGAGCCGGGTGAGGCACAGGAAGATCGGCTCTGGCTGACGACCATCCGAAAGATCGAGCCCGGCGAAGAGATTTTGATCGACTACTCTTGGCCCGCCGATGCGGCCATCCCCTGCCGCTGCGGCACGGCGAGTTGTCGCGGTTGGATCTGCGATCCGGCCGAGTTGCACCTCGTCGAACAGCAGGAATCGAACGCTCCCGCGTGAGCATCCCGCTCCCGCTCAGAGCAGCCGACGGAGCACGAACGGCAGGATCCCGCCGGCATTGAACTGGTCCAGTTCGACCGGCGTGTCGATCCGCACAAGACAGGGTATCTCCTTGATAATTCCCTGCGGTGTGGTCGCCCGCACGGTGATCGTGGCACGCGGCGCCAGGAGCTCGAAAGGGATGTCGAAGGTTTCCTCGCCGGTCAGGCCGAGCGCCTGCCAGGACTCGGGCAACACGAGCGGAAGGACTCCCATTCCGACAAGATTCGAGCGATGAATCCGCTCGAAACTGGCGGCCATCACGGCCCGTACGCCGAGGAGCATCGGTCCCTTGGCCGCCCAGTCCCTGGAGCTGCCGGTGCCGTACTCGGTGCCGGCAAGCACCACGAGCGGCGTCCCCTGCTCGCGGTATCTCACCGCCGCGTCATACACCGGCAACACATCGCTCCCGGGCAGCAGCCGCGTCACGCCCCCTTCCGTGCCAGGCACGAGCAGGTTGCGGATGCGGATGTTGGCGAACGTGCCCCGTGTCATCCCGCGATCGTTGCCTCGGCGGGCGCCGTAGCTGTTGAAATCCTCCGGCGGCACACCGTGCTTGATGAGATACGTTCCCGCAGGGCTTGCCTTGGCGATGCTGCCGGCTGGCGAAATGTGATCGGTGGTCACGCTGTCGCCGAGCGCGAGCAGCACACGTGCCCCGCGCACGCTCGTCGGCGGATTCGGCTCGCGGGCAATCTCGGCCAGGAACGGAGGTTCCTGGATGTAGGTGCTCTTCGCGTCCCAGTCATAGAGCTCGCCGGCGGTCGTGGGAACGGCGTTCCACCGCTCGTTCGACTGCCAGACGTTGTCATACCGACGGCGAAACTGATCGGGCAAGACGCTTGCTGCAACAGTCCGTTGCACTTCCTCACGGGTCGGCCAGATATCACAGAGATAGACCGGCTGACCGTCCCGTCCGGTACCGATCGGCGCTGTGACAAGATCGATGTCGGTGGTGCCGGCCAGCGCGTAAGCGACCACGAGCGGCGGGCTCGCGAGCCAGTTGGCCTTCACGAGCGGGTTCACGCGGCCCTCGAAGTTTCGGTTGCCCGACAACACTGCAGCGGCGACCAGGTCGCCCTCCGTGACCGCCTTGGCCACGGCGTAAGGGAGTGGCCCCGAGTTTCCTATGCACGTCGTGCATCCATAGCCCACCGTCTCGAAGCCGAGGGCGTCGAGGTCTTGTGAGAGGCCCGACTTCTCGAGGTAGTCCGTGACCACGCGGCTCCCGGGAGCCAGGCTCGTCTTCACCCACGGCTGGGTGGCGAGCCCCTTCTCGACTGCCTTCCGTGCGACGAGGCCCGCGGCCACCATGACGTCGGGGTTACTCGTGTTGGTGCAACTCGTGATGGCGGCAATGACGACCGCGCCGTGGCCAATCGTATCGGCGCGGCCGTTGGCCTCCACGGTGGCCGTGCGAGCGAGTTCCGGTCCATCGAGCGCGAAGCCTCGGTTGGCAGTCGAGGCAGTCAGTGATTCAGCGAAGGTCTGCTTCACTGCCGAAAGCGGCACACGATCCTGCGGCCGCTTGGGACCGGCCAGGCTGGGCACGACGCTGCCAAGGTCAAGGGCGAGTCGCGTGGTGAACTCCGGCACCGGAGCGGTCAATGTGCGGAACATCCCCTGCTCTTTCATGTACCGCTCGACGAGCGCAACCTGCTCCGCCGGGCGGCCGGTGAGCCTGAGGTACCGGAGCGTCTCGTCGTCGATCGGAAAGAAGCCCATCGTGGCACCATACTCGGGAGCCATGTTGGCGATCGTGGCACGGTCGGCGAGCGGCATCCGGTCCAGGCCAGCCCCATAAAACTCGACAAACTTTCCGACAACGCCAGCCTTTCGAAGGATCTCTGTCACCGTCAGCACGAGGTCGGTTGCCGTCGCGCCAGCGGGGAGCTCACCGGTGAGCTCAAAACCGACGACTTCTGGGAGCAGCAGGGACAGGGCCTGGCCGAGCATCACCGCCTCGGCTTCGATGCCCCCCACACCCCAGCCGACCACACCCAGGCCATTGATCATGGTCGTATGGCTGTCGGTTCCCACGAGCGTGTCGGGCACGGCCACAGGAAGCGAACCCTTGCCGTCAATCGCTTCTCGGAGAAAGACACAGCCGGCGAGATACTCCAGATTCACCTGGTGCACGATTCCGATGGCCGGCGGCACAACCCGAAAATTCCGGAAAGCCTGCTGTCCCCATCGGAGGAAGGCATATCGTTCCGCGTTCCGAGCAAATTCGATATCGACGTTCTTCGCCAGCGCGTCGGCGGAGCCGAAGAAGTCGACCTGCACCGAGTGGTCGATAACGAGATCGACCGGTACGAGTGGGTTGATTTTCGCCGGATCACCGCCGAGCCGCCTCATGGCCGCCCGCATCGCGGCAAGATCGACGACACAGGGAACGCCGGTGAAGTCCTGAAGCACGACCCGTGCCGGCTTGAACGGAATCTCCCGTTCTGCCGGCTTCGCAGCGTTCCAGGTCGCCAGCGCTCGCACGTCATCTTCGGTCACCTCGTAGCCGTCGCAGGTGCGGAGGAGGGCCTCGAGGATCATCCGGAGCGAGTAGGGCAGCCGAGAGGTGTTGGTGACCCCGGCATCGTCGAGGGATCGAAGACGGAAGAGCGTCGCGGGGCCGTTTCCGGTCTCGAACGTGCCACGGGCGGAGAAGGGTTCGACTGGCATGGCAGGACTTAAAAATCCTTCACAAGGGGGGTTCTGAAAGAGCGGGTGTCGCGGACCGACGGGATAGGGCGTAGCCTAACGGAAGCGACCGTGGCTGCAAAAGCCGCCAAGATGGTCAGGAAAAGACGGCTTTTTCATGTTTTTTTGAGCCGAACCGTCTCATCGCCTGAAAAACAAGACTCTCACTCGACACGGTTGACTGGAGTGTTGTATAGTTCTGGAGTGCCAGGCCACCAGCGAGTTTGCCTCCCGGCCACACCGACAAAACAACAGGATCTCTTCAGCGGCTGTTCCCCCCCCCCAAGACCCACACTTCTAGAGCCGCTATGGACCCGTGGTTTCCCCAAACCACGGGTCCTTTTCTTTTGGTGTCCGCTGTTCTCATCCTGGCACATCAGGTGCCACAAACGCCCAGGCAAAAAACCCAAAACTTGCCGGTTCGGCAAACGCAGGTTAGCATCGCGCCAGTTTCTGAGGCATTCTTCACTGAAGCCTCGTGAAGAGGGGCAAGTACGGTTCGGTGTTGACTCGGGGAGATGTGTCACGATGACAGTCAATTTGACAGGCCGCCGGGGGGCGAGGCCAACTGCTCGTCAAGGAGCAAACGGATCGGGGCGGAAACTTGCGATGGAGGCGCTCGAGCAGAGGCTTTGCCTGTCCGCCGTTTCTATCAGCGGCCCAACCGAGATCAATGAAGCGGCCGGTACAGCACAACTTGTCGTCAGCCTCTCCGAGAAGGTATCCGCGCCAGTGACGGTTGCTTACTCGTTACAGTCCACTCCAGCCACCGCGACGTTCGGCCGCGACTACCGACTGCTGCTCGGCCGCTCCGTCCTCAGACCGACCGGTACGCTGACGTTCCGGGCCGGCCAGACGTCCCAAATCATTACCGTGCAGGTCGTCAACGACAATCTCCGCGAAGGTGATGAACACTTCACCGTCGCGCTCCGGCAGCCTCGCAATGCCAGCCTAGCCCTGGGCGCGAGCTCGCACACGGTGACCATCCTGGACGACGATAACTACACCGCATCAATCGTCGGCCCAGCGGTGGTCGAAGCTGGTGTCACGATCAACTACACGCTCGAACTCTCATCGCCAGCAACCCGCCGCGAGACGTTCTACGTGAGTACGCGCGATGGCACTGCCAAGGTCACCGAGGACTATCGACCTCTCACCCGCGTCCCCGTCACCATCCAGCCGGGCAGAACGACCGCTCTCGTCCGCGTGGTAACGGTCGCCAACCCCACGCCCGACTACGACAAGACACTTTTCCTCGACGTGGTTCCGGCGACGCCTGGATTCCCTTCCCCCACGCCGTTTGAGATCACAATCCCGGGACCACTCGGCCCGCGGCCGCCGGATATTTCGGTCAGTGACGTGTCGGTTATCGAAGGTGCCGCCGGAACCACGACCACAGCCAACTTCGTGGTGACCCTCTCGACATCATGGAGTCAGCCGGTCAGCGTCAACTATGCCACGGCCAACGGCACGGCCACGGTGGCGGACAACGACTACGTTGCTTCCGCGGGGATACTCACATTCGCCCCTGGAGAGACGTCGAAGATCGTCGCCGTGACAGTCGTGGGCGACGACAAGCCGGAGCCCGACGAGACATTCCAACTCATCCTCTCCAACGCGTTCAACGGCATCCTGACTCGTTCCATTGGGATCGGCACGATCGTCAACGATGACGGCAGCCCGGAGCCTGAGTTTCAGATCGTCGTCGTTTTCCCTGACAACTCGCTGACCGCAGGGCAACAGGCCGTCTTCGTCGAGGCGGCCAATCGATGGTCCGAGATCATCGTCGGTGATCTCCCTGACGTGAACTTCCAGGGTCGGGTTATCGACGACGTCGAGATCATCGCGACAGCCAAACCCATTGACGGCCCTGGGGGTATCCTCGGACAAGCCGGGCCCACGAATTTCCGGGCGGGTGGTGGACTGCCCTTCCTAGGCATCATGGAGTTCGACAGCGCCGACGTGGCCCAAATGGTCGCCAATGGATCGTTCGCCAACGTGATCATTCACGAAATGGGGCATGTGATCGGGATTGGAACGATGTGGCAGATGCGAAATCTGGTACAGGGTCTTGGCACTGCCAATCCCGTGTTTATCGGGGCCAACGCCGTACGGGAATATGGGGTTCTCACTGGAACTGCCGTCACGAGCGTCCCCGTCGAGAATACGGGTGGCCCCGGCACGGCGGGTGGCCACTGGCGAGAAAGTGTATTCCGGAACGAGCTGATGACCGGCTTTTTGAATCCGGGCGTCAATCCGATCAGCAAGGTGACGATCGGCTCGCTCCAGGACCTTGGCTATGTCGTCGATTACGCGGCGGCGGACCCCTATGTTCTCAACGCCCGGCAGGCGGCACTCGCTTTCCAGCGATTGCGGCTCGCCCCCACCAACACGCAACTGAGATACCTCACGAGCGGCACGCCGTCCGTCGCAAGCCTCTATGCAGCGGTGGCGTTCGGAGGCGCGGGAGAAGGGTTCGGCAACGCAGCCGGCCCAATATCGAGCAGGGCGTTCCGATCGCTCGGAAACTTGCGGAGCTGATCTCAGCCGACCGTTCCGCGGTCGAGGAGACCGGCGATCAAGGCACCACGGGTGTCGATCGGAGTCGTTTTTCGTTTGGCCGCAGGGTCTTCGAGGATCGCCCGCATCCGCATGAGCCGCCGGCCCCCCGACTGGGCGTCGTAGCTGTTGAAGGCGATTCGCACGCGGCGGTCCGCCGGCAATTCCGTTCCGTCGAGCCTGATCTGTGTCACGTTGCCCCCGGGCTCGACCGTCACATCAAACGGCCAAAGCGTTCGATCGCTGTCGCGGACTCTCCAGTCCTCGGCAACAATGGTCGCCAGTTCGGCGGCCGTCACCTCCGAAGTGGCCAGCATATTCTCGTAGGGCAGAATCTTCCAGCAATCGCCCACGGTGAGCTTCCCAGGCTGGAGATCCCCCGTGCCAAACGTGCCGTGGAAAACACCGTCCACGGGCGTACCACGCCGGGCCAGTTCGCCCGCGAAGCAGTCGCAAAGCAATTTCACGAGCTCGCTCCCACGCCCCTTCCCGGGGATGATGTTTTTCACCGTCGCTACCTCGCGGGCAAGCTCCGCGTCTGACGCGGCAAGGTCCGGCTGAGCCACCTGCATGACGAGCGGATCGAGCGGGAAGCGATCGTCCATGAGAAGAGTGAATGCCCGCCGGTCCACGAGTTTCCGAGTCGCCTCGTCGAACGTGAGATCCACTCGGCCGCAATGGATACCGAAGTAGCTCGCCTGGGAGCAGAGGACATCGTGCATCATCCAGGAGGGCTGGTTTTGGTGGGAGTGGCCAGCCAGATAGACATCGATGCCAGGAGTTTCCTTGAGCATCTCCCTGACCGGGTTGGCGTAGTCATCGTTGAATCGCCAGCCCATATGGCCGGCAACGACGACCGCATCGACCTTCTCCGCACGGACCTCGGCCACAGCCTTCGCCAGCGTTTTGGCCGGGTCGAGTGGCACGACGCCGCCGAGCGTTTCCGGCGAGAGCCAGTAGGGAAGCCCTGGAGTGATCAGGCCAACCAAGCCAATCCGAAAGCCACCGATCTCGCGAATCGTCCAAGGCTTCACCTTTTCCCAGGCGCCTGCGAACGAGCCTGACCGAGCTCCGCCCCGCTCCAGATTGGCGGTGAGCACCGGTGCGGCAGAGTCGGCGATGAGGGCTTCAAGCTTCTCGGGCCCCCAATCGAAATCATGATTCCCGAGCGTCCAGGAGTCGTAGCCGAGTCGGTTGAGGAGATCGACCATCAGCCGGCCGTCCGAATGGATGCTCACGGCAGTTCCCTGCACGAGGTCGCCGACATCCACCGTCAAGGAATGCGGGCACTCTCGTCGCCACTGCCGCAAGCAACTCGCCACGCGGGCAAAACCTCCGACATCCTGGAGGCCTTCGTAGGTTTGGGCGGGCATGATCCGGCCGTGAAGGTCGGTCGAATGGAAGATCGAAATCGTCCTCGCCCGTCCTCTGTCAGCGGCAAACGTGCGCCGCGAGGGAAACCCGACCAGTTCGAGGCCAGCCAGTCCGGCAGCAACGCCGGATGCGGCGAGGAATCTCCGCCGAGGAAAAGACACTGATCGGGCCATGGGAAACCTCCGCCAGGGGCTCTTGGACGAGGCTCCATTCTACATGCAAGCAGGCCGCGGCGTCCGCCTACTTCCCGGCGGCGAGGCTAGGCAACGGTTTCTCCAGTTCGATGAGCCAGAGGAAGCTCCGACGCGGGTGTTTCCCCTTGCCATGCACGCCAAAATCATCGTCATTGGCAATGAGGACATGCCGATCATCAATGACCGCTAGACCTTCGAGCTTGAGCGCACCATTTCGCAGCTCGCCCCCGTCGGATTGGGCAGCCATCACGTTGCGGTATTCGGTCAGGTCCGCCACGAGCCGTTTGGCAACAGGCTCGATCCCGGCCTTTGTCAAGTCACGGACCTCTTCGAGGGATCGAGCATCGCTACTCTTCTTCGGCTTCCACGCGAGGGTATCGGTGGCTCCGGCGAGTGACACCGCGTAGAGCCTGGCGAGTCCCTCGTCATCCTGCTCGAGAACCAAGAGACCCTCGGCACCGAGCGGCGCCATACAGCAGAGTTTGCCGTCTTTGGGAGGAGCACCCTTCTTCAAATAGTCGGAGTCGGTCGGATCACCCATACGGTAGACGTGCTCAGCAACCGGCTTGCCTTGTGCCGTATCGAAGGCAAGGAGGCGAACATTGCCAGTTTTTTTTGCCGCCTTTGGTTCGGGATTGTCAAGCGGACTTTGAAGCATAACCCAGAGTTTGGAATCGTCGTGAGAGAGGGCCAGAGCCTCAAAGCCGCGGTTATCACGGCGAAGCGCATAGTCCGCAGGAATCGTCTCACGGTGAGGTACGGCCGCAGACGAGTCGGCCGTACCGGCAGGCACATGCCGCTCCATCGCCCGACCATCAGGACCGACCTTGAGAAGCGACGGTCCATACTCCTCAGCAACCCAAAAGCTGCCATCCTTCATCTGCACGACCCCTTCCGTATCAACGCCGTCGGGATCGTGCCGGAGCTCAGTCGAAGCGTCGGCCGAAAGTACGGGCACGTACCTCGGGCCAGCAGTTGGGCGGCCGGTGAGCGTCTTGCCCTGTGGACCAGCCAATGGAAGCACCCGCTCAACGGAAATCAGCTCGTCGGTAGACACGTCCTCTGGCACCCGCAGGAGCACGATCGTTGGGGCAAAATCAGGAGCGTGCAGCGTCCGCATCTTCTGGCCACTCTGGTCTACCGTGCCATTCGGCCCACGATCGGTAATCGCCCAGAAATGACGACGTGTCAGGCCACGCGCCGGAGCCAGGTCACTGAGTCCACCAAGTGGCACACCCGCCGAAAGCTCGACATCGGCGATTCGCTTACCCCAAACGATGCGACAGCCGGTACCGGCACCACTCGCCGCCGGCAGTTCGGCCTGGGCCTCTGTGAACCCGAGACCGATGGCCACCGCGACACCCCATACCGTTGCTACCCGCATGATCCATCCTCCGTACGACAAAGAAAAACTCATGAACGGACCTCGACCGATGGTACGCGCCGCGACCGCCGCGTGTACCAGCAAGCAGCCGCGAGTGCTGACGCTGCGAGCACCACCCCGCTCGGCTCCGGCACAGCCGACACCGTACCGATCAACACGGTGCCACCATCGCCGTTGACGGAAGGCAGATTCCCGTAATTGGTCGGGGAGAAGGCGCTCGAGAGCCAGACCCCAAACCCATTGGCATCATTGACGCCATAGAGACTCCACGAACCAGTCGCGCCAGGGCTCATCTCAATGCCCAAATCCATGATGTTGTATGTCTGCCCCAGAGCAAACGTCGTCTCGGCGGCGCTCTGGTTGGAGGAACTTACGAGTGTGTAGTCCGTCGTACCGTTGGCAGCGACGCCGAGGGTCTGCCCCGTCAGAAAGAGCGGCGGATCCTCAGGGTCCGCGAGCGCTGGATTGATCGCAGGCAGCGCCCCTGAGACAAGCGTCGCAGTCCCAGTGGCACCCATGTTCGGAATCAATTGGAGGCCCATGGCCCAGGAATTGAACGTCGTAATCGGAACCCCGGAATTCTCATTGGTCAACGAGAGCGTCAAGGTACCGGTGTCGCCTGGGTTGAGCGACAGGGTCTTGCCTGTATCCACGTTGAGGGGTGATGCGTGGACCGCTGTCCCAAGCACTGCCAGCGCAAGGAAAGGTCCCACCATGGCCAGCATGTGGCCAATCCGAATTCGAAGACTCATCAGTTCGCTCCTCTTAAGGTATGGACGGAAGGGAAAACAGGCTGGGTCTGTCCAACCTGCTTCCTTGTCAACGCAATAGGTCACTGCGAACGGCGAGCCAAATTTGATGAGACTTTGATGAGCATCGAATCGACCTAGAAAATGACACATTTAGACAACGATGGCGGAGGAAGAACGTGGAAAAACATCGCGAGCCAGGGATTCTTCACCACTTTGCATCACAACAGTTGTGCGGCGCTCACCAAGTTGGTGAGTGGTGGCTGAAGGAGCCTGCCCCGTGGGTTGGCCGTGATTCAAGCCAAGAACGGGACGGCCACAGGCAATGCGGCACCTCACTCACATAGCGAGGTGCAAAAGGCGTGCCCAAGCTCACGCCCTTGCCGTGGTCCGACGACGAATGTTCGCGGCCAGGACTACGAAAGGGTCGTGAACGTGAAGGCCGGGGAGTAGGCAGTGACGACCGCGGTCGTCACAAAGGCCCGGAAGCGATAGGACGTAGAAGGCGAGAGGCCAGCCACATCCACGTCGAAGATCCCGACGGAGCCCGCCGCGAGGACTTGAATCACGCCGGCGTCACCAATCTGGGGTGAGCCCATGT
>JBGTKO010000043.1:0-11669 GCA_041744595.1 Pirellulales bacterium
CAAACGGTCGGCCGCCGGAGCCCACCACGCGAACCTTTCCGCCGGTCCAGGGTGTCGCCAGTCGCGAGAGCTGCTCCCAGTCGTAGGAGACCGTGCCTTCGAGCGACGCCTCACGACGAGCCGCGGCATTGGCGATGCCACCACGCGCCGCGATTGCCGCAGTCGAACTGGCCAGCTCGAGCCTATCGATCACGAGCCGCTCAGAGGCCACGACTCCACCCGATGCCGTGCGAACCAGTGGCCGCGTCACCTCGACGGCGATCGTGGCCTGCGGCTCATTCCAGAGCGTACGGGCTTTGCCGTCGCCCCCTGCGGGTTTCTGGGCAATCGTCACGTGGCTCCCCGTCGCCTCGACAAGAAGGTTCAGTCCGTTCTGGTTCTGCGATACGTCGAGCGTGCCCCAGGCGCGGCCCGTGAGCGGCCACTGGTTCGCCACATCGGCCGCCATGAGCCACGGCTCGACCCTCGCAAGGTCAGCCTGCCACTGCATCCGACCCTTCAGGTTCTGAAGCAGCACATCGAGCGGATCCATGTGCGACGTATTGGACGACGGCGACCACGACACGCCGCCGGTACGGAGCGACATCGTTGTCGAAAGAAACTCCGCCGACGAGATCTCGACATTGCCTGTGGCGGGCCAGATCGTGCCTGCCGCCGTCAGGACGATCCGCGGCTCACTCGCCCGGCGATCTCCGTACATGAGCGAAAGTTTTTCGATCTCTCCTCCGGCCTTCGTGATCCGCCACGCGTCCCCTGCCGCGGCCACGGCGGCAGAAGCCTGGAGCTTTCCTGAAAGGTCGAGACCGGTGGCCCCGAGTGCCGGTATGACCGCCGCGGCCCGTCGGTGCCAGCGGCCGACATCCCCCATGATCGAACAGTCAGCAGCCACGTCGCCACGGCCAGCGGGACGGATCGCCGCGGTCATGTTGCCCGCGAAGAGCGCCGCAGTATCGACGACCGCTCCACCGGCGAGCGTGGCTTCGAGCGAATCGCCCCGCGAGGTGATCATGCCCCGCGCGGTCTCGACCATTGCCACGTCTGACCAAAACGCCCCGGCGACCTCGGCATCGATCGCGATCGCCTCGTCTTCCCACGGCTCCCGGCCCGGTGCTGCCCACTTGAAATCACTGCCGCTTGCCGTCGTCTTGATGGTCGTCCGTCCGGCATCCCGCATGACTTCCACACGACCTCGGCATTTGCCTTCGAGCGACATGCCCCCCGTGTCGAGAATCTCCGATGCTTCACGCATGAACGCGGCAAGGTCGGCTGTCCACTTCACTTCGAGCGCGGCGGGCGTGCCGCTTGCCGCGATCTCGATTGACGGTGAACTGATCTGTCCTTCTTCGACGACGAGGGCTGCCTCGCGACCGGGCCCACGGCGGGCCCGAAGCCAGCCGGAGAAGGGATCGTTCCATCGAAGCGGCCGGCCACCATCAGTGGCCCCGGCCACACTTCGCACAGCCGCAAGGTCGCGGGCGTCGAGCCGTACTTCGACCACCCTGTCAAAACCATCGCCACGGGTCGCTGCCGAGAGCCGCATGCTGCCGCCGGTCACCCGCACATCGGGCCGCACTTCGAGACCACCGGGGAGCGACCGTGCCGCTGCTGCCAGGTCCACTTCGGCGGCGAGCGTCCAGTCGCGGGTTGCGGATTCTTCGAGCCACGACCATGCACTCACACCGGGCCAGGGCAGCCGGCCCGTGATCTCACCCTGGGCGATCGGTGAGTTGAACTTGAGCGTGTGAACGACCATGTCGCCTTCAGTCAACGACACATGCAGCGGCAGCTCACACCGCGGCACCGAAAATACTTCGGCCAACGTGTCGGCACGGCACACCGCGAATTGCTCTGCTAGAACCCGTCCCTTGATTTCACTGCCCGCGGCACCGGGCGACACGTCGAGCCTGATATCGGCCAGGCCATCGACAAGTCGGTCGAGTCCGAATCGCGTTGCAACAATACTCGATCCGCCGAGCGGCAGGCGGTTGGCCGTGAAGGCGATCGTGCGTTCGCCTCCGCCGGAGGACGAAACAGACCAACCGCCGTCACGCGCGAGGACGGCGGACGTGGCGGCTGGGATCGTCGCCCGATCGAGCCGCTTCGGTGCGTCCGGGAGTTGCGCCATCGCCGCCGGCGCTTTCGGCGGGCTGCCTGCATGTCCCAAGCGACCCGCGGCCGTCCACTCGCTGACCGTGCCGTCGCTCCGCAGCGTGCCGACGGCAAACAGTTCACTGATTCGCCAGGCATCGTTTCGCGTGGTGTCCACGAGATCGATCGTGCCCCCGACGACTTCGAGGTCGCAGGCAACTCCACCACCTTCCCGCGGCGCGGCCAACCAGGGCGCGAGAATATCCTCGAGCGAACTGCTCCCGCGTCTCACCATCACGGCCGCTTCCACGCCCGCGAGCCGGACAGCCCCGAGGTTCTTGGGATCCATCACCAAACCCAAGATACCCTTCTCGACAACGATTGATCGGACGATCACTGCAGGCAGGCCAGCGGCGTCTCGCAGGACGACATTGCGATACTCGATCGGCCCGAGCCAGCTCCATGTCGCCGAACCGCTCGCGATGCTGCCATCGATCCCCGCAAAGCCATTTTCGAGGGGCCGGTCACGGAGCTGCGTGTGAACGAGCACAGACGGGGCCATCCACACGCTTACCCCGAAAACGGCGAGCGCCGCCAGTGAAAAAACCCCCCATCGCCGCCGCGGATTCTGTTGCCGCGGCGCGACATCATCATCATCGTCGTCGTACTCGTCTTCGTACTCCCGATGTTTCCGTCGTCGTTTCGCCATAGGGTGGAAGTATAGAGGGGCACCTGTCAATCGATGAACCCGAATACGGCCCTGCTCCAAAGCCACAGCATGACGGGAGGCTCGGGGCCCTGCCAGTACGCGACACCTGCCCAAACTATCGTGGAAGCTGGCAATCCCTCCGGAATAACCCAGGGTCAGCCCCCGGAACTCTTTTCCCGAGTCGGCCATCTACACTCCGTCACGGTCCGCTCGTCCCGATCGCTCCTCTCATTCGAGAGCCCTTCCATGAAGCTTCGTTTCACCGTTTTGGCCCTGGCACTCGCCACACCCCTCTCGCCAGCCCGCGCCGCCGAGATCAGCTTCGCCGAAACGTTTGCCCTGGCCACCGATCGGGAGAAGGCGCTCGAAACGCTCATCCCAGGCTCGGAAGATTTTTACTACTACCACTGCCTTCACTACCAAAACACCGAACAGTGGGAGAAGGTGCCGCCACTCCTGAAGGCCTGGAACCAGCGGCACGACTTTACGGGCCGCGTGGCCGAAATCGAAAACCGGCAGGCGCTCCTCCGCTACGCCGCGGAACCACAAAAGACGCTCAACCACATTCGTCGGCGGCTGGGCCTCCGTTTCTCGCACGAGCGGGAAGAGCTCGACCCGAAGTCGAATCTCTCGACGAGGCTCGACCCGAAGCTTCTGGATCACGACGCGCTGGTGGAGAAGGCGTTCCAACTGTACGAGGACACCGTCCGCGGCTTCGAAGACTCGATGCTCCACGAACTGATCACGGCGCGACTGTCACCCAAACAGCGCCGCGATCTCCTCGGCCGACTGGCCATCCCCGATCACCCAGACCTCGCCAAGCTCGTTGTCGCTGACTTGAAGGCCGAGCACAGCGGCGGCTTTGGCTCCCTCGGCATCCACCGGCAGCTTCTTCGTGCGCATCTCGACGAATGCCTGAAGCTCATGCCGACCCTCCGCATGAACCAGCAGTTCGTGATGACGTACATCCCACGGCTCTGGCCGTCGAACGATGCGAACTGGCGGCAAGACACCGCAGCCCGCGAGGCATATCTCGACCGGCTCTGGGCGTTTGTCGAGACCCTGCCACCCGCCTTCAACTCGCTCAAGGCACATGTCCTCTACCACCGGCTCGTCCACGACCGAGCCCAGGGCACCTACGACACGGCTCGCTTTCTCACCTACCTGAAGCTGCCCCGGCAGACCAAATACGCGCAGCCTGCATACCTCGCGATCCCGCTGCACCGAAGCCATCCGGCCATCCTCGGCCAGGATTTTTCATCCGCCACAATGCTGCCTGCGGTCGGCAACGATGAGCCGCTCGTCCGCAGCTATCTCGACCATTTTTTCGTGGAGGCTGCGGACACCTCGGCGTATGAGCCATACATCCTCTCGGACTACCTGAAGCACGCTTTTGCCGAATCAAAAGTCGTTCGGGGGCTCGGCGACCCCGAGACCTGGTATTCGCTCCTCCCACCGCATCTCTACCAGGCGATCAAGGACCGGATCGACCTCGACTTCGCGTTCACAAACCATGCCGAGTTTGCCGCCGATGAGCCCGTCACGCTCGATCTCGACATCAAGAACGTCGAGACGCTCATCGTTAAGGTTTTTGAGATCAACACCCAAAACTCTTACCGCGAGAAGCTCAGTGAGATCGGCCCGAACATCGACCTCGACGGCCTCGTGGCAAACTCCGAGAAGACATACACCTACCGCGAGCCACCGGTCCGTCGAGTCCGCCGCCACTTCGAGTTTCCGGAGATCACCGGTCGCGGAGTCTACGTCATCGACTTTATTGGAAACGGCAAGAGCAGCCGCGCGGTGATCAAGAAGGGGCGGCTTCGGTACCTCGTCCGCTCATCCGTCGCCGGCCACGTGTTCGAAGTGTTTGATGAGCTGAACAAGCCGGTCCCCGCCGCAAGCATCTGGCTCGCCGGCCACCTCTACACGGCCGACAAGGAAGGCCGGATCATCACACCCTATTCGAACAAGCCGGGAAGCCAGTCGATCGTTTTGAGCGCCGGCTCGTTCTCATCGCTCGACCACTTTGAGCAGCAACAAGAAACGTATCGCCTCCAGGCCGCGTTCCATGTCGATCGCGAACAGCTTCTCTCGCTCCGCCCGGCGAAGGTGATCGTGCGGCCGCAGCTTTTGCTGGGTCACACGCCGGTCACACTGAAGGTTCTCGAAGACATCAGGCTTGTGATCACATCAACCGATGCCGACGACGTGCGAACGGTCAAGGAAATCCCTGACTTCAAGCTTTTCGAGGATCGAGAATCGGTCTACGAGTTCCAGACGCCGGCGCGGCTCCAGGAGATCGAGTTTGAGCTGAAGGCCCGCGTCAAGATTCTAAGCCAGAACAAACCGGAGGATCTCCGAGCAGCCGCGTCATTCTCCCTGAACGAGATCGACACCGAAGACAAGACGGAGGCTCTTCACCTCACGAAGAGCGGCAATGACTACGTCGTCGATCTCCTCGGCAAGTCGGGCGAGGCCAAGCCCGGTCGGGCCGTCTTGTTCACGTTCAAGGTCCGCGGATTTTCGGAGAAGGTCCAAGATTCGCTCCAGACTGACGCCCGCGGCCGGATCACACTCGGACTTCTGCCGGGGGTCGAGAGCTTCGAGGCCGAAAGCCCCGAGGGCGTCAGCGAAACATGGACGCTCGCCCACGCTGATCATGCCCTTCCAGCCTCGATCCACGGCATCGCCGGAAAGCCGGTTCAGATTCCGTACACCGGCATCGGCACGAAGGTCGATCGTCGCGAGGTCGCACTGCTCGAAATCCGCGACGGCCACTTTCAGACGGACCGCACCGACCATCTCACGATCGACGGCGGGCTTTATCTCGCCAAGAACCTGCCAGCGGGTGACTACCGGCTCTGGATCAAGCCCGAGAACAGGTTTCTGACGATCAGGCTCACCGAGGGCGTCGAGCGGCTCGGCCACGTCCTCGGGAGCTACCGGAGACTCGAGCTTGTGAACCCAAGGCCGCTGGCCATCAAGCCTGTGACCACGGAAGAGAAAACGGTGCGAATCGAGCTGCAAAACGCCAGGCCGACCGCGCGGGTTCATGTCTTTGCAACGCGGTTCGAGCCGGCGTATTCGGCGTATGGCGACCTGGCCACGATCCGACCGCCAGAGCCGTTTTTCATCAGGAACCTCGCACCGACTTCGCAGTATGAAGCGGGCCGCGATATTGGCGACGAGCTTCGCTACATCATCGACCGAAAGTTCGCCCGAAAATTTCCGGGAAACATGCTCGACCGCCCGAGCCTGCTTTTGAGTCCGTGGGCGATTCGCAAAACCGAGACGGCGGCCCAGGATGCGAAGCCTGGCGCGGCCTTTGCCGGGGGAGGCAAGGACTCCGGGGGCCGAGGGGGGCGCGGCGAGTCTGGCGAAACCGACACGGACGGCCGCAGCACATTCTCGAATCTCGATTTTCTCGCCGCGTCGTCGGACGCACTGCTGAACCTCGCCGTCGATGAAAACGGCGTCATTGAAATTGCTCGCGACACGATCGGGCCGCATCACCGGCTCACGATCATTGCGGTGGACGGTCAGAACATGGCGAGCCGTTACGTCGATCTCCCGGAGCCACAGGCCGAATACCTCGACCTCCGGCTTGCCAAGGGCTTCGACCCGAGCGTGCATTTCACGCAACGACAAAAAATCACGGTCATGCCCACCGGCGGCACGCTCACGATCCCTGACGTGACAAGCACCCGCTATGAGGTCTACGACAGCATTCCGCGACTCTTCACGCTCTACGCCACGCTTGAAAGCGAAGGGGGCACCGACGTGCTCGAGGAGTTCACCGCGATCACGACCTGGCCCACACTATCACCGGAAGCCAAGGCCGAAACCTACAAGAAGCTCGCCAGCCACGAGCTCCATCTGTTCTTGCTCCACAAGGATCCCGAGTTTTTCAAGACGGTCGTAAAACCGTATCTGGCCAACAAGAAGGAAAAACAGTTCCTCGACCACTGGCTGCTCGAAGACAACCTCGACGGGTATCTCGCGCCCTGGAAGTTCGCGCAGCTCAATTCGCTCGAACGGATCTTGATCGGGCAACGGATCAAACACGAACGTGATTCGATTGCTCGGGTTGTCCGCGAGGAGGTGGCACTCGCAACGCCTGATCGGGAGTGGCTCGATTTTCTGTTTCGGACGGCGATCGCCGGAAAGGCCCTGGAAGCCCCAAAAGGCTCCGGCGGCCCGATGGCGGGCGGAGGCATGGGAGGTGCAGGGTTCGGGTCCGGGGGGCTCGCGGGCCTTCCGGCCTCAAGATTCCGCGCCGGCGAGGAGGCCACGCCCGTGGCGGACGACTCAGAGGGTGTCGTTCGAAGGATCCGTGACGGCGATAAAAGGCGAGAGGCTGCTGCAAATCTGCGGATGCCACTCGGCTCTGTCAGGGCTAAGAGCAGCGTTCAAGCGGAACTGACGAACCTCGTCGATGACAGCACCCTCCGCGACGGGGTGGAGCAGTACTACCGAACCCTCGACAAGACGATGGAGCACGTCGAAAGCAGTTATTTTCATGTGCCGATTGAAGAACAGGTCGATGGCTTGATTCCCCCTGCCAAGTTCTGGCGAGACTACGCGGCCCATGACCCGGCCAAGCCCTTTGTCTCGACCCACCTCGCTGAACAGAGCGAGACCCCGACCGAAATGCTGATGGCCCTCGCGGTCCTCGATCTCCCGTTTGTTCCCGGCGAGCACACGACCGTCTTTGACGGCCCGCAGATGACGTTCACCGCCAAGAGCCCGGCGGTGGTTTTCCATGAGGGAATCCAAAAGGCCGACACGGTCGCCGAGTCGTCATCAATTCTCGTGAGCCAGAATTTTTACCGTGCTGGCGAGCGGTATCGCGAAGATGAAGACGAGCAAGTCGATAAATTCGTGACCGACGAGTTTTTGGTGCATACGGTCTACGGCGGCCATGTCGTCGTGACGAACACCGGATCGAGCCGGAAGCGGATCGATATCCTCCTCCAGATTCCGCGGGGCGCGATCCCGGTCGAGAACGGCCAAAACACCAAGAGCGTCCATCGCGACCTCGAGCCCTATCACACCGAGACGCTCGACTACTTTTTCTACTTTCCGGCTCCAGGAAAGTTCGCGCACTATCCCGTCCAGGTCGCCTCGGAGACTGAAACACTCGCATTCGCGGAGCCCTTCACGTTCAACGTCGTGCCAAAGCTCACCGCGATCGACAAGGAGTCCTGGGACTATGTCTCCCAGCACGGCACGAACGATGACGTCCTCGTGTTCTTGAAGACCCACAACGTCCGGCGGATCGACCTCGGTCGCATCGCCTGGCGGATGAAAGACAAGGCGTTCTTCACGAAGGTGATCGCCCTGCTCATGGCCCGTCATGCGTACGACGACGCCCTGTGGTCCTATGGCCTGTTCCACGACGAACCTGCCGTGATCCGCGAATACCTCCAGTTTGCAGACAGTTTCGTCTCAGACTGTGGCGCCTGGCTCGACAGCCCACTTCTGAAAATCGACCCGGTCACCCGCAAGGCCTACGAGACGCTCGACTACCGTCCGCTCGTCAATGCCCGCGTCGGCCAGCTTGGCCGCAATCGCGAGATTCTGAACGACCGCTTTCACGCCCAGTACGAGCGGCTTATGAAGATTCTGACCTACCGCCGGCAGTTTTCATCCGACGAGCTGATGAGCGTGACCGCCTGTCTCCTGCTTCAAGACCGCGTGGAGGAGGCGATTCAATTCTTTGACCGCGTCAACGCCGACGAGCTCGAGACGCGGCTTCAGTACGACTACTTTTCGGCCTACCTCGCGTTCTCCAAGGGGGAGCCGAAAGCAGCGAAGACGACGGCAATGAAATACGCCGAGTATCCAATCGATCGCTGGCGGCTCGCGTTTGCGAGTGTCGTGAGCCAGGCTGACGAGATCGAAGCGGAGGCGATCAGGACAGCGGAGGCGATCAGGACAACCGAGGCCACGCAGGTGGTCGATCCGACCGACCGCAACCAGATTCAAACCGCCCGGGCCGCCAAAGCCCCGGCATTCGAGTTCACCATCGACTCGAAGAAGGTTCGGATCAATGCCCAGAATCTGTCCGAAGTACGGGTGAACTACTACCTCATGGACATTGAGCTTCTGTTCAGCCGCAACCCGTTTGCCCAGCACGACTCGCGGCAGTTTTCGAGGATCGTCCCCAATTTCTCGCAGGTCGTGCCGCTGTCCGACAAGACACCGGCCACTGAGTTTGCGATCCCCGAAAAGCTCGCGAGCGCCAATGTGCTTGTCGAAATCACCGGCGGCGGCCTCACCCGTTCGCAGGCCTCCTACTCGAGTGCCATGCGGGCCACGCTTGCCGAAAACGACGGGCAGCTCCGTGTGACTCGCGACAGCGACGGCACGCCGCTCTCCACGGTGTACGTGAAGGTCTACGCCCGGATGAAAAACGGAAACACACGATTCTTCAAGGACGGATATACCGACCTCCGCGGCCGGTTTGATTACACATCGCTCAGCACCGACGAGCTCGATCAGGTCGATCGGTTCTCGCTGCTCGTCATGAGCGACGAACACGGTGCCCTCGTCCGTGAGGCCCCACCGCCAAAGCACTAGGGAGTCAAACGGGACAGCCGCCTTCTTCTTTCCTCGTATGCCGGGGCGGCCATGCCCCCGGCAGAATCATGGCTCGGAGGGGGCAACCCAAGGTTGCCCGCGCCGTACCCGTTCATGGGCCATCCGGGCTGCGCTCAGTTGTCCACGCCGGCTCCAGGACATGGGTACCCCCAAAGCGGATACGTGCGCTTTTCGTAGCTCGGTTGCTCGCAACCGCGTCGATGCGCGCTGCGCTTTTACAACCGCCGTTCCGTCCGTTTGAAACCGTCTTTGGACGTTTTCGTGCTCATTATGGCTCGTGTGCACAGAGAACTCGTCACAAAGTTGTTGTTCGTTTGCCTTTCGCACCACGGCTCCCTATCGTTCGATTCGTGGTTGGAACGAACTATTTTGTTCGGGCTGACTTGATTCATTTTCGGACGACTCACGGAAGGGCAGTTCGGCTACGGCCGAAAGGCTCGTCACGCCAGTAAGCCGACGTGGTTCTTCACTTTCGGGTGATGAACCACGTCGGCTTTTTTTTGTAATCACCGCCGACCGAGCCGTGTTCGGCCGTGGCGCCTGATCGGTATTACCCTCTCGAAAGGCTCCATGCTATCCCTATGTACCTCACACAGACATCACGACTTGTCCATATGTCTTCCTGATCGACAGCACGTTGACCACGGCCGCCAATTCCTCGATCACTTTTTTGAACGGTGCCGACGCATAAAACGATGTCTTCTGGCAGGTGGGCTCCTCCGCCACTCTCGGAACGGACACGGTTTTCGGCGGGAATATCATCGCTCTGACGAGCAATACGCTGACGACCGGGGCAAGCATCGACGGGCGAGTCATTTCGCTCAATGGCGCGGTGACTCTGGACAGCAATGTCGTTTCTGTACCCGAGCCGGGGAGTTATGCATTAGCACTGCTGGCTTGTGGCGGCTTAGCGATGCTCTATCGTCGACGAAAGACGCGCTAAACCGCTCGCACGCATCGAAAACCGCACAAAGCCCCGCGTACCCCCCGCGGGGCTTTGTCGTATCCTATGCTTCTTACAGTTTCCTGTCACTGCGGCTGGCATGCTGACGGTCTGTAAGCACGACGGGGGGGATAACGGAATCCTCCATCGCTTTCCTTACCACGCGACTTTGTGTCAACGCCACGAGTCGGTCGATTACGTGTCACAAGTGTCCGATGACGTTTAAACATTTCACGAACACGGCATCCGGGTGCCCGAACGCCGCCTGTGGTTTGGTGGATACGACCCCTCCCCGATCGGGCGGGTGACTGGAGCGACGGCGTAACTGTTGTCGGGCAGCATGCGGACTGGCACGTCCCGATGTGATAAACCGAGTCGTCCGGCTCGTTATATCGCTCATAAGGCCGGTGTACGCCCAAATCTCGTTACTTCATTCTTGTTCGCTTGCCTTTCATCACACGTCTCCCTATCGTTGAAGTCTCGGTTGGAACGAACCTTTGTGTTCGGGCTGACCTGAACTATTTTTCGGACGACTCACGGAAGTGCAGTTCGGCTACGGCCGAAAGGCTCGTCACGCAAGTAAGCCGACGCGAGAGGAAACCTCAGGGTTTCTTGGCGCGTCGGCTTTTTTGTTTTCTCGGGGTCGCGATCGACGCGCCGCCGGCGTCCTGCCGGTTCGTGAAACACCTTTCGGTCGTGTTGGCCGAAGGAATGACGGTCGAGTGATTGTTGGTTTATCCCGCCCCAATGTGGGCCCAATTGCAGAGGAGCAGTGTCATGAGAACAGCCATGGAAACCTACCGAGATGAGACCGAGGCGACCTACGCGGTCGACTTCTCCCGAGACCGCAAGCTGGTCCAGTCGCGGAAGCGAACCCCCGAGTATCGCCGCTCAGGTGGGGCTCCAACTCAGGGAAGTGGTGGTGGTGCCCGGCTTCAGAGTCTGCGAGCGTTCGCCGGCGCTCTGGCAGTCCTCGTGGTCAGCGTGGCGACGAGCGCCTCCGCGGTCACGTTGGACATGGTGACGATCGGGAACCCTGGTAACGCCGCCTTCTTTTCCAACAACCTCGGAGACGTGTCGTACATCTACGGCATGGCGCGGTTTGAGACGACGAACTCGCAGTACGTCGAATATCTCAACACCGTCGGTGCCACAAATCCCAACACGATCTACAAGTCAGATATGGGAAGCGATGCGAACGGTGGCATCATCCAATCTGGAGTATCTGGCAGCCACACGTACTCCGTGAAGGCTGGTACGAACCCGGCCGGCACGGCCTACGCCAACGTGCCGATCAACTTCGTGAACTGGTTTGACGCCGCA
>JBGTKO010000044.1:0-2934 GCA_041744595.1 Pirellulales bacterium
GCAAGGACGACTCGGACGGCTCACTCCAACTCACACACCACACGAAAACCGATGAAGTAGAAACGGGACGCCGGGGTGACGAAGTCGCGGAACGCGGAGCGACAGTAGACAGGGAAGCCGTACCAACTGCCGCCGCGGACCACGCGGAACGAGCCGGCGAAATCTGGGCCCTTTGGGTCGACTTCCGGTGACCTGGCATAGTAATCCTCGTCGTACCAGTCGCTGCACCACTCATACACGTTTCCATGCATGTCGTGCAGGGTCCAAGGGTTCGGCTTCTTTCGACCCACCTCGTGAGCGTACAGCTCGGTCTTGGCGTTGCCGTCTCCGATAATCCCACCCCACCAGGCATGGTCGCCCAGCAATCCCTCGTCATCGCCGAATGAATACTCGGTCTTGGTTCCCGCCCGGCAGGCATACTCCCACTCCGCCTCCGTCGGCAGCCGGTACGAGCGCCCCGCGGGGAGCTTGCCTGCCTGCCGCTCTGCCTCGGTGAGCTTTCGGCAGAAATCGGCGGCATCATCCCAACTCACATAACTCGCCGCCACCTCGGGACCGTCCTTGACATACACGTTTCCCCGCCATGGAGTCGAACGCATCACGCGCTCAAATTGCGCCTGCGTCACCTCCGTCTGCCCCATCAAAAACGGTTTCGTGATCCGCACCAGGTGGACGGGCCGCTCCTCTTTGGACTCGTTTGAACCCATCTCGAACTGCCCCGCTTTGATCCGCACGAGCTTCATCCCAATGGAGTTTTCCACGACCTGGCCGGCCCGACCGCCGGTCACCGGCAGAAGTGCAAAATCCAGCAGCTCGCCATCGGCATCGGCCCTCAAAAATGGCCGCTGGCTCCCGTTGAACTGCTTCGCCACGTGCTTCTTCGTCCGCAGGGCCGTGTAGGTCCGTAGCTCGTTGATCGACACCGCTCCGTCGCCGCTCGTCTCGGCATCGCCGTCGAGCCCCTCCAGCACGTAGTGCATGAACACACCGTGACCAAACGATTCATCCTCCCACGAGATTTCTCCAGGGGCGCAGGAGTTGAAGAGCACGACTCCCTCCGGCAGCCTCGCGTCTTGCAGGCTCCGGGCGAGCGCCCGGGCGCCTTCGCTCGGATCGGCAGACCGTCTGCCACCAGGCACGGTGTCGTTGCGGCAGGCATCGACAAACACCAGCTTCACCGAGGCCGCGCACGCCTGGAGCTGGTCATAGACCTCATCGAGCGGCACGAGCGACGAGGCGTCGCCCGGATCTCCGTCATTCGGTACCAGATAGCTCTGGCGGCCGATCTGGGTGCCGTGGCCGCTGAAGCCCAGAACGACCACGTCGTTCTCCTCCGCGAACCCCAAAACCTGCTCGATCTGACGCTTGATGTTCAGACGCGAAGGACGGTAACGAGACTCCTTCGCGCCGTCCTCCAGCAACACCACCTGATCCCCCGGAAAACCCGCCGCCAGGAGACGGTCCCGAAGCGCACGCTGGTCTGCTCCGCAGTACCGAAGCTTCCCAGCGTTGGCATAGTCATCCACACCAACCAAAACCGCCCACTTCTGCTGGCCTGATTCCTTCTTCGGTGCTTCCGCGGCACGCCCGACACCGGCCAGGCATGCCAGGGTGAAAACGCCCACGCTGAAAAACGTCACGACGCGTGTCAGCATGTCAGGCTCCGTTGCGTGGGAAACAAACTGAAAACGGCTTCCCGGCTGTTTTCTGCCGACCAAAATCTCTGGCCATGGAATGGGTCACCCGCCCTCACGAGTTTAGGGCCGCAGGTGCACCCTGTCACCCGCGAGATCCAGAACTGCGATCAGCGGAAAAACGCCGCGAAAGATTTGCGAGCGCCGTGCGTTATCCCCTGCGGGTGCTGCGCGCGCCCGTCTCGGAATTTGTCCCGATCGTGATGCAAAAGGACCACCGGATGGCCAGTTGTCGCCCCGACCGATTCGGCCAAGCGACTGAGTCGATGCAATACGCCGAGGGTACAATGTTCGGGCTTGCGATTGTCCGCCGGGAGTGGGAAATTGCGTTCCATGGGCAGCCATGCATCCACCGTCATCAGCGAGCATGGCGATCCGCCGATTACGATTCCACCGGGCGACTTCGCGGCGCTCTATCGCGACCACGCCGGCCAACTGCTGGCCTGGCTTGCCGTGCGGGTGCGGCGATCGGACATCGAGGACGTGCACCAGGACATCTGGTCACGGGTCTGCAGCCGGTATGCCTCGCACTTCCACGGCGGGAATTTTCGGGCCTGGCTGTTTGCGATAGCGAAAAACCATCTCGTCGATCTCTCCCGGCGTCGCCGCGATGTGCAATCGCTCGACGAGTCATCATCTCCACATGCAGACCCCCGCAGCGGCGACCCCGTGGAGATCGTCGCCGATCGCGAACACCGGCTGCGGTTGCAGGGCTGTCTCGAAACGCTCGGCCAGCCGCGTCGTGGCATCGTGGAGTTGCGGTTGGCTGGGGACGACTACGAATGCATAGCCGCGATGCTCGGAATCACGACGCCGCAGGCCCACAGCCACTTTTTCGCGGCCAAGAAACTCCTGCGGGCCTGCCTCGAAGCCAAGGGTGAGGTGGCCAGATGATACTCCGCATTCTTGATCTGCCGGATGACCCGGAGGAGATCGCGACTTGGCTCGACGGCGAGCTCGTTGGCGATGACCTTGCCGCCATCGTCGAGGATCTGGCCACGATCCATGCGACCGCCATGGAAACCATCTCCACGGAGGAGGCGAGGGCCTGGCTGGCCGACGACTCCGCGGCTGTACTCCAACACGGACTCGGGGCTCTCAGCGGCAAGCGGATCGGCGAATTGCTCCGCCGGCCGGGACTGCTGCCGGCGATCCAAGAGTTGGTTCTCGTCGATGGTGGGCCCCACTGGAATCGCCTCGTCGGAACATCAAAGGCGATCCAAGAACGGCTCGAAAAGGG
>JBGTKO010000045.1:0-1565 GCA_041744595.1 Pirellulales bacterium
CGGCAGTCATCCTCACACCCTGCCCGAGGCTGGCAAATCGGGCATCGAGATCGGCACCTGAGGGCATTGAGAAGGGCGCTCCGACGGCTGAGGAGCAACGATTGTACTGGCCGTCGCCCAAAGTCTTTCAGATGCACACCAGTGCCATGGTCGGATAGAATTCATTTGACGCTTCGATCGATTCAGAAGCGTGGTGTACTCGAAAGTCCGGCGCCGTGCCTCCAGCCTCTCCCCGCAAAATCATCATCGACTGCGATCCTGGCATCGACGATGCGGTCGCGCTGGCCCTCGCGCTTTTCGATCCGTGGCTCGAAGTACTCGCCGTGACCGCGGTCGCGGGCAACGTCGCGGCCGAACAGGCGACGGCGAACCTCCAAGCTCTCGTCGCCTTTCTGGATCCACCACGGCTCCCCCGAGTCGGTGCCGCTGCTGCCGACACGCCCTGGACGCCTCGACGGTCAAGTGTGCATGGACCGGATGGGCTCGGCGGGCTCGACCTTCCACGGGTGCCGCTCCACGGAGGTCATCCATCGGAAAAGGTGATCTGGGAGACGATCAAGGCTCATCCACGAGAGGTGACGATCCTGACGCTCGGGCCGCTCACCAACATTTCGCATGTCCTCAAGCGGGACCCGGGCATTGCCGAGATCATCGGTGCGATCGTTGTGTGTGGCGGCACGATTCATGCTGCGGGCGATGCGACTGCCACGGCCGACTTCAACTTCGCCTGCGATCCGGCTGCCGCTCGGCACGTGGTCCGTGAGCCGGTGACCAAGACGCTCGTGCCGCTCGAGACGACCGGGCAAGTCGTTTACGGTTTCGACCTGCTTGATCGCCTCCCGCGAGAGTTCACGCGGGTAGGCAAGATGCTTCGCCCGATGCTGGCCAGTTCGTTTCGCGCCTGGCGACGGCTTGGCAACGAGGGGATTCGGCTCCACGACGTGGCGGCGCTCGTCGCTGTTACCAATCCAGAGCTCTTCGAACGGGAGACGGTTGTCGCCGATGTCGAAACAACGGGAGACCTGACGGCTGGAATGCTCGTGGTCGATCGCCGACCAAGTCCTGGCGGGCACCCCAACGCTGATCTGCTTGTCTCGTGCGACGCGGCGGCGGTGCAGGACTGCGCCCTACGAGCCATGGCCGCGGCCGGCGACGCGACGTAGATGTCCCTGGCCGACTCACTCGAAATCGCTTCGGCGTCCGAGCGGAATCTCGAGTTCAATCCGCTCTCGGTTTCGGAAGATCGCCACTTTCGCGTTCCGATCGACCGGGGTCATGCTCACCACTGTCATGAGGTGGTCGTCATCCTCGATCGGCGTTCCGTCGAAGTGGAGGATGACATCGTCGGGCCGCACGCCGGCTTTCGCTGCGGGGCTGCCCGCGGTGACGTTCTCGACCCTTGCCCCCACGGGCCGCACCATCCCCAACTGGTGGGCTTCGGGCTGTGTGAAGTCGCGATCAAGCGCGACCCCGAGGTAGGCGCGGGTCACGGTGCCGTGTTCGACGAGCTGCTCGGCCACAAAGAGCACCATCGTCATCGGGATCGCAAAGCCGATGCCCTCACT
>JBGTKO010000046.1:0-18527 GCA_041744595.1 Pirellulales bacterium
GACCGGCCAAGTCTGCAAAACCGCCACGTTCAGCCGTCAAAAAATCCCACGCAAAGAGCCGCGGCCGTGGCCGCGATTCGGCACCGCCCACCCGCCCCACAAAGCGCGGCCGCAAGGGTTCCAAGCGACTGTAGCACCGACGGTCAAACCCCGGCAACGCCGGCTGCCCCGCGCGGGCAACGGCCGTGGCGTGCTGTTCGTTCGTCGGAGTATCCTGCGATGGCCTCATTCAAGATCAACATCTCCTTCATCGGACACACCGTATGACCGAAGCGATTCTCCAGACGCCGCTCTGCTCTTGGCATGAAGCCCACGGAGGCCGGATGATCGACTTCGCCGGCTGGCGGATGCCGGTGCAGTACGGCTCGATTGTCGAGGAGCATCTTGCCACACGAAGGGCAGCCGGTCTGTTCGACGTCTCTCACATGGGCCGGCTCGGTGTCACAGGCCGGGGGGCAATTGCCTGGCTTGAATCAATGCTCACGCGGCGAGTGGCTGAACTCGCGATCGGACAGGACCGCTACACACTCATTTCGAGTGACGAAAGCCCAAACGGCGTACGTATTTTGGACGACGCGCTCGTGGCCCGCGACCCCGATGCCGCTGACGGCGCGCCGCGGCTCTCGCTCGTCGTAAACGCGAGCAACCGCAGCCGCGTCGTCGCGTGGCTCATGAGTCGGCTCCCAGCAGAAGGCGTCACGCTCACCGACCACACGCACGAGACGGCCATGATCGCCGTGCAAGGACCGCTTGCGATCGACATCGTCACGGGCCTCTGTTCGGACGACGAGAGAGCCTGGATCGCTGCGCTCAAAAACTACCGGGCCACGACCGCCATGATTGCCGGCCGGTCCGCAGCCGTCAGCCGTACCGGCTACACCGGCGAGGACGGCCTCGAGCTCGTGGTCGCAGCAGCCGACGCCGAGCCCGTATGGAATGCCATCCATGCCGCTGGCTCCGCTCGTGGCATCGTAGCCTGCGGCCTCGGCGCTCGCGACACGCTGCGACTCGAGGCTGGTATGCCGCTCTACGGCCATGAACTCGTGGCAACAAGCAACCCCTTTGCAATCGGCCTTGGCTTTGCTGTCAATCTCGACGCAGCAGACGGATCGCCGCGCACGTTCCCTGGAGTAGCGGCTCTTCGCCAGATGCAAACCGCGCCCGCAGCGTGCCTCCGAGTGGGCCTCCTCTTCGATGGCAAGCGAGCCGCTCGCGAAGGTGCCACCGTTGCACGATCCGGTGACGCCACCACGCTCGTCGGCACAGTCACGAGTGGCAGCTTCTGCCCAACGCTCGGTTTTGCCGCGGCCATGGCCCTCGTGGACCAATCTGTTGCGATCGAAGGCACACCGCTCGATGTCCTTCTCCGCGAGACCTCCTACCCCGCCCGAGTCGTTCCCCTGCCCTTCTACCATCGACCAACCCCACGATCCTGACGCGATCCGTTATCCTTCCGCAGCCTGGCCGTTCTTCCGCGGCCGATCACCTATCACACACTCGTTCTCTCATTCCACCGGAGCCAATGATGGCCACACTGAAATTTGCCAAGACGCATGAGTGGATTCGCCTCGATGACGACGGCATCGCGACTGTCGGCATCTCGGCCTACGCTGTCGAAGCCCTCACCGACCTTGTCTTCATGCAGTTGCCGAAGGTCGGGCGGCAGGTGAAGGCTGGCGAGTCGATGGGCGAGATCGAGAGCGTCTAGGCGGTGAGCGACTTCTACGCCCCGGTATCTGGCGAAGTCATCGACGTGAATGCATCGCTGCCGAACGACCTCGAAATCCTCGGCAAGGATCCCTTTGGTGATGGATGGCTCGTGAAGATTCGTCCGACTGACACAGCCGAGCTTGACGCCCTCCTCGACCAATCAGGCTATGACTCGCTCGTGAAGAATCAGCCGCATTGATGGCCGAATGGTCACCCATGCACCGCGGCTATTGGCCATGACCGATCTTCTGTTCTGGATGGACGGGCCCGCGGACGGTCACGTCAACATGGCGGCCGATGAAATGCTGGCTGCCGAGGCGGTCCGCCAGAACCGTCCTCTTGCGCGGTTTTATCGTTGGTCGGAGAGGACATTCTCGCTGGGTGGTTTTCAGCGGCTCGAACAGGCAAGGGCCGAACCCGCGATCGCCTCCTTGCCGCTGGTCCGCCGTCCCAGCGGAGGCGGTGGGATCGTCCACGGCAGCGATCTCACCTACGCGATCGCGGTACCTCGCGACCATCCCTGGGGAGGGAAACCGCAGGTACTGTACGACACTTTTCACGAGGCGCTTGCCGACGTCCTCGCGTCCCGAGGAATTCCTGCTGAGCTCCACCCCGGCCCTGAGCCTCATGCGAAGGATGAAGAACGCCTCTACTGTTTCGACCGTCGGGCACGTGGAGACATTGTCGTCCCAGGCCCCTCGTCTGACGGACACAAGCTTCTCGGCAGCGCGCAACGTCGGCTCAAATCCGCAGTGCTTCAGCATGGAAGCCTGCTTCTCGACACCCCTCAGGAGGTTGGGAAATCGGCGGCGCACCGGGGGCTTGCGGACCTCTATCCAGCGGCCCGCCACTGGTCGCAGGAATCGCTCGTCGCCGCCTGGCTCGGTCGGATCCGTGAGGCGACAGGAACCGAAATTGGGGTCGGAAGCGGCTCCTTTGCCACTTGCCACGTGGACACCATTGCTGCCGCGGCCTTGCGTTTCGGTGATCCGGCATGGCTTGGCCGCCGCTGAGGATCATCGCAAAACGCCACATGTTCATAACCCGGCACGACTTGCTACACTTCAGGGAGTAGCTCACCGTCGGGTCGCGGTGGTGCTAAAACATGCTGACTTTTCCTGACAGCCTCGTTCCGGGTTCATGGTCACGAAGCTCATCGTTGCCTCCGGCAAAAGTGCCGGCCGCAGCATCTCTCTCAAACGGAACAAACTCCTCATCGGGCGGGCCGAGGAGTGTGACGTACGCCCCCTCAGCGAAGAGGTGAGCCGGCGGCACTGCGTGATCACGGTGGGTCCGGCCGACGTGTGGGTCGAGGATCTCAAGAGCCGAAACGGAACGTTTGTCAACGGATCCAAGATTGAGCCGGCGACACGCAAAAAGCTGGCCGACGGCGACATGATCCGCGTCGGCTCCCTCGAGCTCCGGGTTTCCCAACAGTCTCCCGTCGCCACTGGCAGTGAAAGCCAGGTTTCCAAGTGGCTCACAACCGATGGCAGCAGCGTCATCAGCCAGTCGGACCTCACCCTTTCCGACCTTGGCCCGTCGGCCGATACGACCGTCCCACTCCAAGCTGCGGCCCCCTCGACGCCGCCTCGGGACGAATCGCCCGCTGCCGCCTCGGAAGAGACCGTCACATCACGGTCCACGACCATGATCGCCCTTGACGACCTCAAGGCGGCCCATGAAGCCAAGGACAAGCCTGGCTCACTTCCGAAATCGGCAGCCAAGAAGCCGGAGTCCTCTCGCGATGCAGCAGCCGAGGCGTTGAAAAAGTTCTTTGAGCGAAAGTAGGGCAGCCTGGATCGGTTGGTCCGGTCATGCGGGCCGGCTCACTTGATTTTTCCTCCCGGTTTCGCAATTCGTCACATCTTGCCCCGTCGGCAGCGGTCATGCTTTCGGCAGAGTTTGCCATGCGGCCCGGTGGCCGGAAGCCGCAAGGAAATGTTCTGAGGAGACCCGACTGATGACCGCTATTGCCAAGTCCCCCCGCTCCGTCCTTCGCTCGAGCCCCGCTGCCCGTGCCACCGTTCGCCACGGACGCCGTCGGATGATCGATCCGACCACCTGCGAGCGGGAGTACCAGCCCGAGGAGATCGAGTTCATGCAGGCTCTCGACCACTACAAGCGGACTAGCGGCCGGATGTTCCCGACGTGCAGCGAGATCCTCGAGGTCGTGAAGTCGCTCGGATACCGCCGCGAAGGCACCTGAGCCCCCAGGATAAGACGGTGTTGCTCTGGACGGGCGGGGGAGGATACCTTCCCCATCCCCTCGTCCGGAACCCTGCTCTGTGTGTGCCCGTGCCAGCCTGATCGTCCCGCTTTTCCTCGTCGCAGCAGCCGGCTGCGGAGGGATGGGCCGTAACGACTCGTCGCAAGGTGTCCAGCTCTACCAGCAGGGCAACTACCTCGGCGCCGTCAACCATTTTCAGGAGGCGCTCGCCCGCCAGCCAGGAAACCCGGATTGCTTCTACAACCTCGGGGCGACCTACCACCAGCAAGCCAAGGTGTTCGGCAACACCGCCGATCGACAGGTGGCCGAGCAGTACTACCATCTCTGCTTGGCCAGGAATCCGGATCATGTCGCCTGCCAGCGGGCCCTTGCAGTGCTGCTCGTGGAGGATGGACGTAGCGAGGAGGCCGTCACGAATCTCCAGCAGTGGGCGGCAAGCCGCCCCGGAAATCCCCAGCCGCACATCGAACTGGCCCGACTTGCCGAGGAGCATGGCGATCGCCGGGAAGCCGAGAACCAACTCATTGACGCTCTACGGCTCGACCCGAACAACACGCGGGCTCTCGTGGCCCTGGGACAACTCCGCGAGTCGGCAGGTGATCCGGCGCAGGCAATGGCCAACTACACTCGGGCGTTGACGATCGACCCGCAGCAACCGGCCTTGTCGGCGAGAGTGGCCGGCCTTCAGGGCGGACAGACGGGGGCGGTTCGCACTGCTGCCCTGCCTCCCGGCACTGTTGTCCCGCCACCGCCGGCGGCCCCGGCAGCCAACGGAGCCTCGTCCTGGGGCCCTGGCCGTTGACCATCTTCGGGCAGCCCCCGTATTCTGCCCTCCGTTCTCACAAACCCCGGTATTCCTTGATGGCTGACCGCATTTTCAATTTCTCCCCCGGCCCAGCCGTGCTCCCAGTGCCAGTGCTGGACCAAGCGCGGGATGAAATGCTGGCCCTCCCCGGCGTCGGGATGTCGGTTCTCGAAATCAGCCATCGCAGCCCGGCCTTTGACCGGATTCTGGACGAGACGCTCAGCGGCCTTCGGCGACTTCTGGCCATCGGCGATGACTACGAAGTGCTGCTCCTCCAAGGGGGCGCGAGCCTGCAGTTTTCGATGCTGCCGATGAACCTCCTTCGAGGGCAGCCACGAAAGGGCGACTACATCCTCACGGGCACCTGGGGCGCCACCGCAATCAAAGAGGCGGTCCGTGAGGGAGAGGTGCATGTCGCGTGGGATGGTGCAGCCACAAACTTTGACCGGCTCCCCGCCGCCGATGACATTGCCCTCTCCGATCAGCCGGCCTACGTCCACCTTACGAGCAATGAAACAATCCAGGGCGTGCAGTGGAAGGCGATGCCTGACTTCGGCGCCACCCCGCTTGTGTGCGACTGCTCGAGCGATTTTCTTTCGAGGCCGATCGATGTCTCGCAGCACGGCCTGATCTACGCCTGCGCCCAGAAAAATGCAGGGATCGCAGGAGTCACCGTTGTCATCATCCGAAAGGACCTCCTCGAACGATCGCAGGACAACCTGCCCCGGATGCTCGACTACCGAACCTATGTCAAGGAAGGCTCGCGACCGAACACACCACCGGTGTTTGCGGTCTACGTGCTCGGACTCGTGTGCCGATGGCTCCAAGACGAGATCGGCGGCCTGGAGGCCATGTCGCGACACAACGCCTCGAAGGCCAAGCTTCTCTATGACGTCCTCGATGCATCAGAAGGCTTCTACGCGGGACACGCGCTTCCCGAATGCCGCTCGGACATGAACGTCACGTTCCGGCTCCCCGACGCAGCACTCGAGAAGGATTTTGTAACCACGGCATCCGTGAAGGGGCTTGTCGATCTCAAGGGGCACCGTTCTGTCGGGGGCATCCGCGCGAGCATCTACAACGCCATGCCGGTGGCCGGCGTCGAGGCGCTGCGAGACCACATGCTGGCCTTCATGGAATTGGCTGCCGGCCCCAACGCCGGGGCTGCTCGATAGCAGTACGGCCTCCCCCGGCTTCTGGAGTCTCTCCCATGCCCTCGATCATTGTCCTCGACACACTCAGCCCCGACGGTCTGGCGGCCCTTGATGCTGCGGCCAAGCAGGGCATCACCTACGAGGTGGTGACCGGCCTCAAGGGAGAAGCGCTCCGGGACGCCCTCGCTTGCCACGATGGCGCGATCTGCCGCAGCGGCGTGAAGATTACGGCTGATTCGCTTGCCGGAAACACACGACTCCGAGCGATTGTTCGTGCGGGGGTCGGCACTGACAACATCGATAAAGAAGCCGCCACCAGGCAGGGCATCGTCGTGATGAACACGCCCGCCGGCAACACCGTGAGTACTGCGGAGCACGCCTTCGCGCTTCTGCTCGGTCTGTCGCGGAACGTGGCGGCTGCCGATGCAAGCCTCAAAGGACACGCCTGGGACCGCAACAAGTTCATGGGCGTCCAGCTCGCGGGCAAAGTGCTGGGGATTGTCGGCCTCGGGCGTATCGGCCAAGCCGTGGCGGCCCGGGCGCGGGCCTTCGACATGCGAGTTCTCGGATTCGACCCTTTCCTTGCTCCCGATCGTGCGGCTGAGCTCGGCATCGAGCTCCACGCGAGCGCCCGTGACATGCTGCCTCATGTCGATTACCTCACGGTCCATACCCCCCTCACGGACGAAACCCGTTACCTCGTGGGGATGAAAGAGCTTGACATACTGAAGCCCGGTGTTCGTCTCATCAACTGTGCCCGCGGTGGCATCTACGATGAAGCAGCGCTGAAGGTTGGCCTCGAGCGGGGCGTCGTTGCCGGCGTAGCGCTCGACGTATTCGAACAGGAGCCCTGCACCGATAGTCCGCTCTTCGGCATGCCTGGTGTCCTCGTCACTCCGCACCTCGGCGTGAGCACCGAAGAAGCCCAATCGCAGGTGGCCGTCGAAGGAGTTGGGCTTCTCGTCGATTTCCTCACTGTCGGCACGATCAAGCATGCGGTCAACGCGGCCCCAATTGACTGGGCAGCACTCGAGGGCGTCCGCGGCTTCCTGGACCTGGCCTGGCGGCTCGGCCTCCTCGTGAGTCAGTTGGAAACAGCCCAGCCTCGATCGTGCTCGATCGCCTACCGCGGCGAGATCGCCGGCCGCAACACACGGCTCGTGACAGCGGCCTTCGCTGCTGGCCTGCTTGAGCATGCCATCGAGGACGTCAATATCGTCAACGCAGAGGTACTCCTCCGGGATCGAGGCATCGAGCTGGTCGAGCAGAGCCGCACCGATCCCGGCGCCTTCAGTTCCGTCGTGGCTGTCGATCTCGTCTCTGGTGATGGTATTCGCCGAGCCGCTGGCACGCTGTTCGGTCGATCGATGCCGAGGCTCGTGCAGCTCGAGGGTCACCGGCTCGAAGCCTATCTCGATGGCATCCTGCTGGTCTTCACGCACCACGACGTGCCGGGCATCATCGGGCGAGTGGGCACGGCCTTCGGCGAGGCCGGCATCAACATCGCCCAGATGACAGTGGGACGGGCGGCCCCCGGAGGGGATGCCATCGGCGTCCTCAATCTCGACCAGGAACCCTCGCCGGAGGCTCTCGCCGCCGTCCTTGCCTGCCCCGGAATACGGTCCGCCCGGGTGGTAAAGTTGCCCGGAGCCGGCAAGCTCCCCGCCTGGCTGGCTGGATCCGCCCGCCTCGCGGCGAGTTGACCTCTTCGGCCAACGAAACCCGTTCCGGCGGCGGACGGGGAATATTGGGGGGGGCTCTCCGGGAACTCGTTCCGGTAGGGCATCGGGCTCTCCGGGCACTTGCCAGGGCCGTCGGACTCTCGCCATGCCTCCATCATCCGATTCTCCGAATGGCAAAATCTTCGACCAATGGGTCTCCGAACACGCCGACGTCCTCTACCGGGTCGCATTTCGCCAGATCGGCAATCGCCACGATGCCGAGGACGTGGTCCAGGATGCGTTTCGGTCAGCGTGGCTCAGCCGACACCTTTACGACCGGTCCCGCAGCGAGCGGGCGTGGCTGTTGGCGATCCTCAGACGACGGGCGAGCGATCACTGGCGGAAGCACGGGCACCGAGACGTTCCATTCGGAGGCGACCCGGTTCAGCCTGCCCGCGACGACGCCGACCCGTTCGGCGACGAGTTGTCGATGGCCATGCAGAATGCCCTCGGCACCCTTCCTTCAGAACTGCGAGAGACACTTCTGCTGGTGGTCGTCGGCGAATTAACGCACCAGGAGACGGCGGATTTGCTCGGCATTCCACTCGGGACCGTGCTGTCGCGTGTCAGCCGAGCCCGCAGTCGCCTCCGGGAACAAATGCTCGCGCAGCCGGCGGCCAACGGCCGCTCCGCTGCCTCGGTCGCACGAAGGACGCGCCATGAGTGACCACCGCAGGATCGACGACGCGCTCCGCAGCACACCCGTGCCCGAAGGTCTCCAATCGCGGTTGCGGCCGGAGGCATTGTTTGCAGACAACGAGATCGACCGCCTGCTGGCCAAGGTGCCCGTGCCGCCCGGCCTCGCCGACAGGATTCGTAACGCCATCGTGGAGCAGCCGAATCGTCATCGAGACGGGGCGATCGATCTGTCTCGGTTTGGCACATCGTCGCGAATTGACAAGATCCCGCTCGCTCGTCCCACCGTCCTTGCTCCGCGGCATCGATCGGGCCTTGTCTCGCTGGCCCGGGATATCACCTCAGTTGCGGTGGCGCTCGGCCTCGTGTTCGTAATCACGGTTGCCGGCATCGAGTTTTCTCGGCAGCTCGAGGGGACGGGTCCAGCAGACAAGACGATCACCCGTCTCGACTTTTCCGAAAACATGGACGATCCGTCGCTCGAGTGGCCAATGCGATTCCATATTCCCGACGGAGCATGGGCCAAGCCCGTAGACCCGACTGCTCCGAAGACCGCTCCACCTGCGGACCAGGCGACGGCGCCGAATCGTGTTCCGCCTTCGGAACGCGGCCCGTCCAGTCCCGTCCCTCCCGAGTCGATCGCCCGCGATGAGCAGCGGATGATGGCGATTGTGCGAGGGGCACCGGTCTCGGCAGTCCCGCTGCCAGGCATGCTTGGACCACCGAGGATGGCAACGGTGGACATTCCAACGGCGGCCCGACGGACCGTGCCTCGGGTTCGCGGCTATGACCTCGCCTTCGAGATGACCACTGGCGAGCAGCCGTTCGTCGATCCCGCCGCCCACCCTTCACTCGCTTTGGATCGTCCTCCACTGACTCTTCGCACGGACGGTTTCGAGGCACTCACGGCAATGGACCGGAGCCTCCGTGGCCGAATCCGGGCCGAGGAGGTACTCGCGGCAATGCAGCCCCCACCGGCCCGTCGCCTGAAGGGTCAGCCCGTGGCAGTGGGAATCCACGAAGTGCGGGGCCTCAGGTCCGTCGGTGGCACCCGAACCGTCCTCGTTGAAGTGGCCGCGACCGTCGATCCAATCCAGCGGGGCGGTCGCCCGATTGAGGCAACCCTCGTCCTTGACCAGGCAGCAGCCGGGAATCCGGCGGTGTGGCGGCGGATCTGTCGAGCGATGGGAGAGCTTGCCCGACACCTCGCGGCGGATGATCGTATCAGCGTCGTGGTGTGCGGACCGCGGCCGCGTGTCGCGGTAGAGTCTGCCGATGCAGTGCGTCTTGCGGCGCTTGCGACCGACCTCGAGTGGCAGTCGTCCGCAGCATCTTCAGATCTCGACGCAGGCCTCCTGCTCACGCGACCTGGCAGCCGCATCATCGTGGTGGCTCACGCGGTCAGCCTTGAGGCTGCTGGGGGAGCGGTGCGTGAGTCGCTGTCGGCTTGGCACAACGCGCTGTCGATTGCCGGAGGTGACACGCTCGCCTGCGATCCTGTCGGAGGCACACGATTCGTCATCTTCGACCCTACGGCACCGTCTTCATCCGAACGGGGCGAGCCGTCATTCGGTCGAACGAGCACTGATGTCGTTTCGATCCGCCGTGCGCTCGTTCAACAGGCAACAGGTCGTGCCACACTCGTCGCGAGCCAGTGCGAATTCGAGGTTCGATTCGATCCACGGCGGGTGGCCCGCTACCGACTGATCGGCCACCGTCAATCCGCGGTCGAGTCCTTGGCCGACGCCCCCTCGCTTGGAACAGATCTGCATGCCGGCGAAACAGTGCGGGTGGTCTACGAGGTCATCCCGCGGACTCCTGACATTCACCACGGCTTGGCCTCAGCGGCGGTGTCGTGGCGAAGCCTGGCGGGCGACCGCCCGCGGCTCGACGTGGCTCCGAATCGATCGTCAACGGACGTGTCGGACGGCCTTCCATCGCCACGTGGCTGCGAGCTGCTCCTCGCCGCGGGACTCGGCGAATTCGCCTCTGGCTCGAGCCATGTCGGCCCGCGGCCGGCTTTTGCGGCCGCTCTCGAACAACTCGTTGCGGAATGGCAACGCCGTGGGGACATGACGCCGCTCGGCGAAGCCCTTGCTCGGAGTCTGAACCATCGGAGGAGCGGAGGTCGCAACGGCCAGTGACCCCGTGGCGGTGCCAGGGCGTGAGTGGTTTGACGTCGCCCTGTGGTCCTCGCACAATAACGACGGAACTTTTCCCCTCTCAGGTTCGAGTACCATGCGCATTCCGATTTTCCTTCTGTGCGTTCCGCTCTTTCTCGCGACGCTCCGTGACGCTTCCGCCGAAACCGCTGCGGACATTGCGACCCGCCATCTGCTCGACGCGCTCGAAGAGCGGCAAATGCCCGATGTTTCGCTGGCCGTACTCGAACGCGTGACGGCGGACGCCAACGCCTCACCGGAACTCAAAAAGGAAGTGCCGCTCCGGCGGGCCGCGGCGCTCGTCGCCATGAGCAAGACCGAAGGCGATAGCAAGAAGCGGGCGATTTTGCTTGACGACGCGCAGAAGGCCCTCGACACGTTTCTCGCATCTGGCCAAATCGAGGAACGTCAGGCCATTGCGGCCTACACCCAGAAGGGAAACCTGCTGGTTGAACGAGGGCGAGCCAAGGCTGACCAGGCGACCCGCCCCGGGGCAGACGAAAAGGCTCTCCGAGCCGAGGCCATCAAGTTCTTCGACGAGGCCATCAAGAGCCTCAAGGGCACTGCCAAGGAGGGCGAGGAAATCAAGGCCGTGACGAATGCCGAGGACGCGGTGCTCAAGGTTCTCCGCCCGCTCACGAAAAAAGTGAAGGCGCTCAAAGCAAGAGAGGCTGCAACAGGGGGCGAACGGAGGCCCGGTTCCGACGGACTCGACGCCACGAAACGAGCGCAGCGGACAGCAGCCGAAACGGCACGAGCCGCCAAGGTGGCAGCCGACGAAGCGGCATTCGCCCAGGCTCAGGCTGCCCAGGCAGCCGCCCACGCCAACGCGGCCCAGGCAGCCGCCGCCAAAGCAGGAAGAAGTCCGCAGGCAGGTGCCTTGAAGAAGGCCGCCGAGCAGGCAGTCGCTGCAAAGAATACGGCCGATACGATCGCTGGCACGAAGGTTGCCCAGGCCAAAGCAGCCAACGAGAAAATGTTGGCTGCTCGAAAAGCCGCCGCTGATGCCGTTGCAGCGGAAAAGGGAACCGGTTCCACCAAAGGCCAGGAGGATGCCGTGGCGGGCCCAGCCAAGCTGACACCGCAGGAATTGCGAGATCTCGCCGCAATGACGGAGGAGCTCGAGGCCCTCCAGGGCAAGCTCCTTCAGACACGAATGACCACCGCGGCCGCGGTATTCGAGAAGGCAAAGGCCTATCCGGAGAAGTCCAAGGAGTGGACGACCACGATCACCGACTCAGCCACTCTGTTCAAAGAGCTTGCCGACAAGTACCCGTCCAAGGGAGCCGGCCTGCTGGCTCGTTACTACGAAGGCCGAAACTATGCCCTCCTCGGCAATTGGGATAACGCCATCACGACGCTGGCTCCCCTCGTTGCAATCGAGGCGAAGATTCCGCTGGCAATCCTGATTCGGTCGCGTGCGCTCAACACGACTCTCGAAGCCTTCATCGCCCAGAAAAAATACGACCTGCTTGACGACTCGGGAAGAAAGTTCGCGCTCGAGGACTTGAAAAGACTGCCGGGTGCCAAACTCGATGCCGATTGGCTCGGCCTGAAGTATCGGGCGGCCGTCATCCTCGACGCACGTGCTGACGCTCTCGATACGAAGGATCCGAAGAACAAAAACGAACGGAACCGTCTTCAGGCCGACGCCAAGAAGCTTGTCACGGAGGTGGCCAAGGCCAACGCTGACTTCGCTTCCGAGGCCCGTGAACTGTCAGCCAAGCTCGGGAAGCCCGTCGTTGAGGGAGAACGAACCTTCCAAGCGGCGTGGGACGACGCTCAGGTCGCGATCGCGACGATGCAACAGCGGCTCTTCGAGGAGAAACAGGCGGTCCAAGAGAAAGATGCCGCGAAGATCGAGGCAGCAAAGAAGGCCTCTGCGGCAGCCCGCGATGAGGTGGCCGCCAACCTCGAGGAAGCCATGAAACTCGCGGGGATCGCGGAGCCACGGTCAGCCGATCGATCGGCTGACGACCAGCTCGAGGACGCCACGATCGACCAGATCAATCAGGCTCGCTATCTCCTGACGTTTCTTCTCTACAGCGGCGAGAAATTCGGCGAGGCCGCAACCCTCGGTCGCCTGCTCGTCGAACACTACCCACAAGCGAGGGTGAGCCGCCAAGCTGCCACGATCGTGATGTCGTCGCTGCAACAGATGGCCCAGCGGGCGGACGAAGGCACGGCCCGAGACGACGCGCGGCAGCGGACCGCCGAGTTCGCAGGCATCGTCATGCGAGCGTGGCCGGAAGACAGCGGCGATGCCGTGCAGATCGCCATCGGCAATGCCGTGGCAGCCCGGGATCCCGCGGCAATCATCAAGCTCATCGACCAAACATCTCCCTCCGCGCCGCAGCGCGGCGAGGTGCTGCTTCGTGCGGGCACCGCACTCTGGAGAGAGGTCATGGAGGCTCGTCGAAGTGACGCTGGTTTCGACGCCAACGTGATCGAGGGCTGGAAAGCGCGGGCTCGTAAAGCCCTCGACGAGGGGCTCGCCAGCGTTGCGACCGCCGCGTCGCTCCCCGAAGGCACAATGGGCTCCCTGGCGGTCGCCGGTGCTCTTTCTCGCGTGCAGATCGCCATGGATGACGACGACACAACAAAGGCCCTGGCCGTCTTGCAGCAGCCGGTCTACGGTCCGTGGACGCTCGTGGCTTCGAAGAGCCCGGTTCTCCAGCAGGGGCCGCTTGCCGAAGCGTCTCTCACGCTTGCCCTTCCCCTTTTCATTCAGGCGGAGAAGTTCGACCAGGCTCAGCAGGCGATGGATGGGCTCGAGAAGGCGGCCGGCACCGGAGCCGAAGCCTCGGCCAAGCTGACGTCGATGTACCTCGCCATGAGCCGTGACCTTCAGACACAGCTCGAACAGCTTGCCGCGGGCAAGGCCGATGACCCGCAGGTTCGGGCCAAGGCCGATCGGATTCTCAACGGTTTCAAGACGTTTCTCGACCGAGTTGCAAAGAACGATCCGAAGATTTCTTCCCAGTTTTGGGTGGCAACCACGTACCTCACGCTCGGATCGGGCAAGGGCACCGGGGCCGTCGTGTCAAAAGACAAGGCGACCGGCTATCTCCAGCGGGCTGCGGAGGTCTACGAAAAGCTGCTTCAGAAGTCCGAGGACCCTGACGTCGCCCGTTTTGTGCCGTCCATCCGACTCCGGATGGCCAACATCTATCAGGAGCTTCGGCAATGGGACCAGGCCCAAGAGCAGCTCGACTGGTACCTCTCCGATTCGAGGCGTCAGAACTCGCTCGACACCCAGATCCAGGCTGCCGAGTTGCTCCAGGCAGCCGCTGATGACGCCGCAAGGAATGGTGATGCAAAGAAGGCAAACGACCTTTACCGAGATGCTGTCGGTGGTCGGAAGGCGGAGCCCGTCGTAATCTGGGGATGGGGGAATATCGCCAACAGGCTGGCCCGTCAGGGCTTCTCGGGGGCGGACGAACGATCAAGACAATCCCGCGATGCGTTTTTCAATGCTCGCTTTCGCGTGGTCGAGTGCCTCTTGGCCAGGGCACGTCTCCCCGGCAACGATGCAGAGAAAAAGAAGCGGCTTGAAACGGCCGACACAACGATCGCGTTTACCCACACGCAATACCCGGACCTCGGTGGGAAGAACATGTTTGATAAGTTCGACGGACTCATGAAGCAAATTCAGAAGGAGCGGGGTGAGCCAAACCCCGTTGGGCTGGCCGCCTTCCAGAAAAAAGGTGATGAATGATTACTCGTATGATTTTCTTTTGTTCCCTCGTCTCACGACAGTTCGTCGTGGCAGCACTCGTAGTCTTGGCAACCCAGGTCCCGAGTCTTGGGATCGACACAGTCACCACCCGAGATGGGACGACCCTCCGAGGGACGCTCGTCAGCGTCTCACCGGACGCTATTGATATCGAGGTCAGTGGCGGGATCAAGAAAGTGAGTATCGTCAATCTCGAGGATCTGGCAATCGATGGCGAGCCTGATACCCTCCGAGGCGCACGGCGGCTCTTGGGACGCCGGGACATTGCCGGCGCGATGGAAGAGCTCACAAAGATCGATGCCGACGACCTGCGGGGTTTCGACCCGAGAGTCCGCGAGGACTATGACTTCGTCTGGATCGCGGCCAATGCGCAGGCTGTGGACGACAAGGGAGTGGCTGATTGGGAGAAAGAGCTCGTGCAGTTCCTCCAGAAGAATTCCCGCAGTCATCGCTTCTATGAGGGCTACGAACTCCTCGGCGACCTCCGTGCCCGACTCGGCAGGTTTCCCGAGGCAGCTGAGGCCTACCGCAAACTCGATGCTGGTCCGCCGGCAATGCGAATCAGGGCTGCATCGGCGACTGCAGGGCTTTTGATGCAGCAAGGCAAATTCGCCGAGGCGATCCGAGATTTTCAAGCAGCCGAGAAGATCGAAACGAGTGCGACTGACGTGGCCAGTGATCGTCAGAAACAAGAGGCGGCACTCGGCCGAGCGCGGTGCCTCGCGCAGAGCGGCAAGGCTGCCGAGGGCATCGCCGTCGCCGATCACGTGATCCGAGTAGCTCAGCCACAAGACAAGGACCTTCTGGCCATGGCCTACACCGCTCTTGGCACCTGCCAAAAAGCTGCCGGTGGAAAGGAAAAAGAGCAGGATGCCATTATCTCGTTCCTGACGGTCGATCTCGTCTACAACGGCGTACCGACCGCCCATGCCGAGGCGCTCTTTCACCTCGTCGCATTATGGAATGCCACCAACCAACTGGAGCGGGGCCGGGAGGCGACCCAATTGCTCGTCACGAGTTATCCGCAGAGCCCGTGGGCTGCCAAGCTCGTGGGAGCCGGAAAGTCCTCATGAGCCACACGGGCAGTAGACACCGGCTGCTGCGAGGGTACTCTTGTTCCGCAACGGGGAACGAGAACGTTTCACCGGGCCCTCACGGCAACCAACATCACGGACACACGCTTCCCTTCACCAAGGAGACGATTCATGGACATGGCCGCGAACGAGCAGATGAATGACGGATCATGGGGCCTGGCGAGGCGTTTTCTCAGAGCGCCCGCGGTTCGGCTGCTCATGGCTGCCTGCCTGTTCGCCACCGTGGCCTTTGTCATCACCTGCGCGACGCCGGGCATCGTCGTCGCTCAGGAAGAGGGCGAAGGGCTTGAAGAGTCTGCCGGCGGCGGCGGTAGCAATCTGCTCGTATACATCGCTCAAGCATGTGGCTGGGTCTTCGGGCCTGTCTTCTTGCTCCTCTCGTTCATCCTGGTGGCGCTGCTGGTCATGTGCTTCTTGCAAATCCGCAAGACCATCCTATTGCCGGAGTCTCTCGCGGCACAGTTTGAACAGCACCTTGAGGCAAAGGAGTATCAGCCTGCCTACGAATTAGCCAAGAACGACGACTCCTATCTTGGCCACGTCTTGGCAGCCGGCATGGGCAAACTCCAAGCCGGCTACCCCGCCGCCCTGGCTGCCATGGAAGAAGCCCAGGGCGACGAGCAAATGAAGCTCGAGCACAAGATCAGCTATGTGTCGCTGATCGGTGCCCTTGCTCCGATGCTTGGCCTTCTCGGTACGGTGACGGGCATGGTCGGCAGCTTCAAGAAGATCGCCGACAATCCGGGAGTGGCACCGAAACCAGACCAGCTTGCCGGTGGTATTTCCACGGCCCTCGTGACGACACTGATCGGACTTTGGATTGCCATCCCGGCCATTTTCTTTTTCCAGTTGTTCCGCAACTGGCTCGAAGAGATCAACTCTGAGTCAACCGAAGAAACGACCAGGCTGATGTCCCGCTTCCAGATATTGAAAAAGTAGGCCGGAACCGACCATGGCGAAGAAGCGGAAGAAAGCGGCTGGCACCGACATCGACATGACGCCGATGATCGATGTCACGTTCCAGTTGATCACGTTCTTCATGTTCACCCTTAACTTCACCGAGTCGGAGCAGGACCAGCGGATCCAATTGCCCACGAGCCAGGTTGCCAAGCCGGTGGAGAACTCGGACATCGAGCCGCTCACGCTCCAGCTCATGGACGATGGGCGGGTGATCTACAACGGTGAGCCCGTCGCCCTCGATGCTCTCGGTGACTATCTCGAGAACGAAAAGGCCGTGATGGTGGCGGCCAGCAAGGAGCCATCGGCGGCCACCGTGGTCGTTCGAGCCGACAGCCGTTCCCGAACGGGCGACGTGCAGGAGATCATCAAGACCTGCCAGGTGAAGGGATTTGACAAGTTCGTCCTGCGGGCTGAGTACAAGGGGCCCTGACATGGCTAAACGCGAAAGTAAGCTCGCCAACAAGATCCCCATCGACATGACGGCGATGATCGACGTCGTGTTTCAGTTGCTCACGTTCTTCATGCTCACCCTCAAAACGGTGATCGTCGAGGGCGACTTCAACATCAAGATGCCCATCGGGACAAGCGACGGCCGCGTCGAAGACCAGATCCCGCCCATCATCGTCAAGATGACGGCGACGCCTGAGGGTCGTCTGAGCGATGTGCGGCTCGGCGGCAAAGGCGTCGTGGGGCGCGACATCCTCGACGAAATAGCGTCAGCCGACGCAATGCTCGACAATGCCATGGAGGCGGCGCGTCAAGGAAACAAGGACCAACTCGGCCCTGCCCGCAATGCCAAGCAGAAGGCCTCTGAGCAACTCACCGCTGCACTCCAGCAAGAGATCGTCAAGATCTTCGGCAACGATCTCTCTCGGGCCGAGATCACGGAGCTCGAGCTCGACTGCGACCCTGCCCTCAAATACGACCATGTCATCAGCGCGATCACGGCTGCCTCGGGCATTGTGCAAGGCAGCGAGGTGATCCCCTTGATCAAGAAGATCAAGTTCTCTCCGCCCAAAAAGGCGAAGTAAGCAGCGACGCCGGCTCACTGAGAGCCCACCCTACCGGCGGGGGTGAAATTTTCCGTGGATGGCTTTGAGGCGGCCGGCATCGACGTGGGTGTACCGCTGGGTCGTGGCAATGCTCGCGTGGCCGAGCATCTCCTGGACGTGTCGCAGATCGACCCCGCCAGCCACGAGGTGTGTGGCGAAGGAGTGCCTGAGCGTGTGGGGCCCGATGCCTGGAGGGATGCCGGCTGCCGCGGCATGCTCCTGAACGATCTCCCAGATCCGCATCCGTGAGAGCCGGTTGCCTCGGGCGGAGAGAATCATCCAGGAGGGCTGACCGCCCGCACGTGCCGCGAACTGGGGCCTGGATCGCTCGAGCCACACTGAGACGGCGGCGATCGCCCGTTTGCCAAGGGGAACGACTCGTTCCTTGTCTCCTTTGCCTCGGCAGGTGCAAAACGCCTCTCCCAAGTGAACGTCAGCGAGCCGCATTCCGGAGACTTCCGATGCCCGGCAGCCGGTTGCGTAGAGAAGTTCCAGCACGGCCCGATCGCGGCGGCCATTCGCGGTAGCTGCATCAGGGGCTCCGAGCAGCCGATCGACCTGTCCTGGCGAAAGCGTGCCCGGGATCGCGTCGTCGGGGCGGCCGGGAGCGATGAGCTCCGCAGGGCTCTCGGTGATCACCCCCTCGAGCTGAAGAAACGCGTAGAAGGTTCGCAGCGTCGCGGCCTGCCGAGCAATGCTGGCTCTCGCAAGGCCCCGCTTGGCCAGGAATGCCAGATAATCGCCGAGGTCGCGGACCGAGAGCGAACCGACCGATCGGCCACTGAGCCAGCCGGCAAAGTCGCGGAGGTCCCGAGCGTAGGCCGTCTGGGTATTGGTGGCGAGCCCGCGCTCGTGGCGGACATGCTCCAAGAACCGCTCGACCAAGAGGCTCGTCGCAGTCGGCGCAATCGCTACAGGCCCCGAATCCAGGATGATTCGGCGGGTTCGAGGCCGTTTCGGTTGTTCGGCTGGAGTTGCCACGAGCCGCTGAGTCTCCCCGTGCCATCTCGGCCGTGCTTGGCCCACCACAACGTATCGGCATTTCAGGAAGGCGCAAGAGAGAGTCGCCAGAGAATTCCGCCGGGCGGCCGTGCGAGTGCAGACCGCATTCACCCAGTTGCGGAGCAACTGGGCTACGACGGGGAGTGACCGTGCCACAGGGTGGCCATCCGCTTGCGAATACGGCATCTGCTCGAGGTTGCCCGTGCCATGGAGCCGGCGTAGGAGGCTGGGGCCGCTATTGATCCGCAGAGCGGATCAATGCTGA
>JBGTKO010000047.1:0-2100 GCA_041744595.1 Pirellulales bacterium
TATCGAGGACGGGCAAGGCCTGGAGGGCCGGTTGACTTCCGGGCGGAGGCCCGGCAAGCGAAGCGGGGCCATGGAAGGCCCGCGCCGCGTGAAGCTTCCCGGGCAAGGCCTGGAGGGCCGGTTGACTTCCGGGTGGAGGCCCGGCAAGCGAAGCGGGGCCATGGAAGGCCCGCGCCGCGTGAAGCCATTCGGGCAGGACTACGCCAGCTTTTCGAGTGAGGCGATGGCTGCGTCGTAGTCAGGCTCTTCGGCAACTTCCTTGACGACCTGGGCATATCGCACGACGCCTTCGCCATCGACCACGAAGACGGCTCGGGCGAGGATCTTCAGCTCGTCTATTAACACACCCCACGCGGTACCGAAGTCGCGGTTCATGTAGTCGCTGCCCACCCTGAGAGCGGTGATATTTTCGGCACCACAGAAGCGGTTCATGGCGAATGGCAGGTCGAGGCTCACGGTGAGTGCGTTGACCTTGTCGCCAAGCTCGGCGAGGCGTTGGTTGAACGTCCGCGTTTGAACCTGGCAGACCGGCGTGTCGAGCGAGGGCACGACACTGATGATGGAGGGCTTGCCTAGGAGGTCAGCCTTTCGTACGTGCTGCATGCCATCCTTGTAGAACATGAGATCGAAGTCAGGAGCGGGGGCTCCCACGGCGACTTCGTTGCCGACGAGCGTGAGAGGGGTGCCCTTGAACGTGACCGCGCCGAGCCGTGTCATGAAGTGTCTCCTGTTGATTCGGGGAAGTGTCCTGAAGGCAGTATGGACGCCCTGGCCGCAGCGGCAAGCCCGTCCCGTGTGGACCGTTGCCTAGGCCAGTCATGCTCAGAAACTCGCCTTGTCACGGGATGCTAGCCGCGTACGATGATCCGAAGCAGCGAGGGGTTCGACGGGCATTTCGCTCGCCCTAAAAGGGAATTCAAGGGGACTGCTGCACGTCACTGAGGGATCGTGAGATGGCGACAAGCATGAAGTCAGCGAAGGCTCCTGAACGGGCCGCGGTCACGGGGCACTCATGGGAACTGGCGGCCGAACGTGGGCCAGACTGGCTCTTTGTGCGACTGGAGTTGGGGGCTGATACGGCCAGCCACGACACCGACATCGCGGACGCCATCTGGTGCATGATTCTCGAGCATCAAGCAAATCGCGTGGTTCTCGAGTTCGATCGGATCGATTCGATCGATGAGCCTCTCATCGGGGCCATTGCTGAAGTTGGCACGCGCGTTCGCCGTGAAGGTGGGTTGATCCGGGCGTGTGGCCTCTCGCAGCCTGATGTCGATCGGCTTGAGAAGGCGTCGGCGTCCGGTGTGCCCCACTTCAGCACCCGGTCAGAGGCCGTCGGCACCCGTGGATGTTGCTCCGGCTCATGCGAGTAATTGGTCGCTTCGGGCAGATGATTGGTCTCGTCATGCCGGCCTTGGCAGTCATGCTCGAGTTGGGCGGTCGGATCACGTCCGGGCCGATGCTCGTCATGCTGCTGTTTTCGATTTGCTGTTTCGGGATTGGCGTGATCCTGGAGCGGTATTCTTGATGGCTATGGATGGACTTCATTCATCGGAGGCCCTGGGGGCACCCTTACCGCCGCTCATCCTCGCGCCGGTCTACCGCCGCTATCTCTGGGGTGGCCGCCGATTTGCCACCGCGTTCGGACGCGATCTGTCTCCTGGTGAGGACTATGCGGAGTCATGGGAGCTCGTCGATCGCGGGTCGGACCAGAGCGTGGTCACGGATGGCCCGCTGGCTGGCATGACGCTTGGGGCGATTGTCAGCGATCACGGCTCCGCGCTTCTCGGCCGAGCTGCACCAGTGCCAGCCTTTCCGCTCCTCTTCAAGTTTCTCGATGCGCACCAGGTGCTCTCGGTGCAGGTCCATCCCGATGATGCACGCGCGGCCCTTCTCGATCCGCCCGATCGTGGCAAGACCGAGGCGTGGTATGTCATCGCGGCTGAGGCCGGGAGCCGCATCTATGCTGGCCTTCAGGACGGCGTGAGCCCGTCTGACCTGGCCGCTGCGATCCGCGCGGGCACCTGCGAGGCCGTGCTCCACTCCTTCGAGCCTGTGCCTGGCGATTGCGTCTTCATTCCGGCTGGCACCGTTCATGCC
>JBGTKO010000048.1:0-1561 GCA_041744595.1 Pirellulales bacterium
GAGGCACTTGTCTCGCTGACTCCTGTGCGAGGCGATGAGCCACGGCTCTCACTCGCCCTCAAAAGCGCCGACGAGGCACTCGACTGGGCGCCCAGGATCACGCCGGTGGGCCGCCGGCTCGCGCGGCGGTGTTGGCCAGGGCCAGTGTCGATGATTGTGCCCGATGATCATCCTGAGAGCCTCGTGCAACGACTCCCGCAGAGTGTTCGCGAGGCTGTGACAGGCGCGAGCCGGCTGCGGCTCCGTATTCCCGGTCACCCCATGCTTGCCGATTGCATGCGGATGCTCGCTGGGCCAGTCATGCTTGCCGAGCCAACCGGGCCCGGAGGCTCGGTCGTCACCGCCGAGGATGTGGCGACGGTCGGTGGCGATCGGCTCGCGATCATTTTGGATGACGGTCGTGCTCGGTATGCCCAGCCTGCCTCGACAATCGAACTGGTCGGTGAGACCTTCCGCGTCGTGCGTCCAGGCATCGTCACGGACGACACGCTGCGACGCCTTGCGAGTCTCATGGTGCTCTTCGTGTGTACGGGGAACACATGCCGCAGCCCGATGGCCGAGGCGGTCTTTCGCACGATCGTCGCCGAACGGCTGGGCTGCCAGCCGGACGAGATCGACCAGCATGGGGTGGTCGTGGCAAGCGCGGGCCTGGCCGCCTGGGCCGGCGGGCCGGCGAGTGGTCATGCCGTGGAAGTGATGGCCGAGGCCGGCGCCGACCTTCGCCATCACGAAAGCCAGCCGCTGACGGAGTCGCTTGTACGCCAGGCCGACGTGATCCTCACCATGACGGCATCCCACCGGGCCGGCCTGCTCGCACAGTTTCCCACGGCGGGGGGCCGCGTGGCCCTGCTTTCACCGGACCGCCGCGACGTGATCGACCCCATCGGCGGGAGTCTCGAAACCTACCGAGCCTGTGCTGGCCAGATCCGCGAGCACTTGAACTCGAGACTGGATACACTAGGGCTGCCTCCGCCGGGCTCGATTGGCCTGTCGGGCGACCTACCAGGGAGCACGTAGAAATCGATGCGGATAGCCATTGGGAGCGACCATCGCGGCATCCAGACGAGGCACCGGCTCATTGGCCTCATCGAGCGACTCGGGAACGAGGTCGTCGATTGTGGCTCGTTCAGCGAGGAGTCGGTCGACTATCCAGACATCGCGGCCGATGTGGCCCGTCGTGTGGCTGACTGCACTGTCGATCGTGGGATCCTCATGTGCTTCTCCGGCGTGGGCATGGCGATCGCCGCCAACAAAATCACAGGCATACGGGCGGCGACGTGCCACGACGAAGTGACCGCCGAGATGAGCCGGCGTCACAACGATCTCAACGTCTTGTGTCTGTCGGCTGAGATGATTGGCGCTGAGATGCAGGAGAAGATCATCCGCACCTGGCTCGACACGCCGTTCGAAGGCGGCCGACACGCCCGCCGTGTGAGCAAGATTGCGGCCCTGGAGCCGCACTGCGAGTAGTTACACGCGGCGCGGGCCATCCATGGCCCCGCTTCGCTTGCCGGGCCTCCGCCCGGCCGGTCGCACCTCCGGGCTCCCGTAGCCTCGTGCC
>JBGTKO010000049.1:0-2908 GCA_041744595.1 Pirellulales bacterium
GGGCGGTGGTGCAGGGCCCGCAGGGGGGCCGCGCCGTGCCCACGCTCCCGGATCCGACGGCGCTCCTCGGCCGGTTCGCTTGCGACGAGGTGCTGTTTCTCGTCACGCCCGCCGAGGCTCCGGCCGGGAAGCCGCAGCAGACCCAGCAGCAGGCGCCGGTGCCCGCGCCAAGAAACTAATTTTCCTACAGCTTGCTCTCTCCCATGCCACAGTCACGCTCTCCATTCAGAAAGGACATCCCCATGCCTCTTTTCAGCCCCCAGGGTCGCCTCTTGTTGTTCGCAGTGACGACCCTCGTCGCGCTCGCCGCTGTCGGTCAAGCATCTCCCGCCCTGGCCGACCAGATCCAGGGAGGTCGGGGCGCCGTCGTCGAGAAGATTCGGAACGACCACGCGCCGTTCGGCGTGCGAGTGAGCGTTGATCACGCCAGTGGTCGGTACACGATCGGCGATGAGATGAAGGTCACCGTGCGGTCGGAACGCGACGGGTATCTCTACCTCCTCTATGTCGATGCCGACGAGAACGTGTCGTGCCTGTTTCCCAACAAGATCCAGTCCGACAACGCGATCCGTGCAGGCAGTGACGTGACGGTTCCGGCATCATCCAGCGGCTTCCGGCTGCGGATCGCGCCCCCCGCAGGCACGGAGACGCTCAAAGCGATCGTCACGCTCGAGCCCCTGCAAGCGGTGCAGCATGACAAACTCGTCACGGCCGATGTCACGGCGCTCACGGCCGAAGATCTCAAGGGAGTGCAGGTCGAGTCCACCGGCCGTCGCGACTGGGCCGAGCACGACGTGACGATCACGACGACGGCCGTCGGTACGGCCCAGCAGCAGCAGCAGTCGCAGCAGCAATCGCAGTCCGGCCAGCAGTCGCAAGCTCAGAACACCCGCCGTGTGGGCGTGTTTATCGGGTTGAGCACCTACGCCGACCCGGCCATCAATCAGCTGCACGTCTGCCACGTCGATGCCCAGGAGATGGCGAAGGTGATGAAGGAGAAGTGCCGGCTCGATGCGGCGGAGGTGCTCGTCAACGAACATGCCACCCGGGCCGCCATCGAAAAGGCGATCCGCCGCACGCTGCCTGCAGCCAGCCGGCCGGGAGACACCGTCTTCATCTTTTGGTCAGGTCACGGTGCCAGGATTGCTGACGACAACGGCGACGAGCAGGACGGATTTGACGAAATGCTCATTCCTCATGACATTCGGACAGACGATATTGACACGGTCCGGAGAACCGCCGTCATCGACGACACATTCGCCCGGTGGCTGCAGGATCTCGACGGCCGGAAGGTGGTGCTCATCCTCGACACATGCCACAGCGGCGGTGCTGCCAAGGGGGCGAAGGGCGTCACGGCCCCGCTGCTGTCGCCGCCGGCTCCTGCCAACGGCGGGTTTGATTTTCTGGAGCGCGAGATGGCCCGCGCCAAGGATCTCGGCCAGCGCGAGCTCGCGATGCTCTCGGCCTCCCAGGCCAGCCAAATCTCGTTGGAAAGGCGGGAGCGAGACATGAGCGCGATGACATACTTCCTGGTCAGGAAATTGCGAGAGTCGGGCGGGCCGGTCACACTCAAGGACGGCTTCGAGGCCGTTAGAGACGCGGTGACCCGCTATGCAGCCGAGCAGGGGGTGGAGCAGAATCCGACACTGATCGACAACACGACTCCACCGGTCTACCTTCGGCCCTGAATTGGAACGCGATACTCGCCAGGAAGCCCACAAGGAGACTCCGTCATGGCCGATGAACCTCGCAATCCCGCTGACATGAGACGCCGCGCGGGAATATGGATTGCCGGATGCCTGATTGCGGCACTGGTGGGCGTCGTGGTGCTCTCCAATCGACCGAGGGTCGCGGGCTGGGATCCGGCGGCCCAGCAGGCCGACCCAGCAGGGTTTGCTGCTCATCTCGATGGCCTACTCATCCGTTCGCGCGATTCCCTCGTGGCGACCAGGGATCGGTTGGCGGCGGCGCCCGTGCCAGCAGGCGAACGGCTGGGCGCATCGGCGACGGAGGCTGCTGCGGCAAAGCTGGCCAGTCTGATCGAACGGGTGGACGAGGCCCGCCGTGAGCTCAACGCCCAGCGTGAGCTGATCGCGTCCAAGGTCACTCGTGAGGTCAGCGCTACCGTCGTAGCCACGTTGCGAGCGACCCTGGACGACGCTGAGGCCTTCATCCAGAGCGACGTGCTCCGCCACACCGAGGCTGAAAATGTTCCAAAGGCACCTGATTCGAGCGGAGGCGAGCGGTGACATGAACGGCATTCACGGTCGCAGAGGATTGGTGTGCGCCGCGGCAATTGCAGTCGCGTGCCTCATGATTGGCCGCGGCTGGTCCGCCCCGCCTTTCGTTTCTGGTGGCGAACATGAGGTTCCACTGGCGGATGGGGGGCGCGGCGTACGAGTCGAGCCTGACGAGATCCGGCAGGAAGAGCCGTCTTTCTACGTCCATGTCGAGGTCGACCGTCCCGACCGCACCTACCGCGAGGGTGACCAACTTACGCTGCGCGTTCGGTCGGAGCGAGACGCCCACCTTCACGTGCTCTATCGCCAGGCCGACGGGAAGGTGTTCCAGATCTTCCCCAATGCCGGGCAGCGGGATGGTCGGATCGTCGCCGGCCGGGATGTCGTGATTCCTGAGGAGAAGGATACGTTTCGGTGGGTGGTCGGGCCACCATTCGGCCGTGAAACGATCAAGGTGTTCGCAACTGACGGGCCGCTCGATCCGCTCTCGGCACCGGAGTTGTTCGCGGGCCGGTTCAATCCAGTGACCGAGGAGAAAGTCGCATCGACCCGCGGCGTGCTTGTCGAGGCCGACCCGCGCTCCTGGGCCGAGTCGGCGGTGGAGATCACGACGGAGCCGCGGCCCGCGGCGACCCCGTCTCCCCCCCGGCAGCGGCGCGTGGCCGTCG
>JBGTKO010000050.1:0-2531 GCA_041744595.1 Pirellulales bacterium
CGAGACCCAGACGTACAAGTTCTTCCGGCAGAACTTCCAGGGCGAGGAGTTCATCCTTGTCTCCTGGGACGGCTGCACGATGGCCGATCCTCGGCTCGAGCTCTTGGCAACGAAGCTCCTGCCGCCGCCCGAAGAGGCGGCCCGGATCGAGCGAACCCTCTACTTCAAGACCGCCCAGACGGGTCCCCGTGCCGTGGCGCTCATGACGGCCGAGCCACTGAGCCTCGAAGAAGACGAGGCGGTGCGACGGCTCACCGGTGCGGTAATCGGCCCTCCCCCCGAGGGTGTCGAGGCAGGCTCCATCGAAGACGACATCGCCGCTCGTCAGACCTGCCTCGTGCTCACGCTCTCCGATGCCGCGAGGGCGAATCTCCACGGCGCGATTGACGAGATCAAAAACGTCGCCATCAAAGAGCTCGGTATTCCCGAGCCTGATCTCCACATGGGTGGACCGCCCGTCGATAACGTCTCGATTGACAAGGCTGGCCAGGCGAGTGTCACCATTCTGTTCGGGCTCTCGCTCGTCGTCGGGTTTATCGTGAGCTGGTGGAGCCTGCGGAGCAAGGCGCTCGTTGGAATCGTGATCGCCTCCGGTGTGTACAGCATGTTCTCATGCCTGGCGATTGTCTGGTACTCGGGCTATCCCGTTGATGCGATCCTCCTGACGATGCCGTCGCTGGTGTACGTCGCCACGACGAGCGGCGCGATCCACTTGGCCAACTACTACCGCGACCAGATCGCGGAGACCGGCAAGCGGGAAGGCGCGGCGGGCCATGCCCTCCAGCACGCGCTGCTGCCCTTGTCCCTTGCCACCGGCACGACCGCCGTGGGTCTCGCGACGCTCGCCGTGAGTGAGCTGGTGCCTATTCGGATGTTCGGGATTTTCTCGTCCATCGGTGTGGTCGTGAGTTTTCTCGTGATCGTCACGCTCATGCCGGCGCTCCTCGAGCTCTTTCCGCCGCGGCTCAAGCTCGGGGCCGCCGCTGACGGTGAGGATGACGGCACGTGGCGGCCGATCGAGCAGAGCCCATGGTGGAAGGTGGGCCAGTGGATCACCAACCACAATGCCTTCGCCACGGCAGCCTGCCTGCTCGTGATGGTGGGTGTCGGCTACGGCATGACCCGGATCGAGACCAGTGTTCAACTCATGCGGCTGTTTTCATCGAAGGCTCGCATTCGCACCGACTATCACTGGCTCGAGAAGCACCTCGGGCCGCTCGTGCCGATGGAGATCCTCGTGCGGATCGACGATGCGGCCTGCCCGCTCGACTTCCGTGAACGGATGGAGCTCGTGGAACGGGTGCAGGAGAAGATCGCGGGCCTCCATGAAGTGGGCAGTTCGCTCTCGACGGTCACCTTCAGCCGCGGAATCGATGTCTCTGGCGGTGGGAGCGTCTTCTCGAAGATCATTGGCATGAGCCAGGCGCGACGGGAGGCAACGCTTTCCAGGACGCTCGAACGGCACCGCGATGAGTTCATGGAAGGTGATTACCTCCGCGAGGCCGAGGTGGAGGTGCCGGTTGGCCCTCAGCCCGCGCCTCCGGAAGTCTCCACGATGGCGTCGCTTGCCATCTCGGCCGGCCTCATGGAGGCCCCTGTGTCTCCACCGGCTCCCACCCGGGAACGGACCGAAGAGCTCTGGCGAATCAGTGCCCGCGTAAGCGCCGTCAAGGAAGTCGACTACGCTGACTTCAAGGCGGAGCTTCAGCAGGAAATCGCTCCGATCCTCGCCGAGCTCGAGGCCGATGGCGTTGACGGGGTCGAAGTTGAATACACCGGCCTCGTGCCACTGGTCTACAAGGCCCAGCATTCCCTGCTTGACGGCCTCAAGGTCGGGTTCATCTGGGACTTCCTCATCATCGTGGCGGTGATGATCCTGCTGTGTCGCGCGGCATCGGCGGGGCTTGTGCTCCTCTTGCCGGCGGCGTTCCCGGCGGTGCTCGTGTTTGGCGGCATGGGCTGGGGCAATCTCGGCCTCAAGTCGCTTGGCATCGGATCGCTTCTGGTCGACATCGGCTCCGTGATGGCTCCCAGCGTGGCGCTCGGCGTGACCGTTGACGACGTGGTTCACTTCATGCTCTGGTTCCGCCGTGGCACGAGCGAGGGGCTCGACCGCAAGCAAGCCACGATGCTTGCCTACAAGGGATGTGCCCGGGCGATGTACCAGAGTTGGGGCGTGATCGGGATTGGGCTGTCGGTGTTTGCCCTCTCGCCCTTTGGACCGACTCAGCGGTTTGGCTACATGATGCTTTCGATGCTCACCATCGCCTTGGTGGGCAACCTCGTCTTCCTGCCGGCACTGCTCTCGGGTCCGCTTGGTGGCCTCTTCGCGGCAAGCGTACTACGAAATGATCGCCGCAAGGCCCAGCGGGAGAAGGGCCGAAGCGTGACGATTGATCCCGGTACGGACGTGCTGTCGCCGCCGCATATCGCTCCCGGGGCAGCGAGGCAGGCCGTGCATGCCTGACGGCCTGCCCACGGCAACGATCATCCTGAAGCCCCGCCGAGCCCGTCCCTTCTTCGGGCGGCAT
>JBGTKO010000051.1:0-26502 GCA_041744595.1 Pirellulales bacterium
GCGGAAAGAGTACCTTCTCAAGTCCTGTGCTCGCAACACGCGCGATCGAGCTTTGCGAGCACCACGGCCAGATCCTGGTGTCGGTGGCTCCGTGCCTAACGATCGACGAGCAAAACGCACATGACGACCGGGGTTTTCAGCCTGCGAGCAGTCGCCGGGGTTTCAACGTCACCTCGCCGCTCGCGGGCGGTGAGACAAGACCGGGTTGTCAACGAGCAACGCCCAGAGGCAGCTACCGCGTCGTGAACACGGGGTACATCGACAACTCCCCGGTCACGAGCCTCGCCAACAGCCGTGCCTGAACCTCCAGCATCCGCCGGTAGCTCACACGATACCCGAAGAGTGGGTGCGTGACGAGCGTGTCCATCCGCTGCTCATACGCCCGGAAAAACGCCTTGCGACCAGACGGCGTGAGCGACACCGCGTCCCCTGCCCTCACAAAATCCTCCGGCTGCACCATCCGGGTGTTGATCGCAGAGAGCACGGCAGAATCGGCGATGAGCGGCCGAAACGGTTCCATGAGATCGAGGGCCAAGGGTGCCCGACCGTAGCGCGGCTGGTGGTAGTAGCCGATGAACGGGTCGAAGCCGATCGCATGGCAGACGATCATCAAATCCTTGGCGAGCACACTGTATGCCAGTGAGAGAAGCGCATTGACCGGATCCCGAGGCGGCCGGCGGTTGCGGGTCGTGAAGTCAAACGAAAGCAGCGGCTCCCCTTGGCTCGCGCTCCACGGCTCGTCGTCGGTTTTTACCATGCCGGAGAAGTGGGCGAAGTAGAGCCGGGCGCCATTGCCCTCGATGCCAAGAAGCTCCTCAGGCGAGGTTGCCTTCTCGGCCTGATCGATAGCCCACTTCATCTGCCCAATTGCTGCGGAAGGCGGCTCGACATGATTCCGCTGGAGCATCGTCCTCTGGTTGCGAATTTTGCCTGCGACGAGCGCCCTGGCCACCTGAAGGCAAAACGCGGGATCATCGGCAAGCCGAAACTGATGCCGCCGCAGCGCCACGTTTCGTTCACCAAGTCCCCGCGTGATCCCGTAAAACCAGCCGCCCATCGAGAAGTAGCCGATGGGCACGTCAAGCTCGCAGAGCGTCTGCACCGCCTGCGTCGTGATCTGGATATTGCCAAAAAGGTTCACCTGGCAGATTTCGTTGATGCGCACTTCTTCGACGACCCGGTCCTTCTCCTGAATCCGGAGCACCTGACCGTTCTTGCCGACTCGGAGGCCTGGGGTGTTGAGATACAACGGCCTCAGATCATCGCGGGCGGGAAGAAGCTGGCGGATCTCTTGCTGCGCGAGCGTGGCGGCGGCGGGCAGATGCATCGCTGCCGGTGGCTCAGCCGTTGATGCGGGTTCTGCCGGTAGGGCATCATCGAGCAGCCGTACCATCCGTGTTTCATCCGGCAGGCAAATGCCCACAAGCGAGCACCGCGGGCATTTTGGGCTGTCTTCGAGCGGCGGCGGAATCATGCTCGACGCGCTCGCCTCACGCGCCTGGTGGAGCTTCGCAATGGCCCAATGAACAGTGGCGTCGTCGATCACGATACGGACCCGCTGTTTCGTCATCGCGTAGTAGAGGACTGCCTCGTCGCAGGTGTAGCCGTTGTCTCGCAAGACGATCGCCTGGGCGGCAAGCTGCACCTTGTCGGCATCCCACACGTCGAGCGTTCCATCGGCAACGGTCCGCGGCGAGCCCCGCTTGTAGTCGACGGGCACGACCGATCCGTCGGCCACCTCGATCAAGTCCATCTTCGCGATGAGGCCGACAGAATCGCTCGAGAGCGTGACGCTGCGGGCGTGAATTTTGTCGTCATCGGTGAGTGCGTCGGCATTCGTGAGCGCACCCGAGCCCGTATCGACACGGGAGTGGCGTATTGTCCCCTCGACCGTCTCACGGTTGTGGGCAAACACGCCTTCGACATGCTCGTAGTAGAAGAGCCGCGGGCAATAGACAAACTCGTTGAGCATCCGGGCCGGCATGTAGTTCACGCCCGCATCGGCTTCGGAAATGTCAGCAGCAGCCATGGGTTCACACCACGTAGCAAGGGGAATCGATCGCCACATACGCTTGGCCGAGAGACGAGATCACACGGTCACCGCGACCCTCGGTGGGCCCGAGGTCTACGAAGAGCACTTGGTCTTCGTTGTGCTTGATGATTTCGCCGAGGGTGTGGCGGCACTTGGCCAGGTCGATCGGCGTGAACTGGCACTCGAAGACCGAGTACTGAAGATGGTCGCCAAAGTTCCGCATGGTGCGGAAGACTTTCCGCAGCCGCTTGTCGTCGCGGATGTCGTAGCAGACGAGATACGTGGTTCGCATGATGCCGCCCCCGTGCTTCTTTCGCTGGTCGTGACCCAGCCCTGACTGCCATACCCCGCGACGGTCGAGGCTAGTTCGCCGTTCTGGGGGGTCAAGCCTGGGACCAGACAAAAAAAGCTTGGGTGACGTTTGGGAACCGCCTGTCCGCCGAAACGTCGCGGTCAGATCCGCCCTTGCCATGCCGATGGATCACGGCCTCCGAACATGACCGCCAGAACGACGATCACGTCCCCGTCCAGGAGAAAATGGATCACATACGGGAAGCGGTCTATCCGGCGAGAACGAATGCCAGCCTCATCGGCAGCTACCCAGTCCGGGTTTCGATGAATTCTGGCCAGGGTTCTCGAGCACTCGAGCGCGAACGCCGCGCCAAGCCCCGGGGACCGGGCGTCGTACCAGCGGCGGCCCGCCTGGAGATCAGCGGCAAACTCAGGCCGAAACCGGAGCGAGAACCTCATCCCGCGTCGCGGAGCCGATCAAGAACCTCGTCCCATGTAAGGAGCTGTTCTGGCGATTGTTTGTAGGCTTCGATCCGTCGCAGCAGTTCCGCCCGCTGGTCGGGCGAAATCTCAATCGGAGCATCATCAGGGATGCTGTCCCACAGCGACTGAACGACCCGCAGGCGGTCCTGGACAGGAAGCGCGGTGAGCTCGCTCAGGGTCTGGTCGATGTCGATCATGAACGAATTTTACCACAGGCATCACCGCTCCAGTGGGCCCTGAGCGGCGGGTGCCGGACCGGGATCGACCCGGCAGGGGTCTTCCGCTGACCCCGCTTTTTCACGGGAATTTCGCGAAAGGCAAAATTTTTTTGAGACAGGGACCAACCTTGTCCCTCGGGTTTGGAGAATCACGTGCGAGAAAACGACCAAGAAAGCCACGACGACGCGCGACTCGCGAAGCCCATCCCCCCGACTTGACGTATGGCGGTTCGATCATATGTTCAGGTCCCCGAAGGGAGGGATGCCGCGGGCACGATCAGCTCGCGGGATCAAGCAAACATGACCAGCCATAACTTTCAAACATGGTTTGCCAATCTCACAGGCCATTCCGTGCCACGACCATGGCAAGGTGAGCTCGCGGAAGACGCGACGTGTCGCACCCGGTTGATCCGTATTCCGACGGGTTTAGGCAAAACCGAAGGGGTTCTCGCCGCCTGGGGTTTTCACCGTTTACATCGAGATGATGCGGCTTGGCCCCGAAGGTTGATCTGGTGCCTGCCGATGCGTGTGCTCGTCGAACAGACAGAGCACGTCGCCCAACAACTGGCGAAGCAGATTCCCGAGAATCATCGCCCGACGATCCACATCGCAATGGGTGGCGAGGACAGTAAGGAATGGTTTCTCTATCCCGAGCGACCCGCCATCATTATCGGCACCCAAGACATGCTCTTGTCGCGGGCGTTGAATCGCGGCTACGCAAGCGGACGGGCGCGGTGGCCAATGGAGTTTGGCCTGTTGAACCAGGACGCCTTGTGGATCATGGACGAAGTCCAACTCATGGACGTCGGGCTGGCGACGTCGGCTCAGCTTCAGGCTTTCCGTGATCGCGACCGTTCAAAGCATCTTCGACCTTGCCACACATGGTGGATGAGCGCGACCCTTCAGCCCGACTGGCTGCGGAGTGTCGATACCGCCGACCATCATCCCTCATGGGCGGAAAGACCTTGCGAGGTTCCTGCTGCCGATCGCAACGGTAGCCTGTGGGACATTGAGAAGGTGGCGGCGACAGAGTCGACATCCCCTGCCGACCACCGCGGGTTTGCCTCCAAAATCTTCGAGGAACACGCGAAACTCGTCGATGGCGAATTCGGAAGGATCACGCTCGTTGTCTGCAACACCGTGGACCGCGCGTGCCGGACTTTCGAGGCCCTGAAAACGCTCGGCCGCACGGGTGATTTGGACTTGGTCCACAGCCGATTTCGCCCGCACGAGCGAGCGTCATGGAGGGAGCGTTTTCTTAATCGCACCGCGTGCGCGACTGGCGTGGACCGAATCATTGTTGCCACACAGGTCGTCGAGGCTGGCGTGGACATTTCCGCCGGTTGCTTGGTGACCGAACTGGCGCCGTGGCCCAGTCTCGTGCAGCGGTTTGGTCGATGTGCGCGGTATGGCGGCGGTGGAAGTGTGCTTGTCGTCGATCGCCGGAAGAATGCCGACGACTCGGCTCCCTATGACGCAGCCGAACTTGAGACCGCATGGGAGGCGGTCAAGACCTTGCCGGACGTAGGGATCAAGGCCCTCGAAAATTTCGAATCGTCACTCACGGGCGAAGCCAGGCAGCGGCTGTTCCCCTACGCTCCTTCGCATCTTTTGCTTCGCAAGGAGTTTGACGAACTGTTCGACACGACGCCCGACCTCACGGGTGCCGATCTGGATATCAGCCGATTCATTCGGTCGGGTGATGAGCGAGATCTGCCAGTGTTCTGGATCGATCTCGGCAAGGAAGAATCACCGTCACCTGCCCGTCGTCCGCACCGGCGAGAACTGTGTGCCGTGCCATTTCTGAAGGCCCGTGACTGGTTGTGCGGAGAAGAGACAAAGACAAAAAGAAAACCCGGGCTTCGCGGCGGCATGCGGGCTTGGGTGTGGGACTGGATCGACGGTGACTGGATCGAGGCAGAACGCGGAAAATTGCTCCCGGGTCGAGTCATCTGCGTCGCAAGCGCATGTGGAGGGTACCGCTTGGATCAGGGCTTCGATCCGGAGTCACGGGCACGCGTTCCGGAGGTTCCCGTGCCGGACGTTCCCCCGGAAGAAGCGGCCGTTGAAGCCACTGACGATCAGCAGGATAGCGAACAGTTGAGCTTCAATCCTTGGAAGACAATTGCATGCCACACCAAGGAAGTCGCGGAGCACGCGAGGGAGATCGCCCGAGAACTGGGCCTCGATGAAACCCTTGAAAAACTCCTCGAACTCGCCGCGTTATGGCACGACTGGGGCAAGGCCCACCCGGCCTTTCAAGGGTCGATCCGCGGGAATGCGACGATCGCCAGGCTGTCACGGTTGGACCTTGCCAAAGCTCCCGAAAACTGCTGGCCGAAAAAGCACCTCTACCAGTACCTCGACGAGCAAAGCAATGAGACACGACCGGCGTTTCGCCACGAGCTTGCCAGCGCCCTTGGGCTATTCGCGATCCTCGAAGCCTACTCGCCGAAGCACGACGCCCTCCTCGGCCCGTGGGTGCCGATCCTCGAACAACTGGGCCATTCGATACCCGAGCGAGAACCGCCACCACAGCACCCGCTGATCGACCGCCTGCTGAACTGCACGGCACGCGAGTTTGACCTCGTTGCCTATCTCGTCGCCAGCCATCATGGCAAGGTGCGAGTCGGCCTTCACGCGGCGCCGAAGGATCAGGACTACCGCGATCGCGACGGCCGCGGACTGCCCATCCGAGGTGTTCGAGAGGGAGATACCCTGCCGGGCGTCGTTCTGTTGCCCGACGAACCCCCGCTCCCAGACGTGCCGCTCACCCTTTTGCCGGCAGCAGTCGGGCTATCCAGCCGCACCGGTGCAAGTTGGCGGGAACGTTGCATCGGCCTCCAAGATCACTACGGGCCGTGCGGCCTCGGATTACTGGAGGCGATCATACGGGCAGCAGACGTGCGGGCAAGCCGGCTCAAAACGAACGACCCTGCTCTTGCAAGCGAGGCGACGTCATGACAATGAACCTCCACGTCTTGAAGGGTTGCTCGCCCGCTCCGTTGGCCAACTACCTGAAGGCACTGGGCATTCTTCGCCTCGTCAGCGAACAGGCGGACCCGCAAACTCGCGGTTGGTGGGACGGTGAACGCTTCTGTTTGCTCAGCACGTTGACGAAGGAAGAAGTGGAAGCTTTCTTCCTCGAGAATTATGCCCCCACGCCATTGGTCGCCCCTTGGAATGGAGGCAGCGGTTTCTTTTCCAAGGACAACCGAAGGGCAATCGAAGCGATCGAGAACTCGACTGCTGAGCGATTTTCCGCGTTCCGAAACGGCATCACAGGCGGACGCGCAGCAAAGGGCGGACTCAAAGACAAACCGGACAAAAAACAGAAGCCCAATATCTTTCACTTCTGCGTGCAGAACTGGCGAGGACGCCATCGGGAATGGCTTGACGCGGCCGTGGTCTTCGATGACACGGGCAAGCCAATGTTCCCTTCGTTACTCGGCACGGGGGGAAATGATGGCCGACTCGACTTCACGAACAACTTTATGCAGCAGTTGGGTTCGCTGTTCGACATGACCTCCGCGAGTGGCGAGGCAAATACCCAAGCGAAAGACTTGCTAGCCAATGCTCTCTGGTCGGACCCTGCAAACAAGTTGGCGAGCGCCGCGATCGGCCAGTATCAGCCTGGTTCTGCCGGCGGTGCGAATAGTTCGACGGGGTTTGGCAGCGGCAATCTGGTCAACGCGTGGGACTTCCTGTTGATGATGGAGGGAGTCATTCTCTTCACGGCTCGGGCAACTCGGCGTCTGGACCCGAACGCTTTCGGCCGCGCAAGCGCCCCTTTTGCCGTTCGCCCGCATGCAGCCGGCTTTGCAACGCCGGGCGACGAGAAGGCGCAGCGGGGGGAGCAGTGGATGCCACTGTGGGGCCAGCCGGCAACGCTTTCTGACATTGCGACAATGTTTGGCGAGGCCCGCGTTCAACTCGACCGACAGCCAGCGAATCGCCCCGTCGATATGGCCCGTGCAATCAGTCGCTTGGGGGCGGCACGGGGGATCGGAGCGTTCGTGCGCTACGGCTACCTCGAACGGAACGGTCAATCGACGCTCGCCGTTCCTCTCGGCCGAGTTCAAGTGCGTGAGCATCCTCGCTCATACTTGATCGACGATCTCGCAGGGTGGATGGATCGCATTCAACGCCAAAGTCGCGACAAGAACGCGCCGGCTCGACTCCTCCACGCCGAACGTCGGCTCGCGGATTCCGTTTTCGCCGCGCTCACCCACGACCACACACCTGATCGATGGCAAGCGATTCTCCTCGCCGCGGCAGCTATTGAAGCCTTGCAGGCAACCGGAACTGGCATCGAGGCTCAACCGATTCCAGCTTTGCGTCCTGAATGGGTTTCGGCTGTAGCCGACGACTCCCCGGAGTTTCGGCTCGCTCTCACGCTGGGAAGTGCAGCCGCCGCCCATCGCCACAACGGCCGGCCAGTCGATTCTGTGCGTCATCACTTATTGCCGCTGGAAGACAATGGGCGACGTTTCAAAACTTCTGACAAGAGGCTCTTCAATGACCCCCGAGTCGTCGTAACAGGCCGGGCCCCGCTTCGAGATTTCGCAGCGATCGTCGAGCGAAGATTGATCGAAGCGGCACAGACGGGCCAACGCAAGACTCGAATCATGGCCGCGGCAGGCTGCGGCGCTTCCTTCGCCGATCTCTCCGCATTTCTGGCCGGAACCCTCGATATCGATCGACTGTTCGACCTTTCCCGCGCCTTCATGGCAATCAAGTGGGATCAGTGGTCACGCGAGCACCTCCCGATAGTCAACGAAGCAGCAGAGGTGCCAGAAGAGAGTTGGTTGGCCCTGCGGCTCTGCCTCCTCCCGTGGCCTCTGACGGCAGACAAGGACATTCCAGCGGACGAGCGAATCGTGCGGCTGCTCCTCTCTGGTGATGCGAGCCGAGCGATCGCCATTGCCCGCCAACGACTGCTGGCCGTTGGAATCCGACCGCCGATGTACACCGGCTTCACCGATCCCGAAACGGCCCGCCGGTGGGCCGCCGCCCTCGTGTTCCCAATTCACCGTGGCATGGCCCAACGTGCTGCTGCCGTGCTCGACCCCTCGATGAAAGGACTGGCCCATGCTTGATCTGAAACTGCTCGATACCGCAACCCGTATTCTTCTGACCGTGCCACTGAAGCCGGTTCAGGGTGACCGCTTTCAACCGACGGGTTTTCCCAGTCTTGGTGCGGCAACATATCAGACCAAGGAAGGGCCGAAGCTTCTGGTTGAAAGCTCCCAGAGCATGGCCAACCGGCTCGAAACAACGTGCTGGGACTCTCATGCGAATAAGCCGGTGGCAGTGCTCGACGGTATCAGCCATGTGACCGTGAACCGCAAGGGTTCCTTCCTTACCGACTCGATGCTAGAAGCTCATCGCATCAACAGTCCGTACTTGCTCGAGGGGAAAGACCGGAAATTCTTCGACAACCTGAAGGCGGAACTCGGTGGCCTGGAAGAAGGACCAATCGACCGCAAGAAGTTGGCGGAGGTTCTGCTGAAGTATGACGTCGGAAGCCTCATTCACGGTGTGTTCCTGGCGAAAAAAGAGCTTGCCGGCGGGCGGCTGCGGGTGGCACGAGCGCTTTCAGCTTTTATCGAGGCGACTGGTGCGGCGGTCGCGGCCTCGGGTGGCGTCAAGAATGACCATGTCAATCCCTCCGGTGACACAAAGAGTGGCTTTGGGAACGTGCCCTTCGCTCGAGATGAGTACGTCGCCGAGCGTATCGACTGCCACGTCAACATTGATGTGGCACAAATCCGTGGCTTCGGCCTGGGTGAAAAGGCCGAGCGTCTTCTGATCCTGCTTGCCCTCTACCGGGTGAGGAAGTTGCTCGACGGTGACCTGCGGCTTCGAACCGCCTGTGACCTGGAACCGGTGGATCGTGACAGCCTTGTTGCATCGCGGCCCGCAGGCTTTGCGATTCCGTCACTCGTCGACCTCGAAGAGGCAGCCCGAGCGGCGATTGAGTCATGTAAGGGCCTGATGGTGCATACCACCGTCAGCTTCGAGGATGACCTCAAGAAGGCAAAGGACGACAAGAAGAAGTCTGGGGATGACGACGAAGAGTCGGACGAAGACGAGGATTCCGAAGGCGACACCGACGCATGAGGGTGACAGCCATGCCGACCGTACGAATGCGGTTCCCTGGCGGGCGCTACCATGCCACGCCCTGGGGCCATCACGTGAACGAAGGTCTGATCGAGTGGCCGCCCAGCCCCTGGCGGCTGCTTCGGGCCTTGATCGCTACCGGGTTCTCCAGTCAGGGCTGGAGCGAGGTTCCACCAATTGCCAGGAGCTTGATCAGTAGGCTGGCGACGGTTCTCCCTGTGTACCGGCTGCCAGCCACAAGCGCCGCCCACACTCGGCACTACATGCCTTACATCGAAGGCAAGGCCCAGAAGACCACCCTCGTCTTCGACACATGGGCCAATGTTGGCGATGGCGAACTCCTCATTCACTGGCCTTGCGAACTCCAATCCGAGGAATCGGACGTCCTCGGTGACCTGGTTGCCGCCCTCGGGTATCTCGGACGCAGTGAGAGCTGGGTCGATGGAGCGATCACCGACGATGCACCGGATGAGTGGAACGCAATCCCGTGCAAAGACGGGGAGCGGCGAGGGCCGGGTTGGGAGCAGGTGTCATTGATGGCCGCCATCCCACCGGACGACTACGCCACGTGGCAACAGGCGCGGGTGGATGCGGCGCTCGCCCCCTTTCCGCTGCCCGAGGGAAAGAAAAAGCCACCGGCGAAGCTTGAAAAGTCTCGAAGGAGCGCCGTTGCGCCGTACCCGCTTGATCTCGTGGCCTGCCTGACCGCTGACACGGCATGGTGGAAAAGCCACGGCTGGTCCCAACCGCCAGGTTCACAGCGGGTTCTCTACTGGCGACGGAGTGATGCGCTCGAGGTTGGCGTTCCGACGGTCAGACGTACCACCGCTGTACGCCCCGTGACAACCATGCTTCTGGCGATCACGACCCCGAGCGGAAATCGGTCGCCTCTCCCACCAGTCGCTCGAACATTGCCGCAAGCGGAATTGTTCCATCGAGCAATCGTGGGGCGACTTGGCAAAGGGCGGCGCGTGATATGTCCCGAGCTCACCGGAAGAGATGAGGGCAACGAGCCCCTGCGAGATTGCCACAACCATGCACACACGATCCCAGTCGATCTTGATGGTGATGGGCACCTTGATCACATCATTGTCTACGCTGTGATGGGTCTTCGTGATGCAGCCCAGAGCGCGATCAGATCGCTTCGGCGAACGTGGACCAAGGGGGGCTCGGGTGATCTTCAGCTTGCCGTCGTCGGGAGCGGTAGTCTCGATTCTCTCCGTCAATTACCTGCGCCGTTCAAGCATGAGATCGAGGGCCTCCTTGCACCACCTCAAGGGGCCACTGTGTGGGAAAGCCTGACCCCATTCGTGTTTCCTCGGTTTCCGAAGAAGCGAGGGAAAGACACCTTTGATGGCCAGGTGGAAGCGGAGCTTGCGTCACGGGGGCTACCGAAGCCGGAGCGGATCGATTTCGATCCTGAGCTCACCAAGATTCTGCGGCATTTCGTGCGACGACGAACCCGAGGTGGCAGTCCGCCAAAAAGCGACGCTGGCTACGGGCTTCGGCTCACGTTCGCCCATCCAATCAAAGGTCCCCTTTCACTCGGTTACGCCTCCCATTACGGCCTCGGATTGTTCCGAGCCGTCCCGCCAGCCGAATAGGGAACGCCCCAGGGGGGCACGTCAACAAGTGGACGGGCATGCGAGCGCGGAGGTCATGGGGTGGTGTCGGGGCGGCGCTTGCCTTCTCGAACTCGAAGATTGCTTTCGTCGAGAATCCACAGGCGACCTTCCAGCGATGTTCAGCACTGAGTTTCGGCCCTGCGAGCGCGGCCGAAGGACGATGATGCCCGTGAGCTCACCCGGTCGATACGTGCGCATAGGCGACCGCGGCATCAATGTCCCCACCAACCAGCGATGGATAACTTGCGAGGATGGCCTCCCGACTCTCTCCATCGGCGAGGTTGTCCAGAATGACCGATTCCATGACCCGCGTTCCGCGAATGCTGGCCTTGCCGTGACACACGCGTGGATCAACGCTGATTCGACTTTGCCATTCCATGCGAACGTTTCCAAAAGCTCGTCAGCAATTTCCGGCCATTCCATAACGAGTGTACCCCATATCCTCTCGCAGCCTTGATCGTTCGCTGGCAACAGCGTCTACCAGGTAGCGAATCTCGGCCACAGCGGCTGCGAGCCGTCGTGCCAGCGGAATGGCTCGGCCAAGCGCTCCGTTCGGCGAATGCCCCAGAACCACGCGATCACTGGACGTTTCCAAATTTCCATATCGCCAGGTGGAAACGATGCTATCATTTTGCTATCATTTGGGAAACGACTCTATCGAAGCGAGAGGTGTTCCATGCCAGATATTCTGATACGCGGTGTTGACCCGAAGATTCTGGCTCGGCTCAAAGCTCGAGCAGAGCGGAACGGGCGGTCGCTCCAGGGGGAAGCCAAGCTCATTTTGGAGCATGCAGCCGGGCATACGCTCGTCGAGGCCCTGGCCTCGGCTGGCCGCTGGCGGAAGAAGCTGGCAAAACGCGGCGCACGCTTCGACGACTCGACAGACCTGATCCGCGAGGATCGCGGTCGTTGAAACCCTTCGTTATCGACGCCAGCGTGCTCGTGAAGCTGTTCTTCGAGGAACAACACTCGAACGCTGCGGTTCGTCTCGTCAAAAATGCTTCCAGGCTGATGGCACCAGATCTGATGTGGGCCGAGGCCGCCAACGTCGTCTGGAAGCGTCTGCGGCGAAACGAGATCGCCACCGAAGAAGCGTCAGGGGTGGTTGAAGAAATGCTTCGAGTGCCGATCGTCACCGCCAGCAATTTCGACCTGGTCGATTCGGCCATTGCCCTTGCCGCCGTGACCGGACGGACCGTCTACGACTGCCTTTATCTTGCCCTTGCCATACGCGAGAACATGACGCTCCTCACGGGCGACGAGCGGTTCGTCAATGGACTCGCCGACACGCCATACGCCCCACGCGTCCATTTCGTCGGGACTGCTGGCCGATAGACGAGCCTGCATCCTAATGATACGCAGCGGGCGAGATCGGCGGGCTCCTCATCAACGCTGGTGCCGCCGGTGCAAACGGTGTCACCACGACCACCGCCACGACTGAGGTCAGTACGTATACTGATCAGATCGGTCAAGGCACTTTCATTGCGAGGATCACCCATGACCACCGTGACGATCGAAGAGGCCCAGCAAAAGCTCGCGGAGCTCATCGACCATCTTGCTGCGGGCGATCGAGTGATCATCACCCGCGGAACGCAGCCAGTGGCTCGCCTCGAGCGGGCGGAACCAGCGCCGCCGTCACGTCGGCAACCTGGCTCTGCCTGAGGCCGGCTCACTGTCGTAAACGATGACGACGATCACCTCCCTGACTTCGAAGGGTACGCTGGATGAAAGCATTGCTCGACGCATAGGGCATTCAACGTATCTGGTAGCTCTGCGAGAGCAGATCGGCCTCCCCGGTTGACTCGGCTCGAGGATCCATCGTCGCTTGCATCCGTTCACTGGTCATGTACACTGGTCATATGGAAATCAATGCCTCCCATTTCAAGGCCCGCTGCCTTCGCCTCATTGACGAGGTCGATCAGACTGGCGAGGAGATCGTGATCCTCAAACGGGGCCGGCCTGTCGCCCGGGTCGTGCCCATCCGCGACGAAAAGCCATGGCTCGGGCTTCAGGGCAGCGGCCGCTTCGTGGGCGACCCGTTCGAGCCGGTGATCAAGCGGTCCGAGATCGAAGCCCTGAAATGAACGCCCCCCTCCTCGACACGCACGTGTGGGTGTGGTGGCTCGTGGGCGACCCACGGCTTTCAGAGAAGGATCGGCGCCGCCTTGACGACTTCCCCCGCGATCAACGGCCCCTCGTGTGCGACATCAGTCTCTGGGAAGTCGCGCTTCTTGTGCATGTCGGCAAACTCCAACTCGACATGTCGCTCGAGTCATGGTTGGCCGTTGCCACCGCCCCTGCGACCGTTCGCGTCGTGCCAATCACGCCCGCTACGGTCGTTGAAATGAACCGACTGCCGCGGCGTTTTCACCAGGATCCCGCTGATCGACTGATCGTCGCCACTGCAAGAGCCCTCGACCTCCCACTCAGCACACACGACGACCGGATTCAGCGATCCGGGCTCGTCACTCTTTGGGCGTGAGTGACAAAGGGATGCCATGAATCAGCCTCCTCGCCGTCGATCGAGTTGCCAAGCACTCGTCGTCATCTTCCTCGTGGCGGTGTGTTTTGATGCTGCCGCGGCGGAGCAGCGGCCGGTGCTCCAGATCATCAATGGCACAGCCACGCCAGTGGCGGTTTTCTGGCTCGCGGACGATGACAAGCGGGTGCCACAGGGGACTATCCAGCCCGGCGACGACACCGTCATCACCACCACGATCGGGCATCGGTTTGCCATCGTGCCCGAAAGCGGCGATGCCGAAACGATCATCACGAGCAAGGTGCCGATCCAGGCATTTCGAGTCGGCGGTGTACCGGCCTTCTATACACAGCACGCCGATGTCAACGGTTTTCCGATCGTCGCGTCCGAACGGGTGAACCCATACGCCCTCAAAGAAGCCGCGTATCTCGTACGCCTCATGATCGCGAAGCGGCCCGACATCCTCGATGCACTCGTCACAAGCGGGGCCCGCATGAACATCCTCGCCTGGAACGAGTTCACAACCGATCATCCCGAGTTCAAGCGGTTCGCCGAAAAAACGGCCCCAGGGTTCCCAGGCCTCACCGGCAAGGACTTCTGGGACGCCCGCGCCCGCGGCACCGGCGGCAGCGCCACCGATCCGTATTGCACCTCCGCCGAAGAAAATATTCTGGGCTACCCGGGCGACCCCTACGCGGCCGAGTGCATCCTCATCCACGAGTTTGCCCACATGATCCACCTCCGTGGCATGAACAACATCGACCCCACCTTCGATGAGCGACTCAAGAAGACGTACGACGAGGCGATGGCCGCCGGCCTCTGGAAGGGCAAATACCCTTCCGTGAATCACCACGAGTATTTCGCCGAAGGCGTGCAGACATGGTTCGACAATAACCGCGTCAACGACCACGACCACAACCACGTCCACTTGCGAAGCCAGCTTGTTGAATACGACCCCGGCCTCGCCGCGATGTGCCGCGAAGTGTTTGGCGACACCAAGCTGACGTACTCAAAACCCACGACCAGGCTCACCGGCCACCTCGAAGGCTACGACCCGGCTACGGCCCCAACGTTCACCTGGCCCGACCGCCTCACCGAGGCCAAAAGGCTCATCCGCGAAAAGGCCGAAGCCCGCGGGAAGTAGGGAACGACACGTTGTCCCTATGGGTAACCGTTCACGGGCTAGCCATGACTTCGGGCCATAAAAGCCCACGGCGAAGAGCCGTGGGATAGCGAAACGTTCGGGTACTGCCCCTGGCAGGGGCTTAAAAACGTACCGATCCACGATCCCCTCACTGGTCGTGAGGGGCTTTTATTCGATGCACCCTTCGATGCACCGTCGAAAACTCCCCGTGAACAGTTACTCCCTATGGAAAATGCGGTCGGCAGTTCCGTACGCACAAAACCCACCGAGAGAATGTCCTTGCGGCAAGGACGGAACAGTCGTGTATTGTCACTTCTAAAATGACAATATCCCATGACCTTCTGCGGGCCACATTGGCCGAATCGATGGCCGCGCCCGCGGCCAATCTGACGCGGCGGGACGTGATCGAGCGGCATGCGGTCAGCAATCCGCTCGCCCTGCGTTGGATGGAGCGGCAGCTCCTGGCCAACCCCGGTGGAGCGTTCTCAATCAAGAAACATTACGACACACTCCGCTCGCAGGGAATCCCCGTGGGCAAGGACACACTCCATCACTACCTCGCCCACTTCGAGGATGCGTTTCTCGTTCGCACGGTGTCGATGCATGCCGCTTCGGAACGGCAGCGGATGGTGAACCCTCGCAAGGCATACCCAGTGGATCCAGGCCTGATCCCTCTCTTCGAGCGAAGTGGCCGCACACACCACCGCCGGACGCTCGAAACCGCGGTCCTGCTCGAGCTGGAGCGCCGCGGGTTCCACGTTGACTATGTCCGAACGGCGGACGGCTACGAAGTGGACTTTCTGGCCGAACGGCCCGGCGAGCCGCCCCTGCTTGTGCAGGTCTGTCTCGAGAGTGACAGTGATGAAACCTGGACGCGAGAGCTCCGATCGCTCGAGTCAGCGGCTCGTGTGTTTCCCGAAGCGCGGCCGTTTCTGATCACGCTCGACACCGTGCCACCCACCAAGCCCATGCCCCCTCGACTCACGTGGGCTCCCGCTGCCCGTTGGCTCCTGGAGGAGATGTGAGCGGTCGGAATTGTCATTCGGCAGACGGTGGCACCGCGAGGAAGGCCCGGAGGTCTTCCCCCTGCTTCACGAGGTCGGGGTAATGGAGGTACATCATGTGGCCCGAGCCGTAGTCGGCGAACGTGACGTTCTTCATGATTTCGGGATCGATCCCGAGGTGGTCGATCGAATACCGCATCGAACGATAGGGCACCGCGAGATCACAAAGCCCCGACTGAACGAGCACCCGCAGGTGATGGTTCCGACTCAATGCGTTTGCCAACTGCCCCGCGGTGCTCGCATAACGGTTCTCCGCCTTCGGCCACGGGCCAACCCCCGTGAGCGCCCGATACGGCAGATCACTCTCAAACTCGAGCTCCTCACGAACATACGCATTCATCGCGGCCGCCAAGGGACCGAGTGCCGCGTCAAACGACGGATCAAACCGGGGCGCACCACTGGCCTGGTCGCCATCGCGGCCCGTGACCCGCGCATCGAACCGCCCGATGATAAGCCGCTCGTCGGCGAGCAGCTTTTCCTGAAAGGTCCCTGGAGAGACGCGAAGATCGTGGTCGAGGACGAGCTTTTCGGAGAGCCCCGTGAGCCGCGCAAATTTTGTCGCGACCTCAGCACGCTTTGCCTCCGGCAGCGACGCCCCCGCAAAGAGCGCCGTCACGTACTCACCTGATGCAAACGCCTCAGACTCGGCGAGTGCCGCACGCAGGTCGGCCTGAAGGTCCTCAGCCAGCCGGCCATGCGCGTGGGCGACAGCGGTAAAGCTTGGCAGGTAGAGCGCGTGGGGAAGATCGTTGGACGGCCCAGGGCTAATCGTTCCGTAGTCGATAAGCCCCGAGACGAGGACAAGGCCATTCATGAACATGCCGTACCGGTCCTGAAGCTCAGCCACGACCCCTGCCGCACGGAACACGCCATAGCTCTCGCCGCAGAGATACTTGGGGCTCCGCCACCGCTTGTTTCGCGTCGTGTAGAGCCGGATGAACTCGCCCATCGCCGCGATGTCGGGATCTTTTCCAAAGAACTGTTCCTGCTTCTCACCCTTCGCCGCCCGGCTGTAGCCCGTCGCCACGGGATCGATGAAAACGAGGTCGGCCACGGACAGAACCGTGTGCTCGTTATCGACGAGCTCAAAGGGGGGCGGCGGCAGCGACGCGTCTTCATTCACCAGGGCACGACGTGGCCCGAGCCCACCGAGATGGAGCCACACGGCCGATGCCCCTGGACCACCGTTGAAGCAGAACATGATTGGACGACGGCTGGCATCGATGTCACCGCTTACGGTGTACGCCACATAAAAAATGTTTGCCCTCGGCGACCCGTCTTCCTTGAGGAGCGGGAGCATGCCTGCCTCGGCTTTGTACGCAAGCTCGGTGTCGCCAATTGTGATCGCATGTTCGGTGACGACCGGCGGCTTGCTCGCGTCGGGCACCGCAGCGACAGGCTGTTTCGCGGCGGCAGGTTTTTGAGTCGCGGCCGGCTTTTCGGGCTTCGCGTCGTCAGATGGCTCGTCGGCAAGCGACACCGCCGAGAAGGCCAAGGTGAGGACTGCTCCTAAAACGAGGCTGGTGCGGCTCACGCGACCAACGAAAGGGCACTCAATACGCATGGAATCACCTTCGGGACACGGAAACGAGCAGCTCCCACGAAGCAGAGCCGCCGTGCAAGGATAGTTCACGTCTGGGGCTGATTTTTCGTAGGACTCGAGGGGCACGGACGGGCCCCACAATAGCCCGCGTGGGGACGGCAAGGGGTGGGCAAAACCGCGCATGATGGCATATGGGACGGCGGGCCACCCGCAGTCCCCCCGGCTCGCGCCGGGGGGCTTTTATTGGAGGATCCGCATTAGCCAATACATGCGTTCAGTCGGGCACACACTCCACCGAACGCGCCGGGGGGCGTCTATTGGAGGATCCGCGTGGCCTGGCTGAGGTGCCGAAACCAATGCGGTATTCGCTCGGGGTCGCCCATGCCACGGAGCGGGCGTAGAAAAACGAGCGCAGCCTGTATGGCGAAGCTCGTTTTTCTCCGAGTGCAGCGACGGGCACGATGCCCGTCGCAAACGTCCCGCTCCGTGGCATGGGCGACCCCGAGCCACGCAGGACGTGACTTCGGGCCCACCACCAAACGCGTCACCCTTGCGTCCAGGCCCGGTCGATATACCGCCAGGGTCGGCCGGGTGGCGGGGCGTCGCGGACGATCTCGGGGAGCCGGCTTTCGGTCCAGCCGTCAAAACAGATGCGGCGGCCGAATCGCAGGATCGTCCAGGGCATGCCGACCGCCGAGAAGAACGGCGGCCCGGCCGATGGCCACGGGCCACCATGCTGCATCGGCGGCGTGACGGCAAGCCCCGTCGGCATCCGGTTTTCGATGATCCGGCCAGCACGCGCAAGAACCAGCGGCATGAGTGCGGAGAAAGCCGCATCGTCGCATCCATCCTTCGCGCAGTAGACACTCGCTCCCAGCGACCCGTGGGCACAGGTGAGAGCCTTCGCCAGCTCGTCGAGCGACGCACACACGACCAGGAGCGTCGCATTGCCAAACGCCTCGACGACAAGGTCTTCCGGACGGGCAATCAGCTCCGCACCCGACACCGAGAGCAGTGTCGGTACATGGCTCGCCGGTCCCGCGGCAACGGACTCGCCGGCCAGGATCTTCGCACCTGCCTTCACGAGCGACGCGATCCCGTCGCACAGCCGCTCGCAGCCCGCTTCACCGAGGAGCACCTGCGGCCCCACGACTGCAAACTTTTCCGTTGCGGTCATCATGAAGGCTTCGCCGGCGGCATCGCCCACAAGAAACACAAGACCCGGCTTCGTGCAGAACTGTCCTGCCGATCCGGTCACGCTCGCTGCCAATTCGCCAGCGATCGCATCGCCTCGTTCGGCAAGCGCTCCCGGCAGAAGCACGACGGGGTTGATGCTCCCCATCTCGATCCAGATCACCTTGCCGGCTTTGCTGGCGGCTTCGAAGAGCTTCTTGCCGGCAACTTCGCTGCCCGTAAAGCCTGTCGCGCCCACGCGGGGATCGGCCACGAGCTTCTCGCCGTCGGCACGGCCGATGCCATGAAGGAGCTGGACTGTGGCGGGAGGGAGGCCCGTTTCCCTCGCGGCATGAAGCGCCTCTTCTGCCGCAATCTTCGAGACACCGGGATGCCCGCGGTGGGCCTTGGCAATCACAGGATTGCCCGCGGCAATCGCGGCGGCCATATCACCGCCGGTGCAACAGCCATAGGCCAGGGGAAAATTCGTCGGCGGAAACACCACGACGGGCCCCAACCCAAAACAGGCCGCGCGGACATTCTTGGCCGTGTCGATCATCCCCATCCGCCAGGTCTCTTCGCGGGCGCTCGCCGCAGCCTGCCGGATTTGGTCAAGCGTGCGAGGCAGCTCGACATCGGCGAGCCGCGGCTTGACCGCGAGCCCTGTTTCGGTGTGGGCCACAGAGACAAGCTCCTCGCCACGGGCCTCGAGCCTCGCAGCAAAACATTCGAGGAAGACGGCGATGCGTTCGGCCGGCAGCTTTGAAAGCTCGGAAGCCGCCGCGACGGCTGCGTTGAGGGCCTCATCGACGTCGGCCCACGCGCTCACCGGCCAGACGGTGTCGAGCGGCTTTCCAGCGGTGGGGTCAAAGGCATGGTACGTCGATGCGACCGTGGCGGGCCTCCACCGACCGGCGATAAGAATATTTTCGGGAGTACTCATGGAAACTATGCAACCTCTTCCTTGCCAAGCTTGACCGGATCACGAAACGCAAATGCAAACCCCACCATCACGACAGCCGCAGCAATCGCGAACGTGAGCCAGAACGATTGCCACGGGTACTCGTCGGCCGATGTCGCGAGCTGGCCGGCGACCATCGGGAACACCAGATTCCCCACATACATCCCGGCGCCGTAGGTGAGCAGCGCGATCAATCCCTGAGCGCTCGCCCGCAGACTTTTGGGAGCGATGTGGTCCGTGTAAAGCTGGCCTGTCACGAAGAAAAAGTCGTAGCAAATGCCGTGGAGCAGCACGGCCGCGACGAGCATCCATGCAGACTCGCCACCGAAGGCGAAGAGGACATACCGAGCGACCCAGGCGAGCATGCCTCCCAGAAGCATCGTCTTGACGCCGTAGCGAGACAGAAAGAGCGGCATGAGCAGCATGAAGCCGATCTCGCTCATCTGGCCGAATGTCATCACGGTCTCGCTGCCGAGGCTTCCGGATAGCCACTTCGTCCAGTTCTCGCCCAGTCCAATGGTGGTGCAAATTACGGCGATGAAAGACCCTAACATGCCTTGGATCTTCATGGCGCTGATGTATTCATTCGCCTTTGAATAGTAGACGGCCAGCGGAATACAAATCAGAAAACTCGCAGCGGCAAACACGGCAAACGATGGATTCTTGAGCAAGCCCACGGCGTCGAGTCCCAGAAGCTTGGCGACGCTGATGGGCTCTCCCTTCCCCTTCGGCGGGCTATTCGGGAGCGTGAAACAGTAGAGACCGAGCACAACTGAGACGGCAGAGGCCACGAGGAACGGAAGGTTTGTCTTGCCGGCGTCGTTGCTCGCAGCATCGCCGAGGACGAGGGCATCGAGTCCCATTGGCAACCCACCGGCCATGAGCTGTGGGAGGAGCGATCCAACCGTGATGCCCGCGGCGATCCATCCGATCGTGCCCCAGACCCGCACGAGCGGAAACTGCCGACGCGGCTCCGAGAGCTGGTCAAAACTCACCGAGTTCACGAGTGCCAAGGTCGGCATATAGCAAAGCCCGGCCGCAAGCAGGAGCCAGTAAAAACTCACGGGGTCGGTCGCACTCGCCACGCCATACAAGAGCACGGCCCCAAGAAGGTGAAGCACGCCCAGGACAATCTGGCCTGGCAGAAATCGATCCGCGACCAGACCAACAAAGAGCGGCGCAATGATCGCGGCGATGGCGCTCGTGCCGTACGCCTGGCCTATGATCATGTCGATGGCCGGCTTCGTGCGGCCCTCGGAAAACACGGTTGCCAGGTATTTCCCCATGGGCACCGCCCAGGAACCCCAGACAAAGAATTCGAGGAACATCATCACGCCCAGCCGAGCCATCGGGGCGGCTGGAGCGGGCGCGTCGAGGGGGGCGTTCATCGGGAGCCTACCAGGATCATGAGCGGACATGAAAACAGTGGCCCATAAGGTATCATGCTCGAGAGTCATCCCCCACTAGGAGCATTCATGCGGCACGACCCGATTGATCCAGAGCTGTTTGCCGCCAACAGACGGCGGCTTGTGTCGCTCCTGCCGCCCAAAGCCCTTGCGTTCGTTCATGCGGCCGACATCCTGCCGACCAGCGGCGACGGCACGCTCAAGATCAATCCGGCGAGTGATCTTTTCTGGCTGTCTGGCATCGAGCAGGAAGAGAGCGTGCTCGTGCTCTGCCCGCAGGCGGCGGATCCTGCCAATCGCGAGGTGCTCTTCATGCGGCAGCCGAGCGAGCACCTGGCCGTCTGGGAAGGTCACAAACTCACGAAGGAGAAGGCCAAAGCGATCTCCGGTATCCACAAGATCCGTTGGCTCTCCGAACTGCCGGCCGCGGTTCACTCGCTCATGTGCGAGAGCGACTCGGTGTGGCTCAACGCCAACGAGCATGAGCGGGCGGCATACGAAGTCGAAGACCGCGACCTACGGATGGCCCGCAGTCTCATCGCGAGGTATCCGCTCCACCACTACGCTCGGCTCGCACCCTTCATGCGTCGGCTGCGAGCTGTCAAGACGCCGGCCGAGGTGGCCCTGCTTCGCCGGGCGATCGATATCACCGACGCGGGCCTGCGCCGGATGCTTTCAGTTTTGAAACCGGGTGCGATGGAATACGAGCTCGAGGCCGAACTGGCCTGCGAGTTCATCAGGCGTCGGGCCCGAATGGCCTACGAGCCGATCGTCGGCGCAGGCATCAACGCCTGCGTGCTGCACTATGTCGAGAACGAGGCCGAGTGCCAGGACGGCGATCTCCTGCTGGTGGACGTGGGGGCTTCGTATGCCAACTACTGCGCCGACCTCACGCGGACCTACCCCGTGAACGGTCACTTCACGCCTCGGCAGCGGGCTGTCTACGACGCGGTGCTTCGTGTTCTCGAATCATCGACCGCCAAAGCCGTCGTCGGCACGTCGATCCGTGAGTGGAAGCGGGAGTCTCAGATCGAGATGACCAGGGAGCTCGTGGGCCTCGGCCTCATCACGCCCGAAGATGCCGCCAAAGACACTCCAGAAGAGCCTGCCTGCAAGAAGTACTACATGCACGGCCTGGGGCATTCCCTGGGCCTCGGTGTCCACGACATCGCCCCGGTAGACGGGCCACTCGAGGCAGGCTGGGTCATGACGGTCGAGCCGGGAATCTACATCCCCGAGGAAAGCCTTGCCGTTCGGCTGGAAAACGACATCCTTATTACAGAGAACGGCCCGGTCGATCTCTGTGCCCACGTGCCGATTCGCCCGGATGAAATCGAGGCATTGATGGCCCGCAAGGCGTGAGTTTCAGGTAGAGTGGGTCTCCCCTTCCTGCCCACGGAGTACCTGCCATGCGAATTCCCACCTCGATCGTTTCCTGGATCGTTTCGTTCTGCTTCTGCCTCGCCCTTCTCTCCCCGGAGTTTCTCATGGCTGCTGATGTCCCTCACCCGACGCTTCCCAAGGGCGCTGGCGCCATCGACGCCGATGCACCGGCCGAGTTCTCGCAGACGCCTTCTGGCCTGAAGTATCGCATCCTTCGCAAGGGCACCGGGGCGGCGCCGAAGGCCACGAACACCGTAAAGGTTCACTACCACGGCTGGCTCGACAACGGACAAAAATTCGACAGCTCGTATGAACGTGGCGAGATGATCGAGTTTCCGCTCAACCGCGTGATCCCCGGCTGGACCGAGGGCATGCAGCTCGTCGGCCAGGGGGGCATGATCGAGCTCGAGATCCCCGGCAACCTCGGCTACGGACCCAACGGCATGCCCGGAGCGATCCCCCCGAACGCCACACTCCACTTCCTGGTCGAGCTCCACGACGTCAGGTAGCAGGCCGGCGGCCGAGGAGGAACGCGGTATGGACGGTTCCCTTTCCCTTGACCTTGATCTCCCCACGGTCAACGGTCTCGAAGGCGTCACCCAAGAGCGCGGCCATTGACGTGGAGAGGTGGATGCGACCCGGTTCGCCGTGCGACTCCATGCGGCTGGCGATGTTTACCGTGTCGCCCCAGAGGTCGTAGCCAAACCGGCCGCGGCCGATGACGCCGGCAACCACGGGCCCTGAGTGCATACCCACTCGGACCCGAATGTCGAGACCGCGGCTGGCGACGAGTCTGTCAAATGTCGGGATGAGGTCGATCGCGAGCCCTGCCATCGCGGCGGCGTGATCGGGCCGCGGATCAGGGACACCCGCTGCGGCCATCCAGGCGTCGCCGATCGTCTTGATCTTCTCGATGCCATGCTCAATGGCCAATTGGTCGAAAGCCCCGAAAACCTCATCCAGGATGAATACGACCTCCTGTGGCGCGAGGCGGCTGGCGAGCTCCGTGAATCCGTTGATGTCTGCGAAGAGGACCGTTGCCTCCGGATGGTTGTCGGCGATCACGTGAGCCCCGGCCTCGAGCCGTTTGGCGATCGACCGCGGCAAGAGCGCGTCCAGGAGCAGGTCGGCCCGCTCGCGTTCTCGCGCGAGCTCGGCGTTGGCCGCTTCCAGCGCCTCGAACGCAGCGTTTCGCTCGAGCAGCCGAGCGTGGGCCTCTGAATGGAGCCGTACCCGCGCGACCAGCTCGAGGGCGTCGGGAAGCTTGACCACATAGTCACTGGCACCGCCGGCGAGGAGCACCGCCTTGACCGCTGCCTCCTCGACACCCGAGAGGACGATCACCGGCACGTCGGCCGTCTCCGGCATCGCCCGGTAGCGACGGACCATCTCAGCTCCGTCGACGTCGGGCATCACGAGATCCTGAAGGATCACCGTGGGCCGGATCATGACGACAGCCTCGAGGGCCTCGGCGGCCGACTGTCGGTAGTGGACTTCGACATCGTCTTCACCAGCGAGCATCCGCTCAACCGACGTCCCGACGATCCGCTGGTCGTCCACGACAAGGACGCGATGCCGCCGGGCAATGTGGGGCAGGGCGGGATCTGGCATGGTTCAGCACGCACCGCGAATGACCGACGGCGGCCCGCATGGACCACCCGAAGCAATGTATAGGAACCGTTCCCTCAATGCCCGCCCGGCATCAAAACGTGCGGCAGCCGAGAGACAACAGGACATTGGCCCAGGGCTGCGTGTCAGCCGTCTGGATCGTGAGGACGTGGTCGGGCGACGCGACCGCTGCGTAAAAATCCCACTTCACGATCGGCATGAGCTCGACCTTCGAGCCGGCCGCGGTCAGGATCCGTCGATACTCGGTCCACACCGGAGGATCACCGGGCGTCGCCGATGCGTACGAGTCGTCGCGATCGACGCCCATCGTGTTGACCTCGTCGATCTGCACCGCGCCGAGGATCGCTTCGAACACCTGGGCGACGGTGGGAACGCCGGGCGAGAGCTGGAGCGAGACAAGTTCCGCCTGCGGGCCCCGCTTGTTCGCCGCAGGGTAGTTGCCATCAGCGATGAGAACCTTCGAGTGGTGGCCCGATCGGGCGAGCACGCGAAGAATGTCGGGATGAAGCAGTGGTCCGTTGAGCATACGAATTTCTCCCAGTCACACGATCGAATTCCATTCACCAGAGGGGTCGCCTTTTCCTCGTCCAGGGAGACTCAGGGGAGCCCGTGCCGAGGACGACGGCGTTGGAAACTCGGCGGAGCCATGGATGGCGGAGCCGAGTTTCCATCGAGTGTAGCGGAGGCCTGGAGGGCCGGAGCAAACGTCCGGCGAACCGGCATGGGCTACCCTAAGCCGGTGCTTCAGGAAAGGGGTAGCATCAGGTCTACACGTCCAAGTTTTTGACGTCGAGGGCGTGCCGCTCGATGAATTCACGCCGCGGTTCGACCTTCTCACCCATGAGGATCCGGAACAGGTCGTCGGCCGCGGCAGCGTCGTTCATCGTGACTCGCGAGAGGGTACGGTTCACAGGATCGAGCGTCGTCTCACGAAGCTCTTCGGCATTCATTTCACCGAGCCCCTTGAATCGCGTGATCGTCAGACCCCGCTCGCCGGCCCGACGGACCGCCGCGAGAAGCCCACGGAGGTCGTCGATTCCGATATCGTTGTCACCCCGCCTGAGCGTGTAGCGGGATGTTTCACTTCCGGTGCGGTCCACCGGCAAGAGTGAATCGATCCCGAAACCCATCGACTCGAGCTCCTTGAGCCCAGAGTTGATACTCCGAACCTCATGGAGATCGACGACCACGAGCTGCGGGCCAGCCACGCCATTCGCGGCCGGCTCTCCGCCATGCTTGTTCTCATCGGCCCGGCCCACGGCCAGTTCACCGCCAGCCGACTGCTCCTTGCCCTTCACGAAGGCTTCCAGTTCATCGCGGCTCGCAAACCAGTGCTCTTCGCTTCCGTAGTAAACGTGGTACATCGGCAGCCGGCCAGTGGCAGCATCGCGCCGGCCGGCATGGTCCCGCAGGCTCACGCCCCGTTTCTCGAGAGCGACGAGGGCATCCTCGAGGCCCGCAAGCGTACGGCAGAGCTTGTGCATCTCTTCGCCGCTGAGTTCACGACCGTCGCCCGGCATGAAGACACCGTCACCGAGACCCTGCTCGAGGAGCTGGTTCTTCATCTCCTCTTCGGTCTGGACGTAATAGACCCGCTTTTTGCTCCGCACGCGGAAGAGCGGCGGCTGGGCCACGTACACGTGCCCCTTCGCCACGAGCTGGTACATCTGCCGGTAGAAGAACGTGAGCAGGAGCGTACGAATATGGGAGCCGTCCACGTCGGCGTCGGTCATGATGACAATCTTGTCGTACCGCCGCTTGGCAAGATCGGCATCCTCGCCGAAGCCTGCACCGATCGCCGAGATGACACTCCGCACTTCCTCATTCGCAAGCACCTTGTCATCACGGCTCTTATAGGCGTTGATGATTTTTCCGCGGAGCGGCAGGATTGCCTGGTACTCACGCAGCCGGCCTCCCTCGGCACTTCCCCCGGCACTGTCACCCTCGACCAAATACAGCTCGCATTTCGCGACTTCTCGACTCGTGCAGTCGCGAAGTTTTCCGGGGAGGCCGCCACCTGAGAGCGCCCCCTTCCGCTCGCGGAGCAATTGCCGGGCCTTCTTGGCGGCCTCGCGGGCCTCGGCGGCAAGTTCGCCCTTCTTGACGATCTCCTTGGCACTCTTGGGATTCTCTTCGAGGTACTTCGCCAGGAAATCACCGACGGCTGAGTTGATGATCCCTTCGACCTCGCCGTTGCCGAGCTTGGTCTTGGTCTGGCCCTCGAACTGCGGGTGCGGCACGCGGATACTGATGACTGCCGTGAGCCCCTCCCGGAGGTCCTCACCGGTGGGAACGAGATCCTTGAACATGCCCGTCTTCTTGCCGTAGGCGTTGATCGCCCTGGTGAGCGCCGCACGAAACCCTGAGACGTGCGTGCCCCCCTCGGTTGTAGAGATGTTGTTGACGTAGCTGTGGAGACTCTCGGTGTACTCCTTCGTGTATTGCATCGCGATGTCCCAGGAGACACCCTCGGCCTCGCCGTGAATCCCGATGACGTCGGGATGAACCGGGTCGCTCGCCTTGTTGAGATGCTCGACAAACTCCTCGACACCCCGCTCGTAGAAAAAGTTTTCTGCATTGCCACTGGCCGCATCGGAGAAAAGAATCCGCACGCCAGGGTTCAGGAACGCCAGTTCACGGAGACGCCGCGACAGCGTGTCCCACGAGAACTTCGTCTGGGGGAAAATCTGCGGGTCGGGCTTGAACGTCGTCTTTGTGCCGGTGCGGGTGGTCGTGCCCATCTTACGAACCGGTCCGGTCGGCTCGCCCCGTTGGTATTCCTGCTGCCAGACATGCTCCTCGCGGCAGACCTCGACCTCGCACCACTCCGACAGAAAATTCACGACCGTCACACCGACGCCGTGGAGACCGCCGCTGGTCTGATACGCCCCCTTCTCAAACTTGCCACCGAATTTGAGCACGGTCATCACGCCCTCGAGCGTGGAGAC
>JBGTKO010000052.1:0-1931 GCA_041744595.1 Pirellulales bacterium
CTTCTGCTCGCGTAGCCAGTTGCAGAAGGCCATGCTCGTCATCTGATCCCGGGCGATGCGGTCGATCTCACTCCAGCTGACCCACTGCAGGTCGTGCATGGCCACGAGATCGCGGACGAGGCTGAACCCCATACGCTTGTCGTGGGGAACGTTGCGGTCCGCCTTGAGCTCGACGATGACCCAGCGGGGGCGCAGGCCCTCCCGCGTGGCCATCGCGTGCTGGACGTCGAGTTGGCTCGCAACGGTTTCGCCGGCCGTGATGTCGTCGCCGGAGAGGCGTGCCATGAAAGCGCCGTCTCCTTCGGGGTCGATCTCGAAGTAGCGCAGGATGTGTGTGTGCTTGCGCAGCTCCTTGCCGGAGCCGTAGCGGCTAGCGAGTTCGTCGAGAAAGCGCTCGGGAAACGTACCGGAGAGCAGCTCACGGGCGAGTTCTACCTCCTGGCGGCGCCGCAGCAGTCATTGCGGGAGGGGGCTTAGCATGAACATTCCCCGTCGCCGGGTCCTGCGGCCGGCGAGGCTTGGCCCGAACATCGACCATCAACGGCAACAGGCCCGAATCCAGAAGGTCCACGCGAGAGTTGAGAGCGAACGCGCGAGCCTGACTCGATGGATGGCCCGGCTCAAGCGAGCTTTCCATTCCGTAGAAAAACTCCAGCAAAGGATCGCGCGGCTGGAACGCCAGATCACCCGTCACGCACCGGTCGGTTAGGCGAGCACCGAAACCGACTAGTGGCACGGCCGGTGGCTCGTGGATCGGGTCTTGGCACCGGAGAAAGGTGCGAACTCTCTTGCTCTGGGCGATTCGACGCTGAAGATGCAGTGGAGCGACTCTGGCGATGGCCTGGAGCGGCACGGCATGACTGAGCCGTCGTTTCAGGCCCCTTACCTTTCGATAGGGTGAGCCCTGGCCGGTCCTACTTCGGCAATCGCGGCGGTCCCTGCTTGATCAGCCCTTTCAACGCGCGCAGTCGAGAATACCCATCGGTATGCGTCACGGCCGCATGGACTTCGTACGCGACGAACTGCATCCTCACGTCTCCCCCGTCGGTACAGTCGCAATGCCAAGCATACTCGGGGTTGGCGCGCGTGCTGAAGCCGTCGTCTTTCTTTGCCATTCCCTCCGTGGCCTGTTTTACCAGGGCGTACCGACTGAGCACCGCCTTGTTCGTGGCATTGGCGTCGTAGGGGATCAAACTTTCGCGGAACGCGTGAAAGTTCGTGGCCACGCGGGGCCACTGGGCAAGATCGGTCTCGTCAAACGTCTCGTATGACCCGTGATCCCAGAAGAAGACGGCTCCCGGAGAGGTGCTGCCCACGGAGAGCAGCCAGAGATTGCCGCAAGAATCGCGAGCGATCGGAAGGGTCCCCTTCGGGAGCCGACCTGAAAACGTGTCGCAGTGCCACTCCAAGCTGGCCCAGGAGCGCTCATCCCCGATCGCAAAGAAGCAGAAGACATCGGAAGCCGTCTTGAGGTCCGCTTCGGTGAAGACGACACAATCGGGCGAGGGGAATCCTCCGTTGGACTGGAGCAAGAACCTGCGGTAGTCGTCAGGAAGCCGACACGAATACTTCTTTTCGACCGCCTGCAGGGCCTCTTCCGTAACTTTCGGTGCTGCGTCTATCGGCGTCATGGTTCGCGTCTCGGAGTTGGTTGCGGCCGCGGATTGCGCTGCCGCCGTCCCATTAGGGGTCGTCGATGGCGAGCCGCAACCACTGTTGCAAGCGCTGGCAACGATCAGTGCGAGGAGAGTGCGCCACGCATTCATTGGGAGGTATCCCTGGGCCAATTAAAGGGATCGCGGTCCGAATCGGATTTTTCCTTTGGGGCGAAGGCCGCAGCCTAACACGCAGACCGCCTTCGGTCACTCGGAAACCGATGGATCAGCGAAGACGAACCAAACCGTCCCGTTCACCAGAGATCGCGAGAGTTG
>JBGTKO010000053.1:0-3986 GCA_041744595.1 Pirellulales bacterium
TAGCCAGGTCGCGGACGGCTGTTCGCACCGCGGCAGCCTGGGCGGGGCTTGCCCTCAGCGGGTCGAGCCACCGCCCGCACACCACCAAGACCGTTGCCTCACTCCGTTTTGTCACGGCAACCGCCTCGGCAAACGACTCCGATGCAGCTCGACCGATAATTGCCGTCACCGCCGGGTGCGCGGAATGTGGCACGGCCAGCGGTCGGTCGATCGCGGGGTCAAACGCAAAGACGATGTCGGCCACTCGTGTCACCCTCCGTGGTGAGCCCCGGCGGCAAGCCGGGGAACTTAGGCATACTGTAGCGTCCTCAAGCCCTCGCCCGCCACGTCAAATTGTGACACGTTCGCGGCTCAATAGCGGCCTCGAGTCCAGCGTCAGAAGCCGTCTCTCACGTACTTCCTGGGCAGCGTTGCATTCCAGCGTTCAACGATCCCGGTCAGCCGCCGCACGATGGCCGGATGCTTTGCTGCCACGTCGTGCGACTCCATCGGATCAGCCACCACATCGTAGAGCCGCGAGGCGGTTGCCTTGGCATCGGGGATGAAGAGTTTCCAATCGCCGTCCCTGATGGCGATTTCGGACTTCACGTGGTTGTTCTTCCAGAGAAGGGGCTTTTTTCTGACGTGGACCCCGCCGAGCCATGCATCGGCAACGTCTTCACCATCGACGTCGGCAGCGTTGAAGTTGACACCAGCGAGGCGGCACATGGTGGGGAGCCAGTCGATGCCGCTGGTGACCGATGTCTCGTCGAGCCGCCCCGCAGGCACATGGCCGGGCCAGCGAACGATGAACGGCACACGAACGCCCCCCTCGTTCATCGTGGCCTTGCCGCCACGATGGTTGCCATTGAACCCCACGAGATTGATTCGTGCATGGTCCCTGCTGGCCGGGCCCAAGCCTTTCATCTCTGGAGGTTTCTCCGGACCAGGCGCACCGTGGTCGCTGGTGAAGACGACGATCGTGTTCTCGGTGAGGCCGAGCTCGTCGAGCCGCATGAGGAGCCGTCCCACCGCGTCATCAAGGAGCGAGAGCTCCCCCAGGTAGTTCCGCATCGCCTTGTTCACGTCACCGCCAAGCGATCTCACGAGAGCAAACTTCTTTCGCATCGGCTCGGGAAAATCGGCTTCTTTGACCACGAGGTCATGGAAGCGGTCAGCCGCGGCGATGGGCGGATCAACAGGGTGATGCGCGATGTGCCCCCAGACATTCACGTAGAACGGCCGGTCGCGGTGCTGTTCGATGAAACGAATTGCCCCGTCATAGGTGTAGGCGTCGCGTCCGCGTTCATCATGACGATGGCCGGCGCGGGGGGCCGTGGGGGGCGTGGCATCGATGCCGTACGTGCCTGGCTTTTCGTCTGGCCCGATGTCCCATTTTCCGAAATGGCCCGTGGCATAGCCGGCGCGATGGAGAAGCTCCGTGACGGTCGGACGATCGCCAAAGCCGGCAACCGCCGGGTAGCTGGCAAACCGGGCGGGAAACTGGCTCGTCATGAATGCAGTGCGGCTGGGGCAGCAGGTGATGCCGGCGACATAGAACTGGGTGAACCGCGTCCCTTCTCGAGCGAGCCGATCAATGTGTGGCGTTTGCGAATAAGGATGCCCGTAGCAGTGCGGATCACCGAAGCCGACATCGTCAGCCAAAAGAAAGACGACGTTTGGAGGACGCGCCGCGTCTGTCGCAACCGCGGCGTGGGAAAGAATCGTGACGAGAAGAACCAATGCCAGGTTCATGCATCGCATGGTCGGATTGCTCTCAGGTCGTGAGTGGAGGAGGGGATGCTGCAAGGCCAGCAATGAACGCGTCGGCCCAGGTTGTCGTGACTGCGGGTCCAATCGCCGCAAGCACGCGGCCGCGGTGGAGGACGCCTTTTTCAATCGCTGCCGAGAAGAGCCAGGAGGCAACTCGTACACGGCCCGCGTCGCTGGTGATGACGATCCGCCTTGCGTCGTCGGGATGGACCGCGACGAGGACGGCGTCGGACTCACGACGAACGAGCAGACACGTGGCATTGGCGGGACATGCCGCTGACGTGGCGAGCGACGACCAGTGAATACGGCCGTTGACCGCATGGCCGACGGAAACTTCGCCAAACGCAATGTCGCAGGTCACGGCAATCGCCCCGTCACTTTCCACGAGCGCAGTCTGGGCGGAGAGGACGAGCTCACACGCGAATCGCTCGCCAGGGATCCGCCGCCACATCGCCGTGGCTTCGAGCCGTCTCGGATCGTTCGGCCGATAGACCGCGACGATGTCGTCGCCACGCAGCCAGTGGTCGGCAAGCGGCAAGGCGGTGGCGTGCGATGATCGGAGGTCCAGACCCAGAAGAAAATCTCTGCCGTCAGGGCCCGACACCGCGATGCCGGCGGCAGGCGCTTCGAGGTCGAGTCGCGCGGATCGCTCGTGGGCCACAAGGCCGTCGAGCTTCCAGGCATGCGGGGCGGGCTTGGAGGTTGCGGTCATGTGTGGGAGATTTGCGATTCCGGCGGGGGCGAGCGCACGCGGCGAACCCGATGCCCATACGATAGCGGATGCCGTTGGCATTGCCCCGATCACACGCTCACGCCCGGATACCCCTGTGAACTCATCGGAATCCCGAGATTATCTCGAAGTCTGTGAAGCTGCCGCGCGTGAGGGCGGCCGTATCCTCCTCGAGTGGATCGGTCGGTTTCACGCCACGAACAAGGGATCGCGTGATCTGGTCACCGAAGCGGACTACGCCTCGCAGAAGGAGATCCGTCGGATTGTGGGCGAGGCGTTTCCAGATCACGGATTTGTCGGTGAAGAGGCGGACGCCGGTGCAGGCCAGCCGCCATCAGGGACGGAAGGTCACTCAGGCTCGGGCATCCGCTGGATCGTCGATCCACTCGATGGCACGACAAACTACGTTCACGGGTTTCCAGCGTGGTGCGTTTCGATCGCGCTGGCGCGAGGCGACGTCATTCTCGCCGCCACGGTCTTTGATCCCCTCCGGGACGAATGTTTTTCAGCCCGGACTGACGGTGGCGCGACGCTCAACGGTGTGCCCATTCACACGCCGCCTGTCACCGAACTTTCCGACGCGATCGCGGCATTGAGTTTCCCACCACACGTCACCGCCGACTCGCCGGCCGTCGCTGATTTTCTTGCAATCGTGCCGCATGTTCACTCGGTCCGCCGCACCGGTTCGACGGCGCTCAATCTGGCCTGGCTTGCCTGCGGTCGATTGCACACGTTCTGGGCAAGGCAGATCGCCTGCTGGGACGCGGCCGCTGGGTTCCTCATCCTCCGGGAGGCAGGGGGCAGCCTCGCGCCGTTTTCGGGGAATGGTGACCACGTGCCGCTCGACGACCCAGCATTCATCGCCGCTGCCACGCCCGGGCTCCTTGCCGCCATGCAGGGGTTGCTTCATGGTGTTCATGGTGTTCATGGTGCCCCGCGGAATGAGCCATGAAAGCCCCGCACTTTTGTGTGGCGATCGCGGCCCATTTGGCGCCACGGGCCGGATGAGTTCACAGCGTCATGCCCTGCCGGTGGTATCAGTCGTGCGGATTGCATGGCCTGGGAACTTCAAAGGTTCTGCGCAGGATTGCGGGGTAGGCTAGAGACGGTGGACTTTTCTTGTCGGTTACACCCTCGTCACTGATGCGCCACTCCTCTTCCACGCTCGTCGCCTGTCTGGCTGCCGTCATTGCCGCGACCGTCGGGGCGGTCGCGCAGGATGCATCCGCCCCCACATCGACTGGTGTTCGCGAGGTGATGCCCGAGCTGTATTACATCCAGGACGATGCCGGACGGCTCGTCCCCGTGCCGGGTTTTCAGTACCGGGACTTCGTCGAGTTGTTCCGGCTCAAGGAAGGTCTGGCAGGTCCGGCGCTGCCGCCGGCTGCCGTCCTCGAACGCGTCAGCGTGCTGATCGATGCAAGCGACTTGGCGATTGGCGGTACGTCATGCCCGGCCGAGGTGACCTGCGTCGTTCGGCAGTCACGCGGGGGATGGACTGCCG
>JBGTKO010000054.1:0-3457 GCA_041744595.1 Pirellulales bacterium
TGGCTTCGCCACGCATGTGCAGTGCCGCGCCTGTGGTCACACGATGCGGTGCCCGCAGTGTGACATCGCGCTCACGCTCCACCAGCCCGGGAACCGCGGCGTCTGTCACGGATGCGGGCTGGTGGTTCGTCTGCCTGCCGACTGCCCGGAATGCCGGACGCCTGGGCTCGCCCAGCGTGGCACTGGGACGCAACGCCTCGAGGAGCAGATCCGCAAAGCCTTTCCCGATGCGGCCGTGGCACGCATGGACACCGACACGATGCGAAGCCGCGGCAGCCACGAGAAGACGCTCGACGCATTTCGTGATCGGCATATCGACATCCTCGTGGGCACGCAGATGATCGCGAAGGGACTCGACTTTCCCGGCGTCATGCTCGTGGGCGTCGTCAACGCCGATGCCGCGCTCCACCTTGCCGACTTTCGTGCGGCCGAGCGTACATGCCAGCTCGTCACACAGGTGTCGGGTCGGAGCGGCCGTGGCCAGGTTCGAGGTCGCGTCGTCGTGCAAACGAGCACTCCTGAGCATCCGGCGATCCGGGCGGCCGTGGCGCACGACTACGAGGCGTTCGTGCGGAGCGAACTGCCGATTCGCGAGGCGCTTGTCTATCCGCCGTATGGGAGCGTCATCCGCTTCGTCGTGCGAGGCCTCGATGAGGCACGGGTACGGGAGTGGGCCACGCACCTCACCGAGCGGCTGCGAGCCGAGGCATTGATCGCGACGTCAGCCACCGGCCAGGCCGATATTCGCGTGCTCGGCCCGGCGCCGGCACCAATCCCAAAGCTGCGGGAGCGGTTCCGTTGGCACCTTCAGGTGCTTGGGCCTGATGGTGTCGTGCTCCGCGGGCTCGTGCGTCGGGCCACGATTGGTCTGAAGACACCGCTGGATCTCGCCTGGATCGTGGACGTCGATCCCGTGGAGATGCTGTAAGATTTTCTCGTGTCGTACCGCTCCCTCCGTGACATCCTCGGCGAGACAAGTCTCGAACGGAAGATCCGCTTCCTGTTCGGTCTATGCCTCTTTGCGCTCATCGCGGGCAGCTTCTGGTGGTACGGCAGCAGGACCGAGCAACTCGTCTATTCGAGCAGCCGCGCGACGGCGAGGCACGTCGTTGATGCCATCATGCTCCAGCATCACTGGAAGATGCTCGAGAAGGAGCAGCAACACGCCAGTACCATCGAGAGCCTCGAGAAGCGGCTCATGAGCGAGCGGTACCAGTGGCGTTTTTTGCGGCCCGACGCGAGTGCCGAAGAGGTCGAGGGGTACCGTCGGCTCGATCGGGCGGTCCTCGAATACTTCGAGGAAGAATCACCGATTACGCCGGGCCAACCGTTGCCGGAGACGACTGGCCGATTCGAGTGTCGCGACTTCCGCACCGACGACAATGCCGAATACCACTACTACCAACCGATCCGGTTTCGGAAAGATTGCGTGATCTGCCATGAGTACCCGGGCCCCGTCGGCGGCAGCGGCGAGGGCCGCCAACGGCTGGCCGAGGGGGACCTTATGGCGGTCGTCAAGCTCGTCATGCCTGACGCAACGACACGCAAGGCAATCAATGCCAATCGGGCGATCCTCCTGGCCACGGGCATCGTGACGGCGTTCCTGGCGATGTTCGTGGCCTATGCCATCATCCGCTATGTGATCGTCAAACCACTCGAACACCTTCGCGATGTTGCCGACGAGGTTCGCCGTGGCAACACCGATGCCCGTGCCGACATCCACACAGCAGATGAGTTCGAGGAGCTCGGTGTCGCTTTCAATCGCATGCTTCGCGGTCTGCTCGACACGCAGGACGAAATCCGCAAGGCCAACAGCGCGCTCGATGAGAAGGTGGACGAGCTCGCCCAGGCCAACCTCCATCTCTACGAAACGAACCGGCTCAAGGGTGATTTTCTGGCCACCATGAGCCACGAGCTGCGGACGCCCCTCAACAGTATCATCGGCTTTTCTGATGTGCTCGGCTCGATTGACTCTCTCGACGGCAAACAGCGGCGGTATGTCGAGAACATCCGCACATCAGGACGGATGCTCCTCGAGATGATCAACGACATCCTCGATCTGGCGAAGATCGAGGCGGGCAAGATGGAGGTACGTCCAGCAGCTTTCCGCCTCGAGGCAGCCGTGTCAGCCCAGTGTGACATGGTTCGCCCGCTGGCAGAAAAACGTCACATCCAGCTTTCATTTGAAGTCACATCCGGGCTCGAAGAGGTCGTGCAGGATCAGGCCAAGGTGCAGCAGATCCTCGCGAATCTGCTTTCAAACGCGATCAAGTTCACGCCGGAGGGGGGGCGGGTGGATGTGCACGGCCGCCTCGCCGAGGTCGCCGCCGGTGACGAACCTGAGTTTCTGCTCGACGTGATCGACACGGGAGTGGGCATTGCCACCGAAGACCAGCAGACGATTTTCGAGAAGTTCCGTCAGGGCGACGTGTTCCGTCGCGATGATGCGATGACCCGCGAGTTTTCGGGAACAGGCCTCGGCCTGTCGATCGTGCGGGAGCTCTGCCGCCTGCTCGGGGGCGATGTGTCACTCGAAAGCCAACTGGGGCGTGGCAGCAGGTTTACCGTGCAACTCCCCGTGCAGCTCGAACTCGACGGCGACGATTCGCAAGCCCCGCTCGGAGTGACGCGGGGCGTTGCGTGAGGGCCCCCTCACCCGACGTGGCAAACACATCAAGAAAAAAGAGGATTTATGTCAAAATTGGCCCCCGCCGCTGAAGTCATCCTGTTTACCGACGGCGCGTGTAGCGGGAATCCAGGGCCGGGCGGCTGGGCCTACATCCTTCGCCACCCGGAGAGTGGCCGTGAGACGAAGGACTCAGGGGCCGAGCCAAACACGACCAACAACCGAATGGAACTGACCGCGGTTGTTCGTGGCCTCGAGCAGCTCAGGCGGCCGACGGTTGTTGAGCTCGTCACCGACAGTGTCTACGTCGGCACGGGGCTTTCCGACTGGATGCCCAAGTGGAAGACCCAGGGGTGGAAGCGAAAAGAGAAGGGCCGCTTCGTGCCGGTGAAGAACGAAGATCTCTGGCGGACCCTCGACACGCTTGCTGCGGCCCACACCATCCGGTTCACCCACGTGGCGGGCCACTCGGGCCACGCCGAAAACGAGGAGTGTGACCGCCTCGCCGTCGCGGCGTACCAGCAGTTCAAGGCCCGTGGGTAGGCGATCCATTTACACTGCTTTCGATGGATGTTGAACCTTCTCGCCTCGAGCCAAGTCTCGCCACGCGGCTCGAGCGGCTGCCCGGGGTGGGCACAGCTCGCGCTGAAAAGCTCGTCAAGCTCGGGCTCGCCACCGTCCGTGACGCGCTCATGCATTTCCCGCGGGACTACAAGGATTTTTCCGGTGCGCATGCCGTCGCCGACTTTCTCGAAGGGCAGCATGCCTCGGTGGCCGGCATCGTGACCGACGTGGCCTCGCGGAACACCGTCGCCGGGCGCACGATCCTCA
>JBGTKO010000055.1:0-2588 GCA_041744595.1 Pirellulales bacterium
AATAATGCGGCTGGCAGAGCGTCTCGACATGGCGGTCGAAACCGGCACCACGCAGGATCTCCTGCAGCCGGTCGTAGAACGGATGGCCCTGCGACCGTGGCAGCTCCGACCAGCTCAACAAAAGCTCGCTCTGCCGCTCCGCCTGCCGACCCAACGCCATGCCTTCCCTCCCGGCCATCACGCCGTCACCGAATCACGATCAGGCGGATTTCGTCAACACGCTGTTAGCGTTGACGCGGCTTCGGCTCGGGCTTCGGCCCATGCCCACGGCAGGAGCTCGTTGATGCGGTTGATCTTGTGGTCGGCGATGCGGCTGAGGATGTCGGTGAGCCAGCGGTCTTGATCAGGGTGTAGGCGATGGCGGCCGCCTTGCCGCCGCCCTCGTCGACGCAAACCGGCAAAAAAAAACAACGGTGCTACCTCCAGCATCCCGCCGGGTGCGAACTGGGCGCCAAGCTCAACAACGTTGACCCACAAGCCTTTGCCTTGCTACAGCGCGGGATGACGCAACGAGACGCAACTGGAAGTATTAGTGGAAGAATTGGCTGAGCTTCGCCGACTCGCCCACACGATAAGTCGGATCGGACCCCTGCGATGGCGTCGGCCGCAGCAGCGGGGCCGATTGAACCATCGAGCGATGCAGCGGTGAAACGGCCGGAGGTGCGTGGGAAGTTTCTGTTCGCCGGTGACTTCAAGCTCTGGGTCCGCGGCGTCACCTACGGCACGTTCCGCCCCGACAAGGAGGGCAACGAGTATAACAGCCGGCCAGTTGTCGAGCGGGACTTCGCCCAGATGGTGGCGAACGGCGTCAACACGGTACGGGTATACAGCGTGCCGCCACGGTGGCTCCTGGATGTTGCGGCAGAGCGTGGTCTTCGGGTCATGGTCGGCCTGCCGTGGGAGCAGCACGTGGCGTTTCTTGAGGACCGAAGGGTCACCGAGGACATCGCCAAGCGCGTCCGCGAGGGCGTTCGCCGGTGCGCGGGCCATCCGGCGCTCTTGTGCTATGCGGTGGGCAACGAGATTCCAGCGTCGATTGTGCGTTGGTACGGCCCGCGCCGCGTGGAGCACTTCATCAGCATACTTTGCGAACTCGCAAAGACGGAAGACCCAGGCTGCCTCGTCACTTACGTGAATTATCCAACGACTGAATATCTAGAGTTGCCGTTCGTCGACCTCCTCTCGTTCAATGTCTACCTTGAGCAACAGGAGTCGCTTATTCGTTACTTGAAGAGATTGCACAACCTTGCGGGCCCTCGCCCTCTGCTCATGGCAGAGATTGGTCTCGACAGCCTCAGCCAAGGCCAGCCTCGCCAAGCCGATGTGCTGGAATGGCAGCTGCGCACCACCTTTGCATCTGGCTGCTGCGGCGCCTTCGTCTTCTCTTGGACCGACGAGTGGTACCGTGGCGGTCACGACATCGAGGGGTGGGAGTTCGGTCTTACGACCCGGGATCGACTTCCGAAGCCGGCCCTAGAGGCAGTCCGAAACGTCTTCCAGAACGACATCCTGCCATGCGAGCACCGGTGGCCGCGCATCTCCGTGGTGGTCTGCAGTTTCAATGGAGCGGCGACCATCCGTGACACGCTCAAGGGCATTCAGGAGATCGAATACCCAGATTTCGAAGTAATCGTAGTCGATGACGGGTCAACCGACCAGACGGCGGCAATTGCTCGGAAATTTTCCGTGCGTTTAATTCAGACGATGAACCAGGGCCTGTCGAGCGCCCGCAATGTCGGCCTCGAAACCGCGACTGGCGAGATCATTGCTTTTACCGACGATGACGCTCGTCCTGATCCCCATTGGCTGACGTTCATCGCTTTGGCTTTCGAGGGCTCCGATCACGCCGGCATCGGAGGGCCGAACATCCCGCCAGCCGGCGACGGTCGAATCGCAGACTGTGTCGCCAACGCCCCCGGAGGACCGGTGCACGTGCTGCTTACGGACGACGTCGCCGAGCACATTCCAGGCTGCAATATGGCCTTTTGCAAGGAGCGCTTGCAGGCGATTGGCGGATTTGATCCACAGTATCGGACAGCAGGAGACGACGTCGATGTCTGTTGGCAGTTGCAAGAACGTGGTTGGACAATCGGCTTCAGTGCAGCCGCCTTTGTGTGGCACCACCGAAGGAATTCAATCCGGGCCTACTGGAAGCAGCAGGTTGGCTACGGCCGAGCAGAGGCTCTTCTGGAACAGAAGTGGCCGCAGAAATACAACTCTTGCGGCCATGTACACTGGGCGGGCCGGCTCTACGGCGCCGGGCTCACGCGCGCCCTCGGCCCGCGCCGCCGGATCTACCATGGGACCTGGGGATGTGCTCTGTTTCAGTCGGTTTACGAACCCGCACCCGGCCTTCTGCGCTCGCTCGCACTGATGCCGGAGTGGTACTTGCTCATCGCCGGCCTCGCCTTATTGGCATCATTGGGCATCTACTGGCCACCTCTCCGCATTTTCATCGTACCACTCGCAGTGGCGGTCTTCTTGCCCGTCGCCCAGGCAACCGCCAACGCCGCCGCCACGCCGATCAACGCGATGGCGTCGCGGCTGGACCGGCTGAAGCTGCTCGCGCTAACGGTGATGCTTCACCT
>JBGTKO010000056.1:0-4434 GCA_041744595.1 Pirellulales bacterium
TCCTTCGCTATGCTCAGAAGGCGATCGACAGCCGTCCGGAGCTTGTGGAAGTGCCGTTGACCGTCCTATCCTTTATCCTTCTTTATCCTTACACGGCATCGATCAGTTCGACGTAGCTCATAGGAATCTATCTCCTGAGAAAGTAAGACAACGAGAACGCAGGTGGGCAGGAAATGGGCACAAAAGGGGTACTGATCCACGGACGCACCGGCCGCCAACACAGCGGGCCGGAAGACGACAAGGCGAGGACCAGCGGCGGATGGCCGGGACATGGGAGGCGGCTAGAGCGGCGTCACAATTGGCCGCGGCGACATTGCTGTCAGCGGTTGCCCCTCACCAGAAGCCACGCCCTCTCCGCGGCCAGGGCTTCGCTACGCGTCCCGAACGGCCCCATCACCAGCCCACTAGACGGCCCCATGTCGGCGAGCCAGTTGCCGTCTTGATCGGGTTCCACATGGCTCGCCCGGGTGATCGTGAGTTGACCGAGTTCGCGTAGGTCCAGGGCCTCGTCGTAGATGCACCGAACATCGCCGCCGGAATCCACGACCAGCTCCATTGCGGTTGGTTCGCTCATGCGGCACCCCCAGCCCCCGCGCGCCTGAGAATGTTTCGGCGTGGCCGATCGACGAGAAGATCACCCACTGCCTGCTCGATCCTGGTGAAGTCACTCGCGACCATCTGCCGCAGCCGAACAGAGTCTCGAAGCTGCTGGGGATCGACGCCGGAAATCGTCTGCTGAGCCTGTTCGACGAGCGAGTCCAGGTCGGGGTTGCTCCTGATGTTGAGTTGCCGGAACCGCTCGAAGAATTCCCGTAGGTTCTCGACGGCGGAATCTCGGAACACCTTGGGCTGGCCGTCGTTGAGCCCAGTAAGCCGTTCGGCGAGGTGCGAGACGAGCCGCTGAAGCTCCGCCGCAAATGCCTGCTCTGCCAGTTCGACGGCATTCTCAAAACGCTCGCGCACCCGGGCCTGCTCTTGGCGGTAGACATCGGGATTCAAGGCCATGAGATAGCTCGGCGGATCGATGGTGGGATACGAGACCTCCAGGTCGAACATGCCGTCAAGCGTGGTGGGGTAGTCGCTCGGGTTGAAGAGCATGCCAAGACGCCGCTGAGCTTCGGTCTTCATTGCGTCGTACTGGGCGGCGAGATCACTGGCGGCGAGCTGGAGTTTTTCGCGGTAGCCGGCCATCGTGTTTGCGAAGAGGCCGAGTGAGTTCTGTTGGATAAGCCGGATGCCTGCCTCCGGGAACGGCAGCGTCACAGTCCTCCAGTAGGAAGTTGCCTCGGTCCGGACGGCGGCGACGGCTCGATACGCGCGGTTCTTCGTGTCAAGAATGAGCTTTGAGGCTGAGAGGAGTTGCCGGTCCGCTTGAAACACGTTTGCGGCCGTCGCTCGTTGCTCCGGTGCCAACGTCCGGCGAACACCAAGCCACGTGAATCCGAGCTTCACAGCGGCCATAGTGGTGCGAAGCCGGTTGGCTGCGTTGCGTTCTGTCTGGTGGGTCGGATTGTTGGTGCTGGTCGGCTGTGTTGCCGGCCAGTGTGAGGCGGCCTGGTCGGTCATTGGTTCGGTGGTGGTTGCTGTAGTCATAGTGTCTCCGTGTCGAGGTGAAGAGGAATCTGAATCACGTGAAAGTCGGGGCGCTCGTTCAGTTCACGCCAGGGTCGCGGGTGATGCGCCGCGATCTGACACCGTTGGCAGGCCAGGTTTCTCGCGAGTACACGCCGGCTCGATCGGCCGAGAGGCACCGACCCGAGGCCCACTGACGCAGGCTCTCGATCTTCTCGCCAGCCGTCACCGCCACGGGCACGACGTTCTGCGAGGCCTGCACCAGCGGCACGTCCAAGAGGCTCGCGAGTCGGCAGCACGATTTGATCTCGGCCCCGGTCCAGTTGGCATCGTTCGGTCGGGGCTGTGTCGCGTCCAGTTCGAAGTATCCTGTGTAGATGCCCCAGATCGTGTCCTTCTGTTCGCGTCCGGGCAGGTCCAGAAAGAAGACGCCGTCGAATCGCTCCGCCCTCGCAAACTCAGGTGGCAGCTTTGAGGCGTCGTTGCAGGTGGCCACGAAGAAGACGTCGCTCTCATGATCGTTGAGCCACGTGAGCAGGCTGCCGAAGACGCGAGCCGTCACACCGGAATCTGTCTGGCCCGATGATGTCGCTCCAGCCAAGGCCTTTTCGAGCTCGTCACAGAAGAGGACGCACGGCGCCATGGCGTCGGCGAGCTTCAAGGCTGCACGGACGTTGCTTTCGCTTTGGCCAACGAGACTCCCGAGCAAAGCTCCGACATCGAGAACGATGGTGGGCCTGCCGGTCTCGTTGCCGAGAGCCTTTGCGAACTGGCTCTTGCCGCAGCCTGGAGGAGACAGCAGCAAGACACCGCGCGGTTTTGGCCCCGCGACCCCTCCTGCTTGCCGCCTCATGGCCCGAAGGCAAAACGACTTGAGGTTTTCGAGGCCGCCGAGTTGCTGGAAGTTCTCTTGGCCGCGATGAAGGGAGACGAGCCCGCTCTTTTTTAGCTGTTGGCTCTTCAGCTCCCAGAGCGTTTCAGGTTCGAGCCTGCCGTGTCGAACGAGGGCCAGGCTGAACGCGTTTTCGGCCTCGCTCGCAGTGAGCCCTGCTGCGGCTTCGATAACGTGGGCCAACTCGTCACCTTCGGGCAGCTCGTTCTCCCGTGTGGCGATCCCCTTGGCGATGGTCTCGAGCTGGGCATGCCCGGGCAGCTCATGGTCGACCACGGTGAACAGCTTCTCGAGCTCAACGGGAATCTGAATATCCGGAGCCAACACGACGACGACGCATCGGGTCTGCTTGCCAGCATGCAGCTGGCGGGCGAGGGACTGGACGATCTCAGCCGCGCCGAGAAACCGGTGCAGGTTCTCGAAGACGATCAGTGTTGTGCCGGAACCGTTGGCGATTTGTGGCAGCGATCGGACGACAGCGAGCGGGTCTTGGGAATCTGTCACTCCTGGCATCTCGATTGGCTCGAAGGGGAACGTCATTCCGCGATCGCAGTCCCATGTGCCAAATCGCCAGGATTCAGCGCGGCACAGGGTCGTCAGGTCGCGTTTTGCTTCGGTGGGCTCTCGCGACGTGATCCAGATTCCGGAGAAGCACGCCTGGACGAGCTCACGAATTCGGGAAGTGAGCGTGTTGGCGGTGTTGTTGTTGGGTGTCGGTTCTCGGGTTGTCGATGGGGGGGTGCGCTTGGGCATATGGGCTCCGTGAAAAAATAAAAATAAAAGTTGCGGATGCACCGGATACGGTGAACGAAAAAGGAGCCCGGACACCTGTATGGCATCCGGGCTCCTCGTGAGGAACTCGTGGCGGCTCCAGCGACGCGACTACTGGTAGGCAGGGATCAACGGCTTGCCGCAGTTCGGGCACTTGTAGTTGCCAGGCCGATCAAACGTGAAAACCTGGCGGCACTTGGTGCACTTGTACTTTCGCTCAGCCAGCCTCGTGATACCGCCGCTGTCGTCGCCATTCGCGGCCGGTGCCGTGACAGAATTCATCGAAACCGCGGCGACCACGAGCGCCGTGCAGGCCCCGCCAAGAAGCCATTGGGAGAAAATTTTCATCGGGACACTCCTTTGGGGTTCGCAAACGCGAAGCGGAGGGGAAAGTCCGGGAATGCGTCCCACCTCCCCGCGGCAAGAAGCATACCCGTTCCGGGGACGATGCACTGCTTGTGACGCGGAAGACTAAACCCCGATCTCTTCCCGTCGTCCGAGCATCCATGGCTCTGGATGAATCCTTCCGAGCCAATCCTGAACGGTCGGGATCCTGCCAAGATCTTCGATGACGTGCTGCTCACCAATGAACCGCACGGGCAGAATGCGGCCGGTCGAGAGCGTGATCGTGCTGCCGAAGATAGCCTCCAGCATGAAGATGCCCTCGCTGTGATGCCGTAGGGCCCGATGCCGAAAGTCCGCCAGATGGCTTTTGGATGCGTCGAGCCATTCGTGGTACTTCAGGTACTCGTCAGGCTCGCCACCGAACTTTCGAGCGGAGCTGACGGCATGGTGATACGCGTGGGCCATCAGAGCACGTACTCCTGGGTGCTGTCGTTGTGCTGGACGTAGTTCTCCTGGTGTTCGATTGTGACGGTGCCTGCCTGAACATCGATCCTGATCTCGCCTTGGCCTCCGTCGTTGACCTCGAAACCAGCGGGCAAGAAGTCATGGAGCACGTCGTTGAGTGAGCAGCCATTCTTGGATCGAGGCTCCGGCACCGTCACGAGCTTGTTCTGGGCATCGAAATACTCAATCGTTTCGATGCAGCCCGAATCGCCGTAGCCTGAGTAGCGGGATTCCACGGTCGCGACTCCCTGCTTCTTGAGCCGTGGACTGATGGTGCGTTTCAGCGTGGACTTGGCTGCCTCGATCCGCTCCTGTTCGTGGCGGGCCTCCTCGGCGATTCGGGCTGCTTC
>JBGTKO010000057.1:0-8494 GCA_041744595.1 Pirellulales bacterium
CGACAAGGATTATTACGGCAAGTCCCCCGAAGCCGATCCCTAGGGCCCAGACGCCGGCTCGTTCCGCGTGATCCGCGGCGGCACTGCGTACAGCTTCCCTGTCGACTGTCGTTCCGCGCGCCGCAATGAATCCGGAACACAGTGGCGCCGTTACGACCGCATCGGTTTTCGTGTGGTGTGTGAGTTGGAGTGAGCCGTCCGAGTCGTCCACATGTTGAACTCTGCAACTCTGAATCTCTGTTCTCTGATGCTTGGTGTTTGCCTCGCTGCGGCCGCAGCCGGCGGCGAGACCACTGCGGAAACAGCAACCGGTTCCCGCTGGGCGATCTTGGTGGGGGTGAACGACTACGCGAAGCTGCGGCCGCTGGAATACGCCGTCAGCGACATGCGTGCGCTGGCTGAGCAACTCAAGGCCGGCGGCTTCCAGCAGGACCACGTCTACGTCCTCACCGACAAGGCCGAGAAGGCGGCATTGCTGCCCACGAAGCGGAACATCGAGGAGCGTCTGGATCTCGTGTTGTCGCTCGTGAAGCCCAATGACATGGTGCTCGTGGCGTTCGCCGGGCATGGCGTCGAGGTGGGCCAGACGGCGTATTGGTGCCCGACGGATGCGGTGGTCGATGGAACAGCCGACGAGATCGACGATACCCTGGTTTCGGTGGACTCGGTGTACAAGAAGCTGGGCGGCTGCGAGGCATCGTTGCGGCTGATCGTCGCCGATGCCTGCCGCGACGATCCTCGCCGCGAGCGGTCGTCGGTGCCGATGAAGCTCGATGTGGTAGCGGACGCCCTGGCGAATCCCCCCGACGGGATTCTCGTGCTCAGTTCTTGTGGTTCTCGAGAGAAGAGCCAGGAGGATTCGCGGTTTGGGCACGGCGTGTTCACACACTTCCTCCTGGACGGTCTCCGGGGGTCTGCCGACGCCGATGGCGATGGACGCGTGGTGCTTTCGGAGCTTTTCGAGCATGCCGGCACGAAGACGAAGAAGTATGTGGCGGATGAGTTCGCGGCGTTCCAGTCCCCGAAGCTGTCGGGCGAGGTCTCGCCCGGCGTCTTGGGCTTTCCGATCACGACGTCTAGCAGGGTCGTGACGAACTCCATCGGGCTGAAGCTCGTGCGGATCAAGGCGGGGCAGTTCACGATGGGGAGCAAAGAGAACGCCGAGCAACTCAGGAATGCGGGCTTCGTTCTTCCCGAGGGCTATGATCCATCGGACGAGCAGCCGATGCACCTTGTTCGGATCTCGAAGCCATTTTTGATGGGGCAGACGGAGGTGACGCTGGGTCAGTTCTTGCGGTTTTACCACGATGGTTTCAAGGGGAAGCTCGACTGCGAGAAGGACGGCAAGGGTGGCTGGGGCTACGATCCGAAGAGCACCGACAAGCCACTCGACCAGAAGCCGAAGTATCGACCATGGACCTGGGGCCATCCGAGCCAGACGAACGAACATCCGGTGGTGAACGTGAGCTGGAACGACGCGGTGGCGTTCTGCGAGTGGCTGTCGCGGAAGGAGGGGAAGCGTTATCGGCTTCCGAGGGAGGCGGAGTGGGAGTATGCCTGCCGGGCGGGGACGACGACGCGGTTTTGGAACGGCGATGATCCCGAGGAGCTGGCCACGGTCGGGAACGTCGCCGACGGAACGGCGAAGGCGACGTTTCCAGGTGTGCAGTGGGCGATCAAGGGCCGTGACGGCCATATTTTCACGACGCCAGCAGGCTCGTTCGACCGGCCGAATCCGTTCGGCCTGCACGACATACACGGTAACGTGTATGAGTGGTGCTCCGACTGGTACGACAAGGGCTCCTACGCCAAGGCCTCTGAGGTCGACCCCAAGGGGCCAGTGGGGCCATCTCCCGCTGGCTCGTTCCGCGTGCTCCGCGGCGGCAGTTGGTATGACTACCCTGTCAGCTGTCGCTCCGCGCTCCGCCACGTCGGTATCGAGACGTACCGTAACTATGATGTCGGTTTTCGTGTGTTGTGTGAATTGGAGTGAGCCATTCTCATGTTGAACTCTGCGATTCTGAATCTCTGTTCTCTGATGCTTGGTGTTTGCCTCGCGGCGGCCGCATCCGGCGGCGCGGCGGCTGCCGAGTCGCCCTCCGGTGAGGCTTGGGCCCTGCTCATCGGGTGCGAGCAGTACGAGAAGGCTGAGAAGCTTCGGTACATCGTCAATGACGTTGAAGCGATTGCCGACACCTTGATGACGCGGGCCGAATATCGCAGGGATCGTGTCAAACGGCTCCACGACAAAGCTGACGGCCGGCCCGACGGGGATACGATCAGAAAGACCGTGGAGGAGTTTCTTTCCAAGCCGGCGGAGAACGACCGCCTGCTGGTCTACTTCTCCGGCCACGGCTTCCGCGGCGACAACGGACGACTCTACCTCGCCCCCATCGAATGCGATCCGGCCGATCCGGAGGCCACAGGCCTGTCCGTTCAGTGGCTGCGGGAGCAGATGGCCGCGTGCAAGGCCCGAACGAAGCTCGTGATCCTCGACGCCTGCCACGCCGGCAGCGAGCGAAGCGTGGCGGGCCGGGACGCGGTTAACTCGGAGACGGTCGTCGAGGAGTTTCGCGGTCTCGACCGCGTGATCACGATCGCGAGCTCATCCGCTACCCAGCCCAGCCGCCTCGATCCCGACCACCGTCATTCGCTCTTCACCTACTGGCTCATCGAGGGGCTCAAGGGATCCGCTGACTCGTCCCGGGACGGCAACGTGAACATCGACGAGCTCTTCGACTTTGTCCACCGCCAGGTGAGCGACCGAAGCGAGCGCCTCGGAGGCCGGCAGACGCCGGTGCGGATCTATCGCGCCGGCGTGGATGGGGTGCCTTTGGTGGCGAGGCTCGTGCCGCAGCCGCTCGACACCGTGCTCGACGACATCGCCGGCCGACTCGCCGACCGGATCGTTGACAAGAAAATTCACCGCGTGGGCGTGATCGAGTTTGTCGATGCCACCGAGGCCGGCAAGCTCATGGGCGTGGGGTATGTGGCGTTGGGCAAGTATTGCGCGGAGGGGATCCAGCGGAGGTTGGTGGAGATGGCGGGTGACCGATTCGGCGTGATCGATCGTCATCGGCTCCTCGAGGCCATCCGCACGACGAGGCTCACCCCCGAGAACCTCGCTGACGCAGGCCGGATGGAGGCGCTCTCCAGGTCGGCCGGTGGGATGCCGGCCGTTGTCCTTGGCAGCCTGCGGGGGAACGTCAAGCTCGACGGCCGCGACGCCGGCAAGGCAATCGTGCAAATTGAAGCCAGACTCACCGAGACCGAGGGGAGCGACGACCAAGGGACAGCGGCGGGCGTCGCGTATCTTTCGGAGTCGGAGTGGGCGATGACCGGGGCGAGCGTGGACGTCGATCCCGAGGATCGCAATACAAGGCCGGCAGTCTTTGCCGCCTCTCACCCGCCAGCACTCGAGAATATCAGCAGTCAAGTGTCGGTCGTGGAGAGGCTCGAGATAAAAGCCCGGAATGGCCACCATCCGCTCTCCGGCTCCGAATTCAGGTTTCCCGTGAAGATCATGGTGCAGCAGGGAAAGAGGCTCGTGGAGCGTCCGGGCAGGGAGATCAAGGGTGAATGGGTCGTGAATCTGGCCACTGGCGAAGAGTACGCGGTGCGGGTGGGCAACCGGTTTGGCGAGCCCGTGTTTATGCGTCTGCTCGTCGACGGCCTCAACACACAGATCGAGAGGGAGGAGCTCAAGGGCGTGAGCACGATGGTCGCGGGCATGCGAGTCAATCTCGATAGGGCCGAGCCGTGGGTCTTGGATCCGAGTCTACCGGGTGTCTTTAAGGAGAAAGGCGTGCCGTGGTGGGATCTCAAGGGTTTCTGCAAGACTTCAGACAGCACGAGCGAGACCGAGTTTGGACGGTTCACGGTGGTCGATGCGGCGGCGTCGCTCGCCGAGCGGCGAGGCTTTTCCGAGCAGATCGGCACGATCACGGCGGCGTTCTACAAGGCGATCAAGAAGGTGAACAAGGATGACGAGTCTGGCTCCGGAACCCGCGATGTTGGAACCGATTCGGACGATGCTGGAACCGACTCGGGCAGGACCTACCGCGAAGAGGTGCAGCAAGTCTATGGCTACGATCTGGGGCCGATGCTCGCGACGGTGACGATTCGGTACGTTGCGCAAGACAAATGATGAGCCAGCGCGACCGTCGAGGATTCGTGAGCTTCTCTTAGGGTGCGCGTGCGCGATCGTGGCAATCGTCCGCGACTTCATTCGTAGGGGTCAATGAGAACGGTTTCCCGACTGACATATTCCATTACACCCAAGAAGGCTTCAGTCTCGGACGCGTGGCCGCACTCAGTCGGGTTGATCGGTTTCAGTGACAACGGGTAGCCCGGCCGGCAGACGCGGCTCAAATTGATCGCGCCGAACATTTTCTCCTGTCACGATGTCAATCAGCGAGAAGCGGGTCACTCGGAGCGGTTTTGGCTTCATGAGGAAATTCCGCTCGGTAACGGCTGCGTATTCGGTTCGTACCCACTTCTCGGCGAAAACCAGCCTGTCGTCGTCTGACCCAACGGTCACGAATGAATGCACTTCATGTTCGGTTGGAACCACCTCAGGATCGCTACCCGTTCCCACCATCCGCACCAAGAGCTTCCGTGGCAAGTAGCCCGCAGCCGGGTCGAACCAAGCCTCGACGCGCCAATTCTGGACAGGAGCGCCTCCAAATCCGGTCTTATCAACGTACGGGTCGAACCCGACGCGCCAGCAGATCGCTCCCTGGACTTCCGCTTTCCCCAACAACTCGCAGCGTCGCTCGAAACGGGACGCGAGAGGCACTGGAGGGTCGCCTTCCGCAAGCTCGAGCTTCCAGCCGATGCACTCCAAAAAAGCGGCCGGTTCGATGGCGTCGATCGCCACGTGCGGCAGTGTTTCATCGCTCGCGTCCCCTGTTTGCAGATCGGCCACGCGTTGCGTCGTCACGGCCGGCGCGCTCGGGCCGAAGACCGTCGGGCTGCCGCTCCTCCAAATCGTCGTTCCATCGGTACAGAGGAAGCCTTCTCCCCCTCCCGTCGTGAGCGTCTTCCATCGGTACGCCATAGCTGACGGCCCATGAACCCATTCCACCTCCGTTTGTACTTCGTCCGGTTGGGAAAGCTCGGGTCGATCGCGTCTGCGGCGGCGATTCAGTGCCGCTTGCTGGCATTCCTCCCGGTAGCGCACCGCGAACGTGCCGAAGGCTCGCATGGCATTGGCATATTCCGACCGGATCGTGTCGAGTGTGACCTCGTTCTGCTGGGCCTTCCCATCGCCGCGGCCCTCGACCGACGATGCCCCCTGGGTACCCTCGTCAGTGAGCTGTCCAGGGGCATCGCCACCTCGCACGATGGCGATGTTTTCGAGTTCACGAATTTCCGCTTCCAGGGCCGCGAGTCGCTCGGACATCGCTGGAATATCGCGCAGGCGGTCGACTTTCCGTTTGACTGTCCTGCCCCGCGTGGACTCGATGCGAGTTTCAAAGGGATTCTCGAGAATCCAGGAAATAGATGTTTGCAGCTGGTCTCGCTGCGACCGCCGCAACTCCAGCAACGGAAGAGGGTCTCCGTTTCTAAGGGAGTCCGCCGCAGCGCGCTCCACTTGAAACTCGCGCCATCTTTCCGCGATCCCCGGTGCGACCATCATCACAATCGTGGTGACGAGCAGCGCACTGACGGCCGTCGACACGATGAGCACGCCTGTCGTTGTTCCGGCGAGGCTCCGAAGACGATCTGTCATCTCCAGCGGACGTTCGAGAACAGCTGCAATGATCCTGCCAAATCCCACTAGGAGGCGTTCCAACCAAGCCGTCGCGGGCCCGTCTCTGCCTTGATGGACCGGGTTCAATTTGCCGGCACTACTGATATACCTTTTCCGAGGAGACACGGTCTGAAGTATGAATCGCGACACGCCACCGGGATGACCACGCAGGGACTCTTCGATCGCGATGCAAAAACACCAGACCCAAATCACGGAAAGAATGCCCGTAACAATCGCCCACGAAATACCGGCAAAGTTGTGGGGCCCGTCGCTCGAATGGAGCCATAGGTGCCCGATATAAAAAATCGCCGGCACCACGAACAGCAGAGCGACAGCCGATGTTTTCAGCCGGTCGAAGACGGTGAACGTTGCAAGTTGGTTGTTCTCGTCGGAGTCTTCAGGCAGGTGCATGAGCCAGCCTCCTTCTCGCTGGAATCCAAGGGGGACCGCCATCGGACTCACGTTGAATCAAATCCGTCGCCGCAGGGGTCAGTATTGACCCAGGGCTCGACTCTTACGGCCCTCGATATCTTCATCGTGCGCAGCCGGCGGCTGCAAGATGCGTCGACGCCAAACGAGCTGCCGGGAGGCTCCCCCCGTAATAACGCACGGCCCTGGCGAATCTTTCGTGGCCTTTTTCGGCGGGTGAGTTTTCCGGCCTTTTGGATGACAGGTGCCGGGTGCGGCCGTACACTCGTGAGGGCGGGTGGCCCATTCGGGTGGCCAGGGAATTTGTTGTGCAGAATCCACTCGCGAGTCCGTTTTCAGTGTGGTTTCCGGATTGCTGGCTCGGGCAGCGGAGCATGACATGCCGACGCGCGTCGCGATGATTTTGGGTGGGTGTTTCTTGGCCGTGGCCGGGCTGGCGGGATTTGGCTTGGCCGCGGAGGCACCGAAGTCTGGCGGCCAGAAGTGGGCGGTGCTCGTGGGCGTGGATGACTACGCCAACGCCGGGAAGCTTCGGTATTGCGGAGCAGACCAGCGTGCCCTTCGCGACCGTCTTCTGGCGGCGGGCTTTCCGGCGGAGCAGGTGGTGTTGCTGGAGGATGGTGCGAAGGAATCCCGCTACCGCCCCTCGCGGCAAAACATCGAGCGACAGATCGAGCAGGTTTTGGGGTTCGCGGAGGAGAACGACGTGGTGGTGCTGGGTTTCAGCGGCCACGGCACCCAGATCGGCCGCCAGAGCTATTTGGTTCCGAATGACGGCGACCCGACCGACGCGTCGTCGCTGGTGGCGCTCGACGAGGTCTATGACCAGCTCCAGGCGTGTGCGGCGTCGGTGAAGCTGGTGTTCGTCGATGCTTGCCGCAACGACACGGTGCCTGGTGGCAGGCGGTCTGCCGATCCGAGCGAAGGGGCCCGGGCGCTCGCCCGGAGTCTGCAAGAAGCAAAACTGCCGGAGGGGGTCGTGCTATTCAACTCCTGCGCCCCTGGAGAGATCTCGTGGGAGGATGAATCGTTTGGTCACGGTGTGTTCATGCACTACGTGCTGGAGGGTCTCGACGGCGATGCGGAGACGAGCGGCGACGGAGCGGTGTCTATCAACGAGCTACGGACCTACACGGCCCTGCGGACGAAGAAGCACGTGGCCAAGCAGTTCAACGGGAGCCAGCGACCGTTTTTGAGGGCCGATGCCGATGGCGACCTGCTGGATTTTGCGCTCCTGCCGGTGACCGGCGGTCGGGCCGGCCAGGTCGTGGAAAACTCCATTGGGATGAAGCTCGTGCGAATCAAAGCGGGGCAGTTCGCGATGGGGAGCAAGGAGACGGCCGAGCAGCTTAGGGCCGCAGGTTTCGATGTTCCCGACGGTTATGACCCGTCAGACGAGCAGCCGGTGCATCTGGTTCGGATCACGAAGCCGTTTTTGATGGGGCAGACGGAGGTGACGCTCGGGCAGTTTTTGAAGTTTTACCACGACGGCTTCAAGGGGAAGCTCGACAGCGAGAAGGATGGCAAGGGGGCCTGGGGCTACGACCCTGATAACGCAGACACACCGTTTGGGCAGGAGCCGCATTATCACCCGTGGGACTGGGGACATCCCAGCCAGACAAGAGAGCATCCGGTGGTGAATGTGAGCTGGAACGACGCGGTGGCGTACTGCGCGTGGCTGTCGCGGAAGGAGGGGAAGAAGTACCGGCTTCCGACGGAGGCGGAGTGGGAGTATGCCTGCCGTGCAGGGACGACGACGCGGTTCTGGAACGGCGACGATCCGGAGGACCTGGCCACGATCGGGAACGTGGCCGACGGAACGGCGAAGGAGAAGTTTCCATGGTGGACGACGGCTCGTAGCCGCGACGGCCACATATTCACGGCAGCGGTGGGCTCGTTTGACCGACCGAATCCGTTTGGCCTCCACGACATGCACGGCAACGTTTTCGAGTGGTGCAGCGACTGGTATGACAAGGATTACTACGCCGAGTCGCCTGAGGTCGACCCAAAGGGCCCAGCTTCCGCCGGCTCGTTCCGCGTGGTCCGCGGCGGCAGTTGGGGCGACAGCCCTGTCAACTGTCGCTCCGCGAACCGCTACAACGACACCCCGACGTACCGTTACGACAACATCGGTTTTCGTGTGGTGTGTGAGTTGGAGTGAGCCGTCCGAGTCGTCCTTGCCTTCGTACGCTGAAGCTCTGGTGCTCTGAACTCTGGAATCTGTCCCCTCTGCTGCCTGCTGCGGCGGGCTCAAAGCCCGCCGCACGCGAAAAATATCCATGACCTCGCCCGACACGGGTGGGTTCAATA
>JBGTKO010000058.1:0-2522 GCA_041744595.1 Pirellulales bacterium
TGCTGTCGCCCATGTCGAGCACGAAAATCTCCCCGCCCTCACCCATCGTCGCCGCTTGCAGCACAAGCTGCGAAGCCTCGGGGATCGTCATGAAGAACCGCTCAATGTCTGGATGCGTGACGGTGATTGGCCCTCCACGACGAATCTGTTCCTGAAACGTGGGCACGACGCTCCCGTTGCTCGCCAAGACGTTCCCAAAACGCACAACGAGAAACTTTGTGTCCGAGTGCCCTGACAGCGACTGAACATACCTCTCGGCCAAGAGTTTCGAGCATCCCATGACGCTCGTCGGGTTGACCGCCTTGTCGGTCGAGATCGAAACAAACTCACGAACTCCGTGCTGTTCGGCCAGTCGTGCGAGCAGCCGCGTGCCAAAGACGTTGTTTTTGATCGCCTCTGCTGGATTCCATTCCATCATGGGCACGTGCTTGTGCGCGGCCGCGTGAAAGACCACGTCGGGCGAATAGGTTCGCATGATTTTGTCCATTCGCGGCTCATCTACGATGTCTGCGATCAGGGGCTCGAATGAGGGCACCGGCTGCATGCGGGACAGCTCCTGCTGCATGAGAAACAAAGCGTTCTCTGAGCGCTCAACCAGCAGAAGTTTGAGTGGGTGGTAGCGCAAGACTTGGCGGCAGATCTCCGATCCAATCGACCCCCCTGCCCCCGTCACCATCACAACCCGGCCGCTGATGAGATTTCGGATCGCCGAATCGTCGAGCTGGACCGGGTCGCGCCGCAGCAAATCGTTGATCTCGACAGGCCGAAGCTGAACGTGGGATGGCGTTTTGTGGCGGCTGAGCAGCTCGTCGATGCCGGGGAGAACCTTGAGATCGGCGCCCTCTTCCTTGCAGTCTGCCAAGAGGGTCCGGAATTGCTTTCCCGATAGAGAGCCCGATTGAACGATCACTTCGTCAACGCCCCGCCTCGCAATCACTTGCCGGGCATCTTGGACGGTGCCGTGGACCTCGAGCCCCGCCACCCGCGTGTGCTGAAGCCCAGGATCGTCATCGAGAAAGCCAACGACATAATATGGTCTGGCAGACGTTGCCTGAAGCCCGCGTGCAATCATTTCGCCAGCGTGGTCTGCGCCCACGATCAATGCTGTGCGGGCGGGTATCCCTGAAAACATGGGTCTGAGTTCCTCACGAACGCTCCGCCACACAGTGCGGATGCCTCCCAAAAGAAGGATCGTCGCCGCCCAATCAAGCAAAATCACACTCCGAGGCACGCGAGACACCCAGGGCAGCCGACCCGTTGATAGCAAGAGGCTATCGATAAAGGTGAAGATCAGCATCGATACGGTCGACGCCCAAAGCAGATTCGTGAGGTCGCCAAACGCCACACGACCCCATGAGACGTGACAGAGGCCAAGGACATAGAATACGAGGAGCTTGATCAGAACGATGCCAATGACCGTCGCCGAATATGTCCGCAACCAACCCCCAGCCAGGGTGAAGTCGTTTCGCGTGAAGAACGCCACGAAGTACGCCACCGCAAAGACCATCGCGTGTACGGCGAGGAGAACCGCCGCCCGCCCACTGAGTCGCTTGATGTTGAATCGTCGAGGATTTGATGCTGGGTTCATGTATGCGTTGCCTGAGGGCGGGTCAGATCCGTTCGAGGTCCAAGTCTTCCAGTTCCATTGAGACGCCTTGGTTCAGGAGTCTCACGGCGACGACCAGTCGTTGGCTGCCACGTCGCCTCAGCACGATTCCTTCCACTCCTCGAAGCGGACCACTTCTGACCCGCACCACCTGCCCCGGCTTGATCCGGGCCTCGGGTGTGAGCGGCCGCGCGCTGTCGATGAGCCGCTTGATCCCCCGGAGGTCGTCGATAAGCATTCGCTCGTCGCTGACAGAAATCCAGCGGGCGACTGTGTTGGTGGCAAGCGCCTCTCGCCGCTGCTCGTCGTCGACCGGCGCGAACACGTAGCCTGGGAAAAGAGGGACGTATGAATGGCGGACACGGCCTCCCGCCGCGTGGAGCCGGCGACGGACCAGCGGCGAGTAGAAGGGCACCCCTGCCACCTCGAGCTTTCGCATCAGGTCTTTCTCCCTGCGAGCGAGCGTGTAGAAGGCCAGCCAGGTTGCTCCCTCTGCCGCGAAAGCCTTGCCCGCCGGATCGCCCTCGCCGCCGTCGAGAAGCCCTTCCGGAAAGAGATCCCGTTGTTTCGGCAGGATGGGCATAAGGGATGGGGGTCGGGACATCATTTTTTTGGTCTGCGCAAACTCCGTTCCCGTGGGTGGCACGGCGAACCATGCCCCTTCGCGAGCCGAAGTCTGCTCAGACTCCAAGTTTACGGTGCATCTGCAGGGCTGTCCTGGACGCCCGCGAACCTTCGCCAGATTCTCACACCTACCCCTATCCCCGGCCGGAAAGAAGGGCAAAGTCTGTCGGCTGGTCCTGTCGATAACGACGATTGCAGCGACTCTACCGGTTGCAAGGAGTAGACCATGACCAGCGGGCAACGACGCCACAATTGCGGAGACACTCCGGCTGCCTGCCGCGCAGCCGACGGC
>JBGTKO010000059.1:0-10691 GCA_041744595.1 Pirellulales bacterium
GGGCATGGCGGTGATCGGCACCCGCGCTGCAGACAGCGAGGCCGCTGCAGCGCTCGCTGCCAGCGAGCCGGGCCTCGTGGCCGCCGCGGGGATTCACCCAAATGACACAGCCGAGACAGAGCCCGGCGAGTGGGACCGGATCGTAAAGATTGTCGATGCGGGCCGCGTGGCTGCCGTTGGCGAGACCGGCCTCGACTGGTATCGCACGACGGCGCCCCCGGAGTCACAGCGAGACTATTTTGATCGCCACATCCGCCTCGCTCAGCGGTCTGGCTTGCCCCTCGTGATCCACACCCGCGAAAGCACGCGAGACTCCCTCGACATGCTCCGCGACGCTCTTGCTCGGGGGCCGCTTGCCGCGATCCTCCACTCGTTTACGGGCACTGCCGCCGAGGCCGCCGAGGCCGTAGACCTCGGGTTCTTCCTGGGCTTCGCCGGCATGGTGACGTTCCGCTCGGCGGCCGACCTCAAGGAAGTTGCGAAGTCCGTTCCGCTCGATCGGCTCCTCATCGAGACCGACAGCCCCTTTCTTTCGCCCGAGCCGCTCCGCGGGAAGCGAAACGAACCGGCCAACGTTGTCCACACGGCGACCTGCCTCGCGCTTGCCCGCGGCGAATCACTCGCCTCGTTCGCTGCTGCAACCACGGCAAACGCTAGGCGAGTGTACCGCTGTTGATAGCTCAGCCGCGGCGGAGTCGCCCCACTTGGAAGTCGGCGATCGCCGCTGAACAGAGAATGAGCACGGCCACGACCGCTGCCAGATTCCAACGGACGCCTTCAGTATTCGATGCCAAGAGCGCCGCGTAACCCACGAGCGACGCGACGGCGGCGACTGACACAAGGCGACGATCAAGCCAGAGGCCTGCCGCCGACACGAGTACCGGATGGACCGCGACGAGCGGGCTCTCGGCACCGTCAACGAGGATGAGGAGCGTCGTCACGAACATGGCATCGGTGACCACAAACAAGATCCCTGCCTGACGTGCCGACATCCGTCGGAGACTGAGCCACTCCTGGAGCACCGCGAAGACGGCCCAAAGCACGAGTCCGACGGCGACGGGACGATAGAACGCGATCGTGGTTGGGTCACTGAGGCAGCGGCCCGCGACGATGATGAGCGTGCCGAGGATACCCGCAAGCCGAAACCCAGCGGCCGGGTAGCGTCGCACCACACGGCCAAGCCTGTGCAGGGGGCTTCCCCTGGGCGGCGCGATGCGGTCTCCGCGAAGCCACGCATCGAGATCCTCGGCGATAGCTGCCGCCGAGACGTACCTGCGGGAGGGTTCCTTCTCTAGGCATCGAAGGCAGATCCGCTGGAGCGGCACGGGCACCTGCGGATTCAGTCGCCGCGGCGGCACAGGTTCACGCTCGATGACGTTCATCACCACGAGTAGCTTCGTCTCGCCGATGAAGGGTGGTTGCCCGGTCAGCAGTGTGTAAAGCACGGCGCCAATCCCGTAGATATCCGCCCGCGCATCAAGGCCTCGGACGCGACCGGAAGCCTGTTCGGGGGGCATGTACTCAGGGGTACCGAGGATCGTGCCAGTCGCCGTCGCACCATCTTCAGCCGCCTGGTCGCGAGCCAGGCCGAAGTCGGCGAGCAAAGGCGTGCCGTCATGGGTGAGCAGCACATTCGAAGGTTTGATGTCGCGATGGAGGATGCCCCTGTCGTGCAGATGCTGGACCGCCCTTGCGATGGCAGCGATCGTCGCGGCGGCGTCGCGTGGTTCCATCGGTCCGCTCTGAAGGCGTGTCGCGAGATCGTTACCGGTGACCAAGTCCATCGCGATGTAGAGCTGTCCCGCATGCTCACCAGCGTCGTGGATTGTCACGATTCCAGGGTGCCGAACGCGGGCGGCCAGCCGAGCCTCGGCAAGAAATCGGCGACGTTGTTCGGGACTTGCGTAGGCTCCGCCCGTCAGAAGCTTGAGCGCGACGTCTAGGTCCAGGCCTTCGTGCCATGCCCGGTACACGATGCCCATGCCGCCGCGGCCGATCTCTTCACGGATGACAAAAGGGCCAAACCCCGTGCCCGCCACATGACCAGATGGTGGTGAGGACTCGTCAGGCGACACCGTGGACGCAAGATTCTCGAGCCCACGGAGGCAGGCCGTCCAAGCGGCCAGTTTAGGAGAGTCGGCAAGGAGTTTTTGTTCTTCAAACGTGTCCCGCGACTGGATCGCCTGCACGTAGCGATCAAGCAGTTCAGGATCCGCATCGGTGTCGCTGTGCGGCTCCTCCGGATCACTCATGCCGCATCCCCGTCGCTGGTTCCGTTCTCGCGAATGAGATCCTTGAGGCTGCTGATCGCCCGTACCCAGAGCATTCGGCAGGCGCCGGAGGACCTGCCCATCCGCCGGCCGACCTCCTCAAACGGCAGCCGCTCGATATTCCGCAGCACGAGGACTTCCCGGTGATCCTCCGGGAGGGCCTCCATCGCGGCGGCGATCCGCAGTTCGTCTTCGAGGCGGATCATTTGCCGGCTCGGGGATGACGCCGGGTCCAATGGCTGCATGTGCCAGCCGCGTGAATCACCATCATGAGCAGCCATTGGAACTTCACGCGCGGCATCGCGCTTGGCGGTGCCTGCGAATCGCCTTGCCGCATCGATGCAATTATGGCCCACGATCCGCTGGAGCCAGACCAGCCATTCTCGCGGTGTCTCACCAGCGAACGCGTCGAATCCGCGATGCGCCTCGAGGAGCGACTGCTGAACAACATCCGAGGCATCGACTTTCGCCTGGAGTCGTCGGTTGAGGTGGCATCGTGCGACCGTGGCGACAAAACTCCGGCAGGCTCCGAACAGCCGGTCCCGAGCTGCCGCGTCACCAGCCCGCGCCGCGGTGAGCCAGTCAGCCAGGCGATCGGAGTCGCCCATGCCGCCGTTTGAATTAGGAGGCGTGTCAGATGCATCCATCGGCGGGATATCTCGAAATCGCAAGCAAGGGAAGCCAAAAAGAATATTCCGAGCCCGCGTGACAATCCCCTTGGAACGTCGCCTTGTTCTTCAGGCGAGGGCCATCCGGGCTCGAGCAAGACGCGAGATTACCATGTGACTGTGCTGCACCAGGGGGGCCAATGTGCTCGGCCCGGCTCGGCACCGGAGAACCTGAATCGTGATGATCGTCCTGTGTACCTTGGCCGTCATTGTGCTCTGCATCCTCGTCATTCGGCTCCAAGACGTCGTGCAGCGCATCGAAAAGCGTCAAGCGACGCTCTTCGTGGAGCAAAGAATCGCGAACGACCTCCTCCGATCAGCCCTTGGTCGGCCGCCGGTGGATCTGCACAAAAAATTCGCGACTGGAGAACTTGCACCACCCGAACCCGAACCAGCAACCAGTCCTCCTGTGCCTCATCCGTGGTCTGACCCTGACCGCGAGGAACGTGTCACCGCCCCGACGCAACCTGTCGATCGTCCACGCGGCTGGGACGAGGAACGTGCCGCGGCGGTCCCGCCATCCATCGCATCGAGGCCTCACGGTACACCGCCACCTATACCGGCCCTGGTGCTGCCGCCACGGGTGCCGAGCCGTTTCGAGACAGCCGCCCGCGACACGCTCAAAAAAATCTGGAACTGGATCGTCGTCGGCGAAGACCACATCCCCGAGGGTGTCTCTACCGAGTACGCCATTGCCAGCCATTGGCTTCTGCGACTCGGCATCATCGTCCTCGTCGTGGGCATCGGCTTCTTCCTGAAGTGGTCGATCGACCAGGGACTTCTCGTACCTCAGGCCCGCGTGACCCTGACGGTCGCCGCTGGCCTCTCGATGCTCATCTTTGGCACACGGCTGCTGGGTGGGCGATACGCCCTAATCGGGCAGGGGCTGCTCGGCGGTGGCCTCGCAACGCTCTACTTCAGCGTCTATGCCAGCCATCAGCTCTTCGGCTTGGTCGCCATGGTGCCGGCTTTCGCGCTCATGTGCGGCGTGACCCTTCTTGCCGGTGGCATCGCCGTGCGATTCAACTCGATCCTCGTTGCCGTCCTCGGCATCATTGGCGGCTACTGCACACCGCTGATGTTTTCCACGGCACCAGTCGATCTGCCTGTGCTCTTCGGCTACCTGCTCGTCCTTGGCGTTGGCGTCCTTGCCATCTGCTCCTGGCGGAACTGGCCGCTCGTGAACCTCCTCGCGTTCGTGGCCACGTGGACGCTCGTGCCGGCAGCGCTTCGGCACTACCAGACGGATCAGTTCGGCGAGGTCTATCCCTTCGTCGTTGGGTTCTTCGTGCTCTTCTCGACGATGACGTTTCTCTACAAGGTCGTGCGTGGGGCTCCATCGACGGTGCTCGACCTCCTGGCACTGTTCTTGAATGCCGCTGTGTTCTTCGGGCTGTCGTTCTGGATGGTGGAAGACGCCTTCAGCCGACGCCACGTTGCGGTCGTGTCGCTCGGTCTGGCCGCATTCGCCACGGCACACGTCCTCTTCTTTTTGCGTCGTGGCGTCGCCGATCGCGGTCTGCTCGTGTCATTCCTTGGCCTCGGGGCGGTCTTCGTGGCAATCACGATGCCGCTCGTGCTGTCGCGGCAGTGGATCACGGCGAGTTGGGCAATCCAGGCCCTTGTGCTTCTCTGGATGTCGAAGCGTCTGGAGAGCAGCGTCGTCGAGCGAATGGCCCTCGTGCTCTATGCGATTGTGTTCGGTCGGCTCTGTGTGATCGACTTGGGTGGCACGTTCATGTTCCGCCGTCGCTTGGCCGAAGACATTCCGCCGGCGCTAGCCGAGTTTCTGCCGATGCTCCTGGAACGAATCATTGCCTTCGGCATCCCGATTGCGTCATTTGGAATCGCCTCATGGATGCTCGGTCGGGGAGCGGTCGGTCGATCCCCTGACGAGCCACGCGAGCGAGCTGTTGTTGCAGAAGGATCGTTCGCGACGGCGGTGGCTCTGGGAGGTTTGGTAATTCTCATGAGCTACCTTCACTTGGAAGTGGACAGGACTGCCGGAGTGTTCGCCCCGGCTGCCCGGCTCCCCTTGCTCACGCTCGTCTGGCTCGGGGGGGCGGTGATCCTCCTTCGCGAAGCCTTGCGGACGGGGAGCAGCTTGGCGTTCACGCTTGCAGGCTGTGCCACGGCGGCAATCGTGGGGAAACTCCTGCTCTGGGATATTCCGGAATGGGGCGTCCGGGGTGGGCACTTCCTCGTGCGGGACTACTCCTGGCTCGAGGCCAGCATGCGGCTGGTCGATTTTGCCGCGGTGATCGCGTTTCTTGCGACGGCGTTCATCGCGATCCGCGGCACGCGATTCGCTTCCCAGGCCCGGCCGGTGCTTGCCGTGGCCTGCCTCGGCACGCTCTTCATCTATCTCACGCTTGAAACGAACAGTATCCTCGCGACCTACGCCCGGGGCCTCCAGGCGGGAGGCGTCTCCGTTGTCTGGGCGGCCTTCGCCCTCGTGCTCGTGCTCGTCGGGATTGCGAAACGGGTCTGGCCGCTGCGATGGGCGGGTCTCGGACTCTTCGCGCTGGTTTCGGCCAAGGTCTTCTTCAATGACCTGGCGAGCCTGGATTCGTTCTGGCGAATCGTCGCGTTCATCGCCCTCGGACTTATCCTGCTCGCCGGTTCGTTTCTGTACCTTCGATTCCGAGAGACCTTCGCGGTCACCATCACAGAAGGCTCAAAGTCATGAGTCGATCCCGCATCCTCCTCGTCCTCGTGGTTTTCGCTGTGATCGGCGGGGATCGGTCGACCGCGGCCGATACGCTCCGCCGAGCGAAGTCGATTGAAACCCCTGCGATCGAGGGCGACACGCTCGTCGCGGTGCGGCTTGATCCAGATGTGTACGCGGCAACCGCTGATGGCTACACCGACCTTCGTGTGCTGGAATCATTTGGCCAGGAAGTGCCGTACGTCGTGCGGCCGGTGACGACCACAGCGCGACGCAACGTGCGGCAGTCGGCCCGTGTGGCGAGGCCGAGCGTGCGGCAAATCCCGGACGACGGCCTCGAGATCACGTTCACTGTCGATTCCGAGTTGCGTGGGTCCGTGCCGGAAACACTCGTAATTGCGACGCCACTAAAAAACTTCGAGCACCGCGTGACGGTGGCATGGTCACGCGACGGACGTGACTGGAAGCCGCTCGTCGAGGACGCGTTGATCTACGACTATTCGCGGTTCATGGATGTTCGCAACCTGACGATCCCGTTGCCCGACCCGCCGGGCCGCGGCGGCCACTACCGGATGGTGATCGACTCGGTCACCCAGGCGCAGCAATCCCGCCTCACCGAGCTGACACGAACACTTGCTGGCGGCGCGGAGCGCGAAGTGCAGGAACGGACCGTCATTGACCGCCGACCTTTCAGGATCGATGGCATCGACTTCTGGTACACGACAGAGGTTGATGCACGGGAGGTGCCCGTGCTCACCGATGTTGCAACCGTGAGCTTCCGATCGACGCGTGAACCTGATGGACGAGCCACGCGGGTGACGGTCGAGACTCGTCGGGAACCCCTTACCGAGATCACCATCACAACGCCGAGTCGGAACTTCAGCCGTCGCGTCACCGTGGAGCGGCCATCGGCGGACTCGCGTGGCCGCTCGAGGCCGATCGCTACGGGAACGATCACGCAGATTGACGTGGCCGGCATCCATCAAAAGAACCTCTCGATCTCGCTGCCAGAGAGTCGTGAAGCCACATATGAAATCGTCATCGACGATGGCGACAGTCAGCCGATCGACGTGACGGGCGTGACGGCCCGCGGGCCCGTTCGCGAAGTTGTCTATCTGGCCGAACCCGACATCGAGTATCGGCTTGCCTACGGTGGCTCTGGCGTGCCGCCGCGATACGACACAGCGGCGATCAATGCGGCGCTCGCTGCCCGGGCGACCGCGACGGTGGCGACGCTTGGCGACGAGGTGGCGGCCGCCGAGGAACTTCCAGTCGCGAAAGAAAAACTCTGGTGGTTCGCCGATGCCCGGGTTCAGCTCGCCATCATTGCAGTCCTCGTCATCGCATTGGCTCTGGCGCTTTTCAGAGCAGCGAAACGGATCGGCCCAATCGACGAAACAGGGAATGAACCGTGATGATGGGCAGACCAATGAGGATCTCCCCATGACAGCGACGATTCGACGGCAGGCACCGTACATATTCTTTGGGCAGACGACATCGCTCTGCGACGAGTGCCTCGGGCTCGTACCGGCGAAGATCGTGATCGAATCCGGGAACGTGTTCTATCTCAAGCGGTGCAAGACACATGGGCCGCGCAAGGTGCTCGTCTCCACCGATGCGGCCTACTGGCGGCTCTGCTACGACTACCTCAAGCCAGGGGATCGCCCGCGGCTCCTTCAGACCCACACCGAGCGTGGATGCCCCTATGACTGTGGCCTCTGCCCCGATCATGAGCAGCATTCGTGCCTCGCCCTCATCGACGTCAACGAGGCGTGCAATCTCACCTGCCCGGTCTGTTTCTCCGATTCCTCGCCGCAGCGATCGCTTCATCGGCCGCTTGCCGAAATCGAGCGAATGATGGACACGCTCGTCGAAAGTGAAGGGGAGCCTGATCTGCTCCAGATCTCCGGTGGCGAGCCAACGATCCATCCGGAGATCCTCGAGATCATCGCTGCCGCCAAACAGCGGCCAATCCGGCACGTGATGCTCAACACCAACGGCATCCGGATCGCAGAGGACCCCGCGTTCGTCGCGAAGCTTGCCGAGTTTCGGCCTGGCTTCGAGGTCTACCTCCAGTTCGACTCGCTCCGCGCGGAGGCCCACCTGAACCTCCGCGGCGCCGACCTGACCCGCATCCGCCGCCAGGCTCTCGAGGCCCTCGAGACGGCAGGGATCGCGACGACGCTCGTGGTGGTCGTCAAGCAGGGCGTCAACGACGATGAGCTCCCGGCGATCATTGACTATGCGCTCCAATGGAAGTGTGTCCGCGGGGTCGTCTTCCAGCCGGTCCAAGATGCAGGCCGCAACGACGGTTTTGACGCATCGACGGACCGGTTCCCGCTGTCGGCGATCCGGCGACGAATCGTGGACTCTGGCGGCCCTTTTGGAGAGGGCGACATCATCCCGCTTCCCTGCAACCCCGAGAGCATCGCCATTGGCTACGCGTTACGGAAAGGCACGAAGATCGCTCCGGTCACCTCGTTCTTTCCACGCGAGCTGCTGGTCGAGGCCCTGCCAAACGCGATCACGTTCGAAAAATACCCCGAGCTGCACAAGCAAGTGCTCGAGTTCTTTTCGCTCGCCACTGCCGAGTGCAACAACGAGAAGAAACTCGCGGAGCTCCTCTGCTGCCTCCCGGAGGTGCCATTGCCGCAAGGGCTTGGCTACGAAGACACGTTTCGGATCGTCATCGTCGAGTTCATGGACGCCCACAATTTCTGCATCAGCCGCGTGAAGCGATCCTGCATCCACTTCGTGACACCCGAAGGCAAGATCATCCCATTCGAGACGTACAACCTCTTCTACCGCGACGACGCCGCACGGGCGCGGATGCAGCGGTCGCTGGAGGAGCGATGAGTGTCGTGCGCGTGGTGTGTCGTCAACTCTTTCGCAACTTGAAGTCACGTTCTGCGTGGCTCGGGGTCGCCCGTGCCATGTCACCGGACGTTCGCTACGGGCATCGTGCCCTTCGCTCACTCGGAGGAAACGGCGCTCCGCCCTCCAGGCTGCGCTTGTTTCCTACGCCGGCTCCGTGGCACGGGCGACCCCGAGCGGTGATGTTCAGTGAGGTGGATGAAGGTTGGACCAAGGAATGAGTAGTCAGTGAACGTCCACGCCTGGTTCGACATTGCGGCGGCGTTGACGGCGGCAGTGGTCACAATCGGCTGCTACTTCTGGCGGCTGCGGGACGCGGCGCGCCGCATCGAACATGCCGGGATAGGATATGCGGTGGTGCTCGTGGCGGGGGCGGCGGTGGGTGGGTATGCAGCGGGCACGACAAACCTCTGGCTCTCTGGTGATCCAGAGATCGGCAGGAGCATTGTGGGGGCGCTGGCTGGAGCGATCGCGGGCGTCGAGTTATACAAGCACGCGCGAGGGATCACAGGCTCGACGGGGATCATCTTCGTGCCGGGGTTCGCGACAAGCGTCGTGATCGGCCGCTGGGGATGCTTTTTCTCCGGGCTGCATGACCACACGCATGGCAGCCCGGCGACGGTGCCGTGGGGGCATGATTTTGGTGACGGCGTCTTTCGGCATCCGGTGCAGCTCTATGAATCGGCGTCGATGGCGGTGTTTCTCATCTACGCCATCGTGATGCTTGCCCGCCGCGACGCGTTCTTCATGCGAAATGGTTTTTACCTCATGGTGTTGTGGTACGCGTCCTGGCGTTTCGTGTGGGAGTTTTTCAAGCCCTATACCTCGATCGCCGGCCCGCTGAACCTCTTTCATTTCATCTGTCTCGGACTCATCGGCTACGCTGTGTGGATGCTGCGAGGAGAGTCCACGATTCCGGAATGATGGCACTGTGCTGGTTGTCCTCACTATTCTTTGCATGTTGATGATTGTGTTTGCAGGAGGCTGCGCCCTCGTGGCCATTGGCGCTGGCGCCTGGCCGTTGGCGGCCATCCCTGGCGGCATCGTGGTAGCCAATCTCCTCGTGATTTTGGCAGTCCGCGGTCAACGCAAGCCAGCCTATGTCGCGTTCGTCGTGCTGGCAGGCCTCGATCTCCTGATAGGCACGCTCATGCTCGTGGTGCTGGCGGCCAACGCTGGGGTCGCGTTCGACGGCACGTTCCCAATCGGTGTCATGGCGGTGGCCGGGGCGATCATGCTGAAAGGCATTCTCACGGTGCTGGTGGCGGTGAGGCTTTGGCGTCGTGACACCGCAGCAGTTGCTGACCGTGAACCACGAGGCCTGAATTAAACCCACGCCAGGGAGGCGGGGCGAATAGGGTTCACGGCCGTTCTGCGCCTTCTACAATGCGTCTTCGACTCTGTTCTCCGTTCTTTGTACTCCAGGAATTAAATCATGGTCCGCACGCCGAGCACGATGCTTCCACTGGGCACCGTCGCCCCTGACTTTGAGTTGCCCAACGTTGATGGGCGAATGGTGGACTACGCCGCCGCTGCCGGGCCGAAGGGGACGGTGGTCATGTTCATCTGCAACCACTGTCCGTTCGTGAAACACGTGGCCGATCAGCTTGCCTCGCTGGGCCGGGAATACACGCCACGCGGGATCGGCTTTGCCGCGATTAGCTCAAATGATGTCTCGAACTTCCCAGCCGACTCGCCGGAACAGATGGTGGCCGAGGCCGAGGAGCGGGGCTATGTGTTTCCGTATCTCTACGACGAAACTCAGGAAGTAGCCAAGGACTACCACGCGGCCTGCACGCCCGACTTCTATCTCTTCGATGCCGACCGGAAGCTCGTCTATCGCGGCCAGCTTGATCCGAGCCGTCCCGGCAGCGATGTGCCAGTTACCGGCAAAGATCTGCGTGGTGCAGTTGATGCGCTGCTAGCCGGGCGGCCACCGCTTGACGAGCAGATTCCGAGCCTCGGCTGCAACATCAAGTGGAAAGCCGGCAACGAGCCGCCCTACTTCCCGACATGACCATCAGCGAGTGAGGTTGCCCGTACCGTGGAGCAGGCGTAGGAAACTACTTCACGGCCGGCTGGCCATCCTTGGCCCAGCCGGTCTTGTGGCGGGCCTCCGCCCGCAGCTCGCTCCTCCAGGCTCGCTTGCTTCGCTTCTCAATACGCGTTGATGGTCGGGGCCGCCCGTGTCAAGGAGCCGGCGTAGAAACC
>JBGTKO010000060.1:0-2369 GCA_041744595.1 Pirellulales bacterium
GGCGAACAGCCGAGGTACCGCTCGGCCATCTCTCGTTTCCCACGGGAGAGGAGGGTGGCGAAGACGTGCAGCTCGAAGTGGAGCCGGAGCCGCCGCGCGGCAGCGGTGTCGCCGAAGGCATCGAGCGTGCTCATAAGAGCCTCGGCCGTGGAGAGTTGCGATGCCTGGGACTGGTCGCGGAGCCAGTAGCGGCTCGGTTCGTGCGTCGCATCATCTGGCAGACGGATGCAGCGACCGATGCCTTCAACCGTGCGGAGCATCTCGTGTGCCTGCCGCCATGTTCCGTCGAGGAGGAGCACGTGCGGTGCATTCGTCGTGTCGATTCCGTTCGAGACGGTTGGGAGTGGCTCGCCATCGGGATGCAGGATCCAGAATCCATGTCCCGCCGCCGCCTTCGCTGGAAAACTCGTAGCAGCACAATCCCCTATTTCGCGATCGTATACATGGACCGTGCTGCCTGCGACGGCGCGGCCGATGAGCCGGCCCGTGCTCGACGGCTTATGGTGCTCGTGGTGGTGGATGAGCACGTGCACTCCGAGCGGCGTTTGCACGACGGGCAAAGCCTCACACACGCACCACCGCGGCGGCAGGCAGCAGCCTGGGCAGCGGGCGGTCCCAGCACGTACAACGCTTCGGCCCATGCATGTTCCAGCCTGAGGCCCGCTCGTCAGCCAGCCACGTACGCCGGGAAGTCGGTATAGCCAGCGGCACCCGTGGGGGCATACCACGCGGCCATGTCGGCTGGTTTGTTGAGGGGCCATCCATGACGAAACCGTTCGACCAGATCGGGATTGCTGATGAACGGACGGCCGAACGCGACGAGATCGGCAAGGCTATCGGCCACCGATTGCTCGGCCGAGTCAAGCGTGTAGCCGCAGTTGCCCATGAGCGGCCTCTGGAACACGCGACGAAACTCCGCCAGCGTCATCGGTTCGCCCAGTTTGTGAAACCCGAACCCCAGTCCGTCCACGACGTGGAGATAGGCGAGGCCGAAGCGTTCGAGCATCTTCGCAACAAACGTGAACTGCTCACGAAAGTTGGGGGAGCCCATGTCGTTGAAGCTTCCATTTGGCGAGATCCGCACACCCACGCGGTCGGCGGGCCATTCCGTTGACACCGCCTTGACGACTTCCTCGAGAAACCGGGCTCGCTTCTCGATGCTGCCGCCGTAGTCATCGGTGCGGAGGTTGGTCTTCGACTGCAGGAACTGGTCTATAAGATAGCCGTTGGCGGCGTGGATCTCGATGCCATCGAACCCCGCTGCTCGCGCCCGGGCGGCGGCGCGGCGGTAGTCGGCAACCACCCCCGCAATCTCCCATGACTCGAGCGCCCGTGGTGTCTCGTAGAGTTTTTTCCCGAGCGGCGTATGGATGCCGTCGCCGTCGATCCGCACGGCCGAGGCCGACACAGGCATGTTGCCGCCGTGGAAATCGCTGTGTGAGGCCCTGCCCATGTGCCAGAGTTGGAGAAACATCCGCCCGCCGGCGGCGTGGACGGCCGACGTCACACGTTTCCATCCCGCCTCCATGGCATCGGTGTAGACGCCGGGGGATTCGAGCCAGCCGTTGGCCTGCTCGGAGATGGTGGTGGCCTCAGAGATGATGAGCCCTGCCGATGCCCGCTGCACGTAATACTCCGCCATGACGTCGTTCGGGATCCGCTCCTTGCCGGCCCGGCCGCGGGTGAGCGGTGCCATCACGACCCGGTTGGGGAGCGACAGGTCACCAAGTTGAAAGGGCTGAAGAAGTGCGGCGGCTTTGTGGGGCGATGCGTGCATAGAGGCGAGGCTCGTTGGTTTGGGATGGTGTGACATACTATCCGATTCTCACCTGCGGACGAGGCACTGCGTGGCGGAGGAATCTTCACCATAACCGTGCACGTGATGCCTGCCACACCGTCTCCCAATTGAGTCTCGCCATCAATAGTCGCTCAGGGCCGGTTGCATGAAAGGAATATGAGGATGAGTGACACGACGAAAGCCGCTTCAGCCATCATTGAAACCGGTGAGGCGACTGGATTCCTTCCGGTGAGAGGGGGTGCGACCAAGCCCATTACAGTGATCGGCACCCGTCGCATCCGCGACACGTTCGATGACCTGTGTATCCAGCAGGCGCTGAACTCCCGACTTGCCCCAGGCGTGACCGATCTGGTCCTGAACCCCGATGCGCACTGCGGGTACGGCGCCCCCGTCGGCTGTGTGCTTGTGTCTCCAACACACATCTATCCCGGGCCCGTGGGCGTGGACATCAAGTGCTCCATGAGCCTTCTCCAGCTTGACCTGCCGGCCAGTGAGGTGAAGGACCAGGGCACGCGTCGGGCCCTCATCAATGCGATCACGGATCGCACCCCCACCGGCCCTGGCCGCGGCC
>JBGTKO010000061.1:0-7338 GCA_041744595.1 Pirellulales bacterium
GCCCTTACACTGAGTGGGAGAAAAGAAACGCATTGATAAACATGGAGGAAGGTAAATCATGGGTATCGGGCTACAATGTCGTCATACAGCCGTGGCCCGCGACACGAGATAAATTCATCGTGGGGTTGAAAAGTCTGCGGACATATAACACGACATGGTTCTCAGGCATTGGAACTAAGGAATGGGCCAATGAGCGACTGAGCGAAGAGCAAGCAAAATACGAATCTGCCGTGCGTTGCGGTGGATTCCATGGTAAGTAAAACAAACCCTAACAATAGGACGGAGAAAGAATGAATGACGCAACAAAGTTGAGACACGCAATGTGGAAGGTGGGAGATATCTCCACCCGCAAGATGAGCGAGTATCTCAAAAAAGAGGAAGGTAGAATACTACTTGAAAAGCGAGACAGTAATAGACGCGAATGTATTTACTATTACAATCGGGCAAGAGCACGGCGGTGTGAATCGCAGATGACCTACTGGGCTCGTGTCTTGGAATACTGCGAGCAAGGGTCTACATTGGAGAGGGCAAGGTCAAGAGCCTCAGACGAGTTACTGCCGAAGGCGGTCAGGAATAATTCGAAGTACAGGAAAATCGAAGAAACCTATTGGACCGAATGAGTCATGAGGGAATAAGGGGCGCGACGCGCCCCTTATTCCAACTCAATGAGCGAAGCCCTTGGAATTGTCCCCGAGGGCTTTTCTCATTGTTGTTTCAAGTAAAGATGACGAAACCGAAGCCCTAGAATGCGATTAGAAGCCCGATCCAATGAAAAAGGTATTGGGAGAGGGCTGAGAATCTCACTCGTCTACTGGAGTAGTAGCTCGTTTGGGTTTTGCCGTGGAAATTTTTTCGGGTGCCCGATCGGCAACGACGGGCGTTTTCGATTTTGGTTTGGTTGGATTGGCCGATCCGAAAATCTCATGGTGGATATGGTCCAGGGCTTCCCAAAAGGGCTTGTCGGATTCTGCGGAGTAATGCTTGTCCGCGATGCTTTTGGTTGAATGTCCAAGATACAACTCCACATACTGCCGATAGAGCGGGCTTGTCTTCAACGCGGTTGAACCGATAGAGCGAAACGCTTTCAAGCTCATTGGCAATTTCCGACGGCTCCAGAGCATAGAAAAATTGTTTTTGCAGAGCACGTTATCGTCGGTCGTAAATCGCGAATCGTACATTTGCTTACCATCACGAGTCACGAAAACGAGTCCGCCAGTTTGTTTAGTGGGCAATGATGACAAGAGAACAACAACCTCAGGCCAGAGTTTGTATCGGACGGTGGGAGTTGTTTTGAGGTCGCCCGTCTTTACTCGTCTTCTCGTCAAGACATTCTCTTTCAAGTCAACCATATCCCAAGTCAATGAGCCGAGGTCAACGCTCGTCATGCCAGTATTGAGGCAGAGCAACGCCCACAACTTGAATCGGTCAGGCAAAGCAAGGATCGTTTGGCTAACGATCTTGCTTTCATAGGTTTCGATTTTTTTGACAACCGTCTTTTTCTTGTGGGTGCGGATTGTGAGGTTGCGGGGTAAGGTATCAATGAATGCATTTTGGTAGAGCCATGTCACGAACCGTCGGAAGAATGACAAGCGTTTATTGTGATGCTCGCTACCGTAACCGAATGACGAGAGCCATTGGCTATGGGTCGTCACGAGTGATTCATTGATGAGGTCTGGAGAGCTATTGCTCGTGATAAATCCCGACTTGTCCAGGATCGTTTTGAGATAGCGAGATATCTCGCGATAGGTCGCGGGCTTTTGTTTTTCTTTGACCTCATTCAAGAATAGAGCCAAGCATTCTCCGATGGTTTTTTTGTCTGGCTCATTCGCGGTTCGTTGGAATCGCTCCCGCCATACCTTTTCTTCACCGAAAAATTCTTGGATCGTGAGGTCGTCAGTGAATTCGCTAACCCGAATGCCAAGCTCGTGAGCGGCCATGAGGTTTTGTTCGATCGTGTTTTGGTCAGGCAGTGGAACCAGCGTGCCCGACGATCCCAAAATTTCCAGACGGGCAGAGTTGAGGTCAGGCAAAAGGCTTGGCTCAAAACGCTCCGCCCATTTGATTCGGTGGTCAAGCTCACGCAACGCGGCCTCATGGTCAGGGGTGAGATGACGACGATCTATCTCTAGTTTTTTGCGGAGCCACCATTCATTGGCCTTTTGGTAGCTCTCGTCTTTGGATTTTGGGGTTCCGAGCTCCGAGCAATAAACGGAGTAGCGTTGACCCCGATACATTTTCTGCCAACGTCCAGGCTTCCCCTCCCAACTCATGAGGAATTTTCGGGGCATGGATGGCTCTCCAAGGGTTAGTGTGGAATTCTAGTGTGTAAAACGGGGGGCAAAACGGGGAAAATTACACACTAAACCTCAATAATCCTCGGGAATGGCAGCATGACACGCCCACCAAAGTCCCTTGTGCTACCGTTACACCACCGGGCAGTGGGAGCGGAATCGCACATCATAACCTTCTTGGCAGGGGGAGGGCACCCACGGCCCGTGCGACCGGTGCATTCGCGACGAGCGGCCCGTTTTCTGTGAAGCTCTATCGGTCCCGAAAAATCGCCGATTCAGGGAAGGCGTGACGATCACGGTGCCTGAAGGACCGGCCCGGATCACGCTGAACAATTCCCGCCTTTTTGTTGGAGGTCATTGCAATGGCGATTGGTGATGCTTCCGGAGCCCATATTGGAGCCGCGTTTCCCCTCGTGCGGATCGACTGGAAGTCGGCACTCATGGGCGGCACCGTCGCCATGGCAGTCGCCTACGTCGGCATCCTCCGGCCGGCGCAGCAGCAGCTCGCTGTCCTCGATGCCAACGTCTCCAAGTTGGCGGCATCGGTCCAGTCGCTCAACGCGACCCGAAGCGGCGTGGCCCGCACCACGACCCTTCTCGAACGGCTCGAGCAGCAGGCCAACCGACTGGCAGCCGCCGAGGCCACGCTCGAGCGGTTCGAGCGTCTCGGCGACCGTCTCGTCGCGCAGGAAGACGGCATCGATGCCGCAGTCGTGACTGTCGATCGAATCGATCACCTGCACCGCGGCCTTGCCGCTCGTGCCAAGCCGATTGACGAGGCGCAGCAGGTCATCGAAAAGTTCGACGAGTTGGCCGTGCGTGCCCTCGCGTCGGGTGACGCAGCCGATGCGATCGCGGCGTCGCTCGACACGGTCGATATCGTCAACGACGAGCTCGCCACCGGTATCGCGTCGCTTGCCGAAGCGATCCCTGCTGCCGAGCGGATGACCGCCCTTGCCACGATGCTCGCCGACCGGGCTGGTGATGCAACCGTGGCCACCGACAGGCTCAACCGCCTCATGGCGATGAAGGATCGCCTCGTGGCTGGCACGAACGACCTCCACATTGCCGATGCCACGCTCGTGCGGCTCGGTGACCTTGCGGAGTCACTTGCCAACGCGACGGGCACGGTCAGCAAGCTCCAGCGGTTCGTCGTGGATATCATGCTGCTCGAGCCGGCGGTGGCACGGGCCGTGCGGGCCCTCGATCCCGTGATCGACCTCACACGTGCCGGTCAGCGTGGCGAAGCCAAGGACGCCACGGCTCGACCAGTCGTCGAGTCGGACAAGGCAGACGGCAGCCCCGCCCTGACCGAAGTTGCCCGCAAGCTCGCCGAGGAAAGCCGCTAGATGCCCGTGGGAAAAGGTCATCGATGGCCTTTTCCCACGGCCGGGCTAGGGTCGGAAAAGCCGATCTCGTAGACGTCCTCGCCGCGGTGGTGGTGCCTCCTCGGCTTCTTCGGCCTCCCGTCGCTCGGCCCGGCGGCGGGCCACCTCGTCGATCACGCCGCCAAGGATTTTCACGATCACGTCACCGGAATCCGGCGGACTGGCATTCCCGGCCGGTACGGCTGCCTGTTCTGAAGGGGATGAAGAAGGCTCCTCGATCGGTTGTTCTCCTCTCACTCGCTCGAGCAATGCGGGCACCTTTGTCCACAGGCCTATGGCAGCCTGTCCAGCTACCAGACCGAGCGAGCCATCAAGCACGATCTTCGGCTCGTCCAGATTCCCCTCGACCCCGACTGAGACGGTTTTCCCGGCAAGGGCGGCAAGAAGCGGCCGATCCTGTGGTAAGTCGGCAGGGATCGGAAGGGTGACTCGAATATCGAGAGCCCGGTCGTCGAGGGCTACGCTCCCGCTCGACGTCACATCGAGCCGCCTTCCCTCGAGCGGGAGCGGCACTCCGAATTCGAGCCCCTCATGCCAAACCTTCCTGTCAGCGAGACGGAATTTCACGTGGGACTCGTCAGCGATCCGGATCGTCGGCGTCGGCTGCGACGCCGAAAGCCATACCGGAAGGGCTCCCGCCAGCGACGTGACAAACGGCCCTGGGCCCACGACCACCTCGTGCATCGAAAGGACGCCAGAGACAGTGCCCGAACCGGGAGCCCCGACCGGGAGCTTCCCGCCGTCGAGTGAGAGTGAGAACCGACCGGTCGCCCGCGTCGCGTCGGCAAAGACGGGAGCCACAAAAGACAACACTCCAGCGGCAACTGGAAGTTCCAGCCTTGTGTCAGAGAGGAGTTGAACCGGGGCGATCGTCCATTCGCTGTAGCTTCCATCCTCGGTAGGGGCGAGCGACGCGCGAAACGCGATCGGATCGCTGATCCAGGGCTCGGGCGTCCATGGGGATGAAATTCGCACCACGACGTCTTCCACATCAACCCTCATTCTCAAGGGCGTTCGGCGTGGCTCAGGGGGGCGTGATTCATCGACCTGCGGCTCGCGAGAGGGGAAGAGACGTCGAAGATTCGTGCCCTGACCCTCTTCGATCGCGATATCGAGCGTGAGCCCATCGACCGTCAATCGCCCGAGGTCGCCTCCAGAGGCAAGCATCGCAAGCAGCCCGTGGTTCCCTTCGACCCGAGCGACAACGATGGGCGGCTCGCTGCCGTCAGCCGGCACGATCCTGATGCCCTCGAGAAGCATCGGCCCCGTCCATCCAAGACGTACGCGATCGAACGTGACCCTTCCGTCGAAGTCGGACAAAAGACCGCCCAGGATCTGGCCGAAACGGTCCGGGTGTGAGACCCACCAAGGCACACCGATACAAATGAACACAGCGACCACCGCAAGCGTGGCGCCTGTAATCCGCACGGCTGCGATGAGCCAGTGCCAGCGGCCGAAAACAGCGGGCTTTGGAACGGAGCCCGAAACGGCGACGGAGGCGACCATGCGATGACAACCTCTCGAGGCGTCGTGGGAAATTCCATGAATCTTCCCACGATTGCAGGGAATGTCCAACCCCCCTCGGAAGGTCTCGAACCGCGCACGGTGCAAAACGATCGTCGATCGGGGACAAGGAGGTGGTCAAACCTCACATCGGTAGTCGATGGAGAGGCGTTCCGGGTTGCTTGCACGACCTGCTAGCGACGCAGGACGCGGCGCTCGGGCGAGGGTGGCGCCGTTGCGGTTGGCGATGTCTTGGCCGGCTCGCCGGTCACGTTTGTCTCGGGCTCAGCAAGTGCGATCGCCAGCCACCCATCGGTTGCCACGGCCTGCACCGCACGGAGGCCGGCAAGCGAAGGATTTTCCGTCACCTTCGCCGGCACCAGTGGTACCGGCCGTGACTGCGCGAAGATTTTTCCGAAGATGGTACGCAGGCCGATCTCCATCCGCCCTTCGTGGGCCGGGCCGCCGATCTGCACCGGGCCCTCACGCTCGAGATACACCTGCGATCCTTTTGCGACAGGCCGATACGCGACCTTTGCCACGAGGTCGTACCAGTTTCGGCGTCCACACTCGAAGGCCTCGAGCGCCACGCGGACATGCACGAGCCCGTCCCGGCACTCCACCCGCACCGGTTCTTCTCGCGCGAACGTGATGACAACGCCGTCCGGCAGGTCATCAGGCACGACTGGATCGAGTCCCAGCCGCTCGCAGATGAGCCGCGAAAGCTCCGGCAGCTCGAGCCTTTGGCCGGCAAGCCCGAACTGACCCAAGGCGTTGTTCGCCACCGTATCGTGCGCCTGAAAGCTCACCAGCGCGGTTTCCGGCGCCCGCGGCCTGGGCGTATGGGCAGCGAGCTGCGTGGCGGCAGCCAACCGGAGCCGCACGCTCACGATGTCTTCGTTCGTCTCGAGTGCCACGGGCGTCGGCTGGAGCCCGAGCGTCACGAGCGGCCCCCAGACCTTCTCGCGAATCCGCTCGGCCATCTCTGAAAACTTCGGCTCGGTTTCCTGGTCCACCTGGCGACAGGCTCGGCTCAAGACCTTGTTGCTCGCCTCACGATTGGCCTGCTGCTTTGCCTCGTCATGCTGGTTCTTCGCGATGGTTCGAACGAACAAGCCCATGATCGGCACGTTGTCGAAACTCGTCTCGATCGAGGCCAGTTGGGCATTGCAATTGGCGGTGCCGCGGGCGTTTCCGAAGGAGAGACCCCCGGAAGTGACCATGATCGGTTTGTAGACGCTGAACGTGGCCTGGCCCCGAGAATGGATCGACACCGGCCCCGACGCGGTGACCGTACGAGAGGCCACCTCGCCATTGACCACGAGCTCCATCCGAATCTCGGTGGGGTGTGGCACAAACTGGATCGCAAGCGACTGCTCGACCGTGCTGCGGCCCCTCACCGGACGACCGAGGATAAAGTCTTGAACCGGGTTCGTGGTGATCGTCGATTCCGGCAGCATCCGCGAGACGAACTCACGGTGGATGGCCATCCGCACGTTGGCCGCGTGGTAGTGGTCGGAGACGGCGCGGGCGAGAGCCCCGGCCGTGGCCGCTTTGCTCTCGGCGATCGCTGCGAGTGCCATGCGGACCGTGGCAGCATCGGCAGCCGAGGCGGATGATTCGTACCGCTCAAGACATGCGAGAAGCAGGCAGGCCTCTTCGGAATCGGGCTGGACGCTCGCATATGCGGATGCTGCGTCGCCTTGCGGGCTGGGAACATCGTCGGCATCAGCACACCAGGCTGTGGCCGCCCGCCACACGGATACCCGCCTGGCCACGGCGAGTGCCACGCGGCGGGTCTGCGAGGCAACAGCCGGTGTCACCCCGTCGTCAGCCACGGCCATCCCTGCGCTCACCCGCTCACTGAGAACCAGAAGGGGCTCGTCTGTCCGCGGATCGGCAGGGCCATCAGTGTCGAGGATGGCGTGGATCACGTCGAGCGTGTCTTTGGCCCAACGTGCAACGGCGCCGCGAGCCTCGGAGCCGCTCGATGCAGCGAGCTGCTCGAGATCGTCGAGAAGTTGTGTCGGCGTGGGCCAGCCATCGCTGGCTGTCGATTCAGAGTCGTGCGGCTCGTGAGACGGCGCGTCGAGACCTCGCGCGATCCGGTGCTCGCCTCGCAAGCGGCTGCGAAGCCTCTCACCGAGCAGGACGGG
>JBGTKO010000062.1:0-2274 GCA_041744595.1 Pirellulales bacterium
CCGGCGGCGGCGGCGGCGTGGGAAAGAGCCACGCCTGCAGCAACTGACTGGTGACGATGATCGCCAGCGCGGCGGCGAAGAAGGCGACGTATCGACGTTCCACAATCTGTTCCAGGAGGGAGGCGAAAGTATACCCGCCCAGGGGTCAGCCGCCTTGGGGCAGCCGCTATCGCCCGATCAGAAGCCGATCGCCGAGAAAGTTGTCGAGATCGGCGATCGCATGGATCTTTCGCCGCGTCGTCTCGAGCGGGTAAGGGATTCTGCGAAAACGTACGCGTTCGTCGTGCTCGACGACGACGTAGGAGCTCCTCGGATCCTCGTCACGGGGTTGGCCAACGGAACCGACGTTGATCATTGCCTTGCCTTCGGGAAGGTCGATGACGACTTCGGTTTCACTCGTCGGTACGCCTGGCGCCGTGAAATCCGGAGAGGTCGTGAACATGCCGGGGATATGCGTGTGCCCCTGGAAGCAGTACCGAGGCACGAGCTCGAAAATGTGTTCGAGCTTGAGAGGGTTGTAGATGTCTTCGGGAAAGACGTACTCGTCGAGTGGACGGCGGGCCGAGCCATGAACGAACAGGAGCTCACCGCTCGAATGGGTCCGTGGCAGTTCGCCGAGAAAGTCATAGAGCTGATTCGACGAGTTGCGTGGGAGGCGGTCGTGCAACTCGATTTGGCGGCGTGTCCAGCGGATGGCCCGCTCGGCGCCAGAATTGAAACCCTCGGGATCGAAGAGGGCGCCCTGGTCGTGGTTCCCGAGAATCACGACGCTGCAACGTTCCTGCACGAGTTTCACACACTCGCAAGGATTGGGGCCATAGCCCACGACATCGCCGAGGCAGATGATCTCATCGACCATTTGGTGGTCGATGTCCTCGAGAACGGCGTGGAACGCCTCGAGGTTGCCGTGGATGTCGCTGATGATGGCCCGCTTCACTGACGTTCCCCAACCTGACCTTCCGATCCCGAGCAGCCGTCCCCAGGGGGACACCAGAACCCAGGCTGACGGGCAAAACACCCCCTCGCCTTGCTCCAGAATAGCTTCGCAGGCTACGACCGGGAGAAGTATCGGTCAAGGATCATGGATAGGAGCAGGCCCAGAGCGATTCACGCGATGAAGACCCTCGCCATCGACACGAGCCATACGACCGGAACTGTGGCTGCTTTGAACAGTCCATCCGTTGCCACCCGCAGGCTCGGGGCCAGCGGAGAACATGCCCGGCGAATCACGTCAGCCCTCAACGAGGCCGCCGGGGAGCTTGGCTGGCGGTTGTCCCACACGGAGCTAATCGTCGTGGTCCTGGGACCGGGCTCGTTTACGGGTTTACGGGTCGGCGTGGCCGCCGCCAAGGGCATCGCATGGGCGAGCGGTGCTCGCCTTGTGGGGGCGTGTGGCTTCGAGACCGTGGCCCGGGAGACCGCGAGGCTCACTGGAAATCCCGTCTCGCCGATTCACATAGCATTCGAGGCTGGTCGCGGCGACGTTTACGCGGCGAAAGCCACGCCGACAACCGTCCCGGTCGGCTGGCATATCGGCCCCGCAAATCTTCTGAGTGCCGACGCCTGGCTCGCCTCCCTCCCGCCGGACTCGACCGTCTCTGGCCCAGCGGTCGCAGGGCTTGTGGACCGCCTGAACGCCGCGGGGCACCACGTCGCTCCGCCAGAGGCGTGGTTCCCGAGCGCGGTCGCGGCCGCCGAGGTGGGCCTCGCGCGAGCCTCAGCCGGCGACTTCGACGAACCCGCAACCCTTGTACCCCACTACCTCCGCCCGAGCTATGCCGACGAGCGAGCGACAGGTGCTTGATAACGGCGTCCCCGAAGCCGCGGCGGTTGCGGTCATCGCCTTCGGGGCAGTCCCCGGTGGAGGGTACATTGTTTGGTCCATTCCCGTTCCCTCGCCAGGCACGCTATGCGCCCCATCACGAAACTCCTCGTTGCCAATCGCAGCGAGATTGCCATCCGTGTTTTCCGCTCGGCCCATGAGCTCGGCATCCGCACCGTGGCGATCTACGCCCACGAAGACCGGTTCGCCCTGCACCGATTCAAAGCCGACGAGGCCTACCTCGTGGGTCGGCCAGGCGAGCCGATTCGCTCGTATCTCGACATCGATGCGATCGTGGCCATCGCGAAAGACCGCGAGGTAGACGCGATCCACCCTGGCTACGGGTTCCTCTCTGAGAACCCCGACTTCGCGGCGGCCTGCGCCGCGGCGGGGATCACGTTCGTCGGCCCACGGGTCGAGCTGCTCAAGACACTCGGCGACAAGACCGCCGC
>JBGTKO010000063.1:0-2730 GCA_041744595.1 Pirellulales bacterium
GGCTTGCCCCCGCCGAGCATTGATCCTGCCGGGGGCACGGATGCCCCGGCAGGATCAGCATTGAGCCGCCCCGCGGCTCAATAGCGGTCCCAGCCTCCTACGCGCCGATCCAGGTGGCGTTTTTGAAGCTACGAAACCATGTGCGCTGTCGCTTCGCGAGCTGACGGGTGCGGATTTGCGTGCGACGGATCGCCTCGGCTTGATCAATCTGGCCCGCAAGAAACTCGATCGCTTCGGTGTAGCCAGGGGCCTGGCGGGCCGTCGGGCCGATGCCACCGGGAGAGGCGAGCGCGGCGGCGGTCTCATCGATGAGGCCACTTGCAAACATCGCCTCGACGCGGCGGTCAATGCGGTCGGTCAGGGCCTTCCGGGTGATGTCGAGGATCATCAGCCGTTGTTCGAAGGCAGGATCGTGGGTCGGTGCGTGTGCGGCAGACAAGGTCTGACCCGTGAGTGTGGCTACTTCGAGGGCCCGCACGATTCGTTTTGTGTCGCGGGGATGAATGCGGGTGGCCGCCTGTGAATCAATGTGGGCGAGGCGGCCATGGAGGTGCTCAGACCCTTCAGCGGCGGCCTCGGCCATGAGTTTGGCCCGCAGGTCGTGATCGGCCGCCGGGAGATCGGCGATGCCGTCTCGGAGGCCTCGAAGGTAGAGGGGCGTGCCGCCAACAAAGAGGATTGCACGCCCCCGCGAACGGCAGTCTTCCACCGCTCCTGCTGCCGCGCTCAGCCATTCGGCTACGCTGAACGAGTTGGACGGTGACACCAGGTCAACGCAATGATGGAGCACAGCGGACCGGTCCTCGGCTGAGGGCTTGGCGGTGCCGATGTCGAGGCCGCGGTACACGGCCATCGAGTCGACGCTCACGATTTCCGCACCGAGCTGCCGGGCTAAAGGGATGGCGAGCGCCGACTTGCCCGCGGCCGTTGGACCCGTGAGGAACCAGCAGTCTTCCCCGAGCCGGGGGCGGCGGCCGCTGGGTGCCGCCTGAGCGCATGCTAGAGTTGGGCGGCATGCGAGAGGCAGCCGGAGTCGTTCCGGTGGCCCGGCGATGCTCCCAGGCGGACCTGGCTCCGGAGTTGTTCGTGGCGGATTCCCAGACATCGAAGAGGCGGATTGGCGAGGTACTCGAGTCTCTCGAGCGGGTCATCGCCGCGCGGAAGGGGAGCGACGTGAGTCGATCCTACACCGCCAAGCTGCTTGCCGGCGGCGTCGCGGCTGCCGGTGCCAAGGTCACTGAAGAGGCTGAGGAATTCGTGCGGGCAGCCGACAACGAAACGGACGAAAGGGTCGTGTCCGAGGCGGCCGACCTCGTCTACCACACGCTCGTTCTTTTGGCCTGTCGGGATGTTCCGCTCGAGCGAGTTGAGGATGAGCTCGCCCGGCGGTTCGGAGTGTCGGGGCTTGAGGAAAAGGCCGCACGGGCAACAGGCGGAGGAAACGGATGATCGACCACGGCGGCGAATGGCTTCTCAGGATCGGTGTCCCGAGTAAGGGACGACTCGCAGAACTGGCGTCGCAGCTCCTCACCGACGCCGGGCTTTCCTTCCGGCGGTCGGACCGGAGTCTGTTTGCCCGCTGCAAAGACATGCCGGTCGAAATCACGTTCCTGAGAACCGATGATATTCCGATCCTTGTTGCCGAGGGAGCCATTGGCCTGGGGATCACCGGGGCCGACCTCGTGGCGGAGAGCGGAGCGGATGTGATCCATCGGCTCGATCTCGGCGTGGGTAGCTGCCGGCTGGCGCTCTGTGTTCCGGACGACTCCAATATCGATGCGCCGGCGCTCCTCGCAGGCCGCCGGATCGCGACAAGTTTCCCGCGGATCACCCGCCAATGGCTGGCCGAACGGGGCGTCACCGATGCCCACTTCGTGGAGCTCTCCGGCAGTGTCGAGGTGATGATCACCCTCGGTGTCGCTGATTCAATCGTCGATCTCGTCGAGACGGGTAGCACGCTCGCGGCCAACCGGCTGCGGGTGCTCGAGGAGATCGGTCGCTACGAGACGGTCCTCGTCCAGGATCCGAATCTGTCTCATCCAGAACTGGCCGACCGGATTGTTCGGCGGCTCGAGGGGATCGTGATTGCCCGCGGCTGGTCGCTCCTCGAATACAACGTCCCACGTGCCCGGCTTGCCGAGGCCGAACGGATCACGCCAGGCTTCAAGTCGCCGACGGTGATGGCCCTCGAGGATCCCGCATGGTGTGCCATCCGGGCCATGGTGAAGCGGGGCGCGGCGCACGCCGTCATCGAGCGACTCGAAGCGATCGGCGCTTCCGCAATCATCGAGACACAGATCGCCAACTGTCGGCTGTGACCGCGCGGATTCGAGTGTGACGTGGCTTGAGGTTTGAACGTCCTGCGTGGCTCGGGGTTGCCCGTGCCATGTCGCCGGACGTTCGCTACGGGCATCGCTCGCCCGCAAGCGGCCTCGCTTCCATGCCCTTCGCTCACTCGGAGGAAACGGCGCTCCGCCCTCCAGGCTCCGCTTGTTTCCTACGCCGACGACATGGCACGGGCAACCCCTCGCGGACGCCGTATTCCCCAGGAGCCCGGTGTCTCCTCCGGCACCGGGCCAATGCGGGCCGCAATCGCACGCCCGCTCGGACGGCGCATGGCCGCGGTTAAGCGAGCTAACGTCAGCCGGGCAGGAAGCCCGGCGTTGCGAGGCGTGGGCAACCTTGGCTTGCCCCCGCCGAGCCAAGGCTTCGCGGGCCATGGATGGCCGC
>JBGTKO010000064.1:0-1564 GCA_041744595.1 Pirellulales bacterium
CGGCGTCGGACACAACTCCATTCTCTTCATGATCGAGGCCCAGGCGCGATACATCACCCAATGCCTTTCGTGGCTCGACAGCGGTGATCTTGATGCCGTCGAGGTGCGGCCCGAGGTGCAGGACGGATACAACCGGGCGATCGACAAGTCTTTTCAGCGGACCGTGTGGCAGGATTCGGAGGCATCGATGACGAGCCGGACCTGGTATATGCACCCAGAGGGCCGGAACACCGCGATCTGGCCGAGTTTCACGGCTTCGTACTGGCTATCCACGCGCCGGGCACACCGCAAGGATTTCGTTATGACCGTCCGCGAGGCGACCACTCTTCCCGCGAAGACGAATGCATCGCATCGGCGAGCCGCCTAAAATGCTGGCCGACACCCGCTCACTTGGAAAAACCCATGAAATCAGCCAATGCGATCAATGCGTTTCAAATGAAGATGTTTGATGCGATTGTCGCTGATATCCCCGACGATGCTTTCACGACGCCCGCGATCGGCCACGGCCATACTCCGCTCTGGCTGCTTGGCCACCTCGCGCTCACGGCCATGTTCGGCCAGCAGCGGCTTGGGATGGCCGTGACGTTTCCAGAAGGCTGGGCCGAGGCGTTTGGGCCGCAGACGCCAGATCCTGTGCCGGCGCCACCGCCGGGTGTCACCAAGGCCACGCTTGTCGAGGCCGTAAGGTCAGGCTACGCCGCGCTTCGCGAGACGTTTGAAACCGCCTCGCCCGAAGTGCTTGCGCGGCCGCACGGCATTCCGTTCTTCAAAAATACGCCGCTTGTAACGACTGACGATTCCATCACGGTGCTCCTCACGAACCACTTTGGTTTTCACGTCGCCCAGCTCTCGAGCGTGCGACGGAGTCTCGGCAAGCCGCCGCTGCTCTGATATCCCCCAGCGAGCCTGCCTCCGCGGCCACTCAGACAACGAGCGGCATGGGGCAGTCGAGCGTCGTCGCCACGACTCGAAGCAACTCACATTCGCGGGCAGTGATGGTTCCGTCGGCAGTGGCCGTTTCGGCAAGCCCACGGATCAGGCGAGCTTTGGACGCGGCAGGCAGGCGGTCGAGTGCATCGATCGCCGAGTCGAGTCGTCGATAGATCGTGTGATCCCAGGCCTGAAGGCGAAGACTCGTCAGTTCGGCTGCCCTCGCGCCACGATCAAATGCCGACTGCACTGCATGATCACTCCCCCCCCCGGCATGGGCCAACGCCGAGAGCACGGCAGACGCATCCTCCGACGTAGGCCGACGGCCGCGGCGACGAACCCGACCGAAACAGGGATCGAGCACATGGAGAACGATCTTTTGGAGCGCCCATTCAAAGAGGCTCAGCCTGTCATCGGCGACTATCAACGCATGAACACTGTCGCGGAACCGCCCGTACTGTTCGGTCGAAAGCAGTTTGAGCGGCCCCAGACAAACATCCACAAGGGGCAGGCGTGCCTCCCGCGGTAGCCTAGTCATGAGGTCGTGCAGCTCACCTGTCATGCGCCGAAGTGCCGGCTCGGCCGTGGTCGCGAGCCTCGCCATCTGTCGCTGGCACATGTCAAAATCGTCATC
>JBGTKO010000065.1:0-20576 GCA_041744595.1 Pirellulales bacterium
ACGCTCCTCGTCGTCGAGCAAAACGCGGCCTTCGCGGCCTATCTCGAGGCGCGACGTGCGGACCATCCGGCGCTTCGGCGCGTGCAAGATCGTGTTCGCATTCTCCGTGCGTCCGTCAGTTCGCTCGAGCCCGAGTCTCGGTTTCATGCGATCGTGTCCTCGCTTCCGTTCAACAACTTCACCCCCGAGGAGGTCGCAAGCTATCTGGACCTGTTTCGGCGTCTCCTGCTCCCCAGGGGTGAGCTCCGCTTCTATGAATACCTGGGCATCCGCCGCCTCCGAGCGGCCTGCGCGACCCGGCAGGAGCGGGAGCGGCTCGCAGGCGTAAGACTGGTCCTCTCCGCCGCGCAGGCATCCTGCACCTCGTGCAGCCGAATCGTTTGGTGGAACATGCCGCCCGCTTTCGTGCACGTTCTCCGCTTCTGAAGCTACCCGCCACGATGGATCGCCCAGGGAGTTTCTCGCAGTTCGCGGCTGCGCGGCAGACTGGACCTGGCCCGGTCACCCAACTAAAACCCTGGGAATCAATTTTCGACAATGTCCTCGGCGTGAGCTCCAGGAAGTGCTCCCGCGGCAACGGGTCCATCATCACCATGCGGCTGAATTGTTTAGGCACAGTCGGCTACCACCCGAATGCCCAGGGGCACACATCCTGTTATTTTCTGCCGGAGTCGGGCATTCTGTTGGACGCGGGGACTGGCGTGTTTCGTCTCTCGCCCATGATCCAGACTGAGAATCTGGACGTCTTGCTGAGCCATGCCCACCTCGATCACACGTTCGGGTTGACGTTCCTGCTGGATACGCTTCACCAGCGACCGGTCAAAAACGTTCGGGTGTGGGGAGAAAGAGAGAAGCTCGAGGCCATCCAGCATCACCTCTTTCATCCGCTCCTGTTCCCGGCATCGCTGAATACGACCTGGTGCCCCATCGACGACTTGGAATCGTTCGAGGTCGCTGACACGGTGGTCTCCTGGCAGCGGCAAGAACACCCGGGCGGATCAGTGGCATACCGAATCCACTGGCCGGCCCAAGACAAGACGCTCGTGTATGCCACTGACACCGTGGGCGATGCGGGCAGCGAATCCCAACAGTGGAAGGCGGATGCGGACCTCTTGATGCATGAGTGTTATTTTCGCGACTCGGCTGCAAAATGGGCGACCAAGACAGGGCACTGCACCACGAGCAGGCTCATCGAAGTCGCGCAGGGCTGCACGCCGAAACGGCTGCTGGTCACGCACATCAACCCCTTGGAGGAGTCGAGCGATCCGATCGATCTGGAAACAATCCGCAGTGCTCTCGACTGTGAAGTCATCCTCGCTCGAGACAGCCTCTGCCTCGACTTTTAGGCTGCGCCCTGGAATTTTTGAGGCGTGCATTGCTTCCGAGAAACGTTGCCGTTCGAGCGCCGGCAAGGTCTTAGCGACCGGTACAGTTCCTACGGCCGTCCTTTTTGCTCCTGCTTCGTGCTCCTCGTTTGGCACCAAGAGGGTTTGGCGCGGGAGTGGCGAAGCCTGAGAATCGATCCTCAGGCTCGCGACCGTAACGCCGGCTTCTTTTTCATACAGCACACCACGTAGGAACTTCCTCCGGCATGTATCCCGCCGTTCGGCTCGTCTTCGTTCTTCATGACCACCAACCGGTGGGCAACTTCGACTCGGTCATCGAGGCGGCCTGGCGAGACGCCTATTGCCCAATGCTCGAACTGCTGGAGCGTCATCCGCATGTGCGGGTGGGGGTCCATACGAGCGGCCCACTTGCCGAATGGCTCGATCGAAACCGAGGAGACTACCTCGACCGTCTGGCCAAGCTCGTGGCGCGGGGCCAGGTGGAGATCGTCGGCGGAGCGTTTCAGGAGCCGGTGCTGGCAATGCTCCCTTCACGAGATCGCGTCGGGCAGATCGCCCAGTTCAAGACCTGGCTCGAACGGCGGCTCGACACGACGGTCAATGGCATGTGGGTGGCCGAACGGGTCTGGGACTCCGGGATGACGCCCGACATCGTCGCCGCCGGAATGCGGTGGACGATTCTGGACGACAGCCACTTCAAAGCGGCGGGGCTTCCAGAAGACCAGCTCGATCGGCATTGGCTCACGGAGAGTGATGGCGCGACGCTCGCGGTGTTTCCAGTGAGTGAAAGGCTGCGGTATGTGATCCCGTTTGCGGCACCCGAGGCAACCATAGAACACCTTCGCTTCCTTGCCAACCGCCGGCACGGCGCGCTGGCTGTGTTCGGCGACGACGGTGAGAAGTTTGGCGTGTGGCCCGATACGCATCGGGCGTGCATCGAGGAAGGCTGGCTCGAACAGTTCTTCACGCTCTTGGAGGCCAACCGCGACTGGATCGCGATGCGGCTGCCGAGTGAGGCAGTGGCCGAGGTGCCACCGGCCGGCACGGTCTGGCTGCCGGAATGCAGCTACCGCGAGATGACCGAGTGGGCTCTGCCACCGGAGGCGCAACTGACCTGCATCGAGGCACGACGAGCGACCGAAGCCGATCCCAATCTCGCGGGTGTGACCCGCTTCATGCGAGGTGGCACCTGGCGGAACTTTCGCCTGCGGTACCCCGAAACCAATGAGATGTATGCCCGGATGATGGTGGTGAGTGATCGCATCGAATCGCTCAGGGCAAGCGGCACGGCTGGCGGTGGAATCGTCTACGAGGCCGAGCAGGCGCTCTACCGTGGACAGTGCAACTGTGCCTACTGGCATGGTGCGTTTGGCGGCGTCTACCTGCCCCACCTCCGAAACGCGATTTTTCATGAGCTCATTGCTGCGGATCTCGCGTGTGACCAGGCCGAGGGGCGGGAGGGAACGTGGGTCGAGGCGACGGCTGCCGACTTTGATTTTGACGGCCGCACGGAGGTTCGCCTCGGAAACGATGGCCTCGATGCATGGCTCGCGCCCGGCAAAGGAGGCATGCTCTATGAGCTTGACCTCAAGGACTCCAAACACAATCTCCTCGCCACGCTCGACCGGCGGCCCGAGGCCTACCATGCGCAGGTCCTGGCTGGGCCTGGAGCAGCACGCAGCATTGTCGATCCGTCGCAGGCCGCCACGTTCAAGCAGGTGGGCCTCGAGAAGATGGTCCGCTACGACGCCACCCGTCGCAAAAGCTTGGTCGATCATTTCTGGGATGTGGGCGCGGCTGCGAAGGATATCGTCGATGGCAAGGCACTCGAACGAGGCGACTTCGCGTCGGACGTCTACGAAGCAAGCATCCGCCGCAATCCGGGCCGCATCCAGGTTCTCTTGTCGCGGTCGGGCAACGTGTGGGGCATTCCGCTCACGCTCGCAAAGGCGGTCACCCTCGAGGCGGGCTCACGGACGCTCGAGATCGCCTACAAGCTCGAAGGCCTGCCGGCGGACTTCAAACAGCACCTCGCTGTCGAGTTCAACTTCGCTGGGCTCCCGGCGAATGCTGCGGGGCGGCGGTTTCTCGATGAGCAGGGAAACGACCTCGGCGACCTGGGCAACTGCCTCGATCTCTCGGATTGTCGGCTCATCGGCCTCGTGGACAGCCATCTCGGGATTGATGCCAAGCTCGCGATCGGCCCGTCGAGCAACGGCACACAGGCTGGCGTGTGGACGTTTCCGATTCAGTCGGTGAGCCAGTCGGAAAGCGGTTTTGAGCTCGTGCACCAGTCGGTCGTGGTGATGCCCCACTGGCTCGTCACACCCGACGCCGACGGCGTATGGAAGGTGGCAATGCGGCTCGTGCTTGGTGAGTCACGGGAAGCAGCATCGAAGTTGTCCACGGCCGCACACGCGACGACTGGCTGAGCCCGGCTTACTTCCCGCTCGGACGACCTTCCCGCTCGGACGACCTTCTCGCTCGGACGACCTTCTCATAAAAGCCCCTCGCGCAAGCGTGGGGACTGCGGGTGGTTGGGCGAGACCGCTCATGATGGCAACCGGGGCGGCTCGCTACCCGCAGTCCCACCGGCTTGCGCCGGAGGGCTTTTATCGGCGCGAACCGCGGTGAGCCACCAGTCGATGGGGCGAGTGACGGTATCGCCCCCATGTGGCAAGAGCGTCACCGAAACGCCTGGCAATCGGCGGCTGATCTCCTCGAGCGTCCCGCCGGTGATGGCGGTTTCGCCGGCTGGCCCGTCATCGGCCACGGGTGGAATCACTTCCGACAGCACGCACGCAGCCACCTCAAGCCCCTCGGCCTGTGCCGCTCGAACCGTTGCGAGCGTGCGGCCGATGCCACCGAGTCGCGTTGAATCGACAACGACAAGCGGGAAGCCGAGGTCACGGGCAAGATCAACGCCAAGCGTTTGTGCGGCCAGCGGCGAGAAGAGCCCGCCAGCACCTTCGACGACAACGATGTCACTTGACGCGGTCCAGCATGACAGGCCGCCTCGCAGGAGCAGCTCATCGACACGGCGGCCTTCAGCGGACGCGGCGTGAGGCGGTGCCATCGCCGCTTCAAAAACCTGCGGACAGACGGCTCCAGGCGACAGCGGGCGACCGGCAGCTTCCCAGAGCAGAACCGGATCACCGCCAGGCGTGTCGGCCGCTGGAATACCACTCGCGACCGGCTTGTAGACACCGACCCGCCAGCCTGCCGCGACGAGCGCCTTCACGATCACGACGGCCGCGGCAGTCTTGCCGACATTCGTGTCGGTCCCGGTGATAAAGAGACCGCGGCAGGTCATGCATCTCCATCCAAAACAATGGCACCGTTGCTCTGAAGCGTCAGTGGTTCTACACTCGCCATGAACATGAGAACGATTCTCAGCACTTCCACCGCAGTTGACGGGCCGTGTGCTTTGGCAGACAGCCAGACAACGCTGGACCGTGTACGTGTGGGCGACGCGTGCCGCGTTGTGGATATCGCTGGCGAAGATGCGGTGGCCATCCGGCTTTTCGAGATGGGGCTCACGCCGGGCACGCAGATCCGTGTCATCGGCCAGGCGCCCTTCGGGGATCCCATGGAATTGGAACTACGAAGCTACCACCTGTCGATCCGTCGGGCCGAAGCAGCGCGGGTGACCGTTCAATAGATGGAACATCACGCACCCGGCTCGGCCCCTGCTCGCCTCACCGTTGTCCTGCTGGGCAACCCCAACACCGGAAAGAGCACGCTCTTTTCGGCGCTTGCCGGCATCCCGACGCGGGTCGGCAACTAGCCGGGCGTGACGGTCGAGGAGAAGATCGGCCGGTTCCGCCATGCGGGGTGTGAGATTGATCTTGTCGATCTGCCGGGCACATACAGCCTCGTGCCGCAAGGGCCCGACGAGCAGGTGGCCGTCAACGTGCTCTCCGGACGGCAGCCCGGCGTGCCCAACCCCGATGTCGCCGTTGCCGTCGTCGATGCGACGAATCTCGAGCGGAATCTTTTTCTGGCGACACAGGCCACGGAAGCGGGATTGCCGCTGGTCCTCGCGCTCTCACTCTCGGACGTCAGCGATCGCAAGGGACTCACGATCGACACCGCCGAGCTCGCACGGCGACTCGGTTGTGCTGTCATCCGCGTGGCACCACCGCGGGGTGAGGGGCTCGCGGCCCTCAAGGACGCGATTCTCGAGGCTCCCGCGCGGGGCAGGCCACCTCCCCTTTCGCTCGAACATGCCGAGGCCGATGCCGGCCGCTCGGCGGCAGCTCGTGATGCGATCGCCCGCTACCGCGCGATCGATCGCCTGCTTTCGGGAGTCGTGCAGCGGCGACCGACTGCTCCGCTCCAGGAAGATCGCATCGATCGGGTGCTGACGCACAAGCTCTGGGGCAGCCTCTTCTTCGCCGCGGTCATGCTCGTCCTTTTTAGCTCGATCTTTTGGCTTGCCGCGCCGCTCATGGATCTTGTGTCTGGCGGCGTCGATGGCTTTGCCTCCTGGCTCGGCGAGAAGCTGCCGGCTGGTGCCATCCGTGATCTCATCGTCGATGGCATCCTCGCGGGCATCAGTGGCGTGGTCGTGTTCGTGCCGCAGATCGCGATGTTGTTTCTCTTCGTCGCGATGCTCGAAGGCTGCGGGTACCTGGCCCGCGCGGCCTACCTCATGGACCGGCTGCTCGTGGGCGTGGGCCTTTCCGGAAAATCGTTCGTGCCGCTCCTCTCGTCGTTCGCCTGCGCAATCCCCGGCATCATGGCAGCCCGCACGATCGAGAACCGCCGTGACCGGCTCCTCACGATCCTCGTGGCCCCGCTCATGAGCTGTTCGGCGCGGCTGCCGGTGTATCTGCTTTTGTGCGGTGCCTTCGTGCCCGATGTCGCCGTCGGCGTTCCATTCCTGCGGCTCCCCGCGGTTGTCCTCGCGAGCATGTATGCCCTCGGCATCGTGGTCGCCGCAGCCGTCGCCTGGATCCTTTCGAGCACCGCCTTCCGGGGGCCGCCGCAGCCGTTCGTGATGGAGCTTCCGAGCTGGCGATGGCCACATGCGGCCATCGTCCTCGAACGGGCTCGCGAGGCGGCATGGTCGTTTCTCTACAACGCCGGCACCGTGATTCTCGCGGTGAGCGTCATCGTGTGGGCGCTGTCGAACTACCCGAAGAATGAAGAGGCCATCGCAGCCGACATGCAGGCCGAGCGAGCCTCCATCGAAACGCGGTTTGCCGACCCGGCCACACCCGAGGTCGATCAAGACGAACTCGCGGAAGAGCTTGCCGCTTTTGATGAGCCGGACGGCCCCGCCCGTCGTGGGGCGATTCAGCGACAGAGCATCCTGGGCCGGGCAGGCCGGTTTATCGAACCAGTCGTCAAACCGCTCGGCTGGGACTGGCGGCTGGGCTGCGCCGCGATCGCGAGTTTTCCCGCGCGAGAAGTTGTTCTCGGTACGCTCTCGGTGCTTTACAACCTGCCTCCCGATGACGAAGACGGCACGGCCCTCGAACGACGGCTCCAGGCAGCCCGCTGGGACGGCACCAACCGCAAGGTCTTTACGCTTCCCGTGGCGCTCTCGCTTATGGTCTTCTTCGCGCTCTGTGCCCAGTGTGCAAGCACGCTGGTCGTGATTGGCCGCGAAACGGGCTCGTGGGTCTGGCCGATGGTCACGTTCGTCTACATGACGGTGCTTGCCTGGATAGGAGCCTTTGCGATCTACCAGTTCGGCACATGGATGGGCTGGCAATGATCGACAAACGGGAGCCCGGAGGTGCGACCGGCCGGGCGGAGGCCCGGCTAGGCCGCCGAGGCCATGGATGGTCCGCCGGCCGTAAAACATGGATGGGCTGGTGAGATTCATGGACATGCAAGACGCCATCGCTCTTGCCATCGCCGCCGCCACGGGCGTGTGGCTCGTTTGGTCACTCTGGCGACGGCTCCAAAAGCCCTCCTGCGGCCCACCGTCCGCCGGCCCTCCGGGCACCGACGGATTCGTGTCGCTCGAATCGCTGAGCCGCGGCAATCGCGATCAAAAACAATAAAAGCCCCCGGCGCTAGAGCGCATCCAGCTTTGGTGTATCGCCACACACCGACATAAAAGCCCCCCGGCGCGAGCCGGGGGGACTGCGGGTAACGCGCCGTCCCGTTTGCCATCACAACCGGGCTCGCCCAACCACCCGCCGTCCCCACGATTGCGCGAGGGGCTTTTATGGCTGATCGTCTCGAACCCCTTGGGCGCACCCACAAAAAAATCGGGGCGACCCGAAGGTCGCCCCGATCGTTCATTCGTGATTGATCGCGTGCCGCTGACGCGGCCCTCAATCAATACATGTCGTAGTCGCCGCCGTGGCCGTGACCGCCGCCACCGCCCTTGCTCTTCGAGTCCTTCGGCTTCTCGGCGATCAAGGCATCGCTCGTGAGCAGGAGCGTCGAGACGCTCGTAGCATTCTGAAGCGCCGTTCGGGTCACCTTCGCCGGGTCGATGACACCGGCCTTCACGAGGTCTTCGTACACGTCCGTGGCGGCGTTGTATCCAAAATTGCCGCTGCCCGCGAGCACCTTCTCGCACACGATCGAGCCGTCCTGGCCGGCGTTCGACGCGATCATCGACAGTGGCGATCGGGAAGCCCGCAGCACGATGTTGTAGCCGACCGTCTCGTCTTCCGAGAGACCCTTGGGCTTCACCTGCGAGCAGGCCCGCAGGAGCGCCACACCACCGCCGGGAAGAATACCCTCTTCGACAGCCGCCCGCGTGGCATGCAGGGCATCTTCGACACGGGCCTTCTTCTCCTTCATCTCGCTCTCGGTGGCGGCCCCAACGTTGATCTTGGCCACGCCTCCGGAGAGCTTGGCCAGCCGCTCCTCGAGCTTTTCACGGTCATAATCGCTCGTGGCGTTCTCGATTTCACGACGGATCTGCTCGATCCGAGCCTTGATATCAGAGGCCTTGCCGGCCCCTTCGATGACCGTCGTGTTGTCCTTATCGACGATCACCTTCTTGGCACGACCCAGCTCGGCAAGGCCAAGGTTCTCGAGCTTCATGCCGAGGTTTTCAAAGACCGCAGTGGCACCGGTGAGGATTGCGATGTCCTCGAGCATGGCCTTGCGGCGATCGCCGTAGCCAGGAGCCTTGACGGCACAGACCTGGAAGGTGCCACGTAGCCGGTTGATGACGAGCGTTGCGAGTGCCTCGCCCTCGACCTCCTCGGAGATGACAAGCAGGGGCTTGCCGGAGTTCACGACAGCCTCGAGCAGTGGCACGATGTCTTTGATCGACGAGATCTTCTTCTCGACGACGAGGATGTAGCAATCCTCAAGGACGCATTGCATCTGCTGGGGGTTGGTCACGAAGTACGGCGAGAGGTAGCCACGGTCGAACTGCATGCCCTCGACGAACTCAATCTCGGTCTTGAGGCTCTTACCCTCATCGACCGTGATAACGCCGTCCTTGCCCACCTTGTCCATGGCCTCGGCGAGGAGCTCGCCGATTTCGGGATCGTTATTGGCGGCGATTGACGCAACCTGGGCCATTTCCTTCTTCCCCTTCACGGGAATCGACATCTCCGCGAGCTTCGCCCGGATGTCTTCGACGGCCCGCTCGATGCCAGCCTTCATCTGGATGGGATTGACACCCGCCACGACGGCCCGAAGGCCCTCGTTGAAGACGGCCTCGGCGAGCACCGTCGCCGTGGTGGTGCCGTCGCCGGCGACGTCGCTGGTCTTGCTGGCAACCTCGCGGACCATGCGGGCGCCCATGTTCTCGTACACGTCCTCGAGGTCAATTTCTTTGGCGACGGTGACGCCGTCCTTGGTGACCGTCGGGGAACCAAAACTCTTTTGAAGGATCACGTTGCGGCCCTTGGGGCCGAGAGTGACCTTCACGGCGCGGGCGAGCTTTGCGACGCCACGGCGCATTGCCTCGCGGGCTTCCTGGTCGAATGCCATCATTTTGGACATCGTGCGAATCTCCTTGAAAGGTTTTTGTTGTTGTCGAAGCAGAAAAAGTTTTGACGGTTCTCGAATCGAACTGAAGTCGTCGCATCAAGCAGACGTTCAGCTCTCACAGTCAGCCGAGGATGGCGAGGATGTCGTCCTCTCGCATGAGCAGCAACTCTTCGTCGCCGATCTTGAAGGGCTCGCCGGCGTAGCTCGTGAAGACGACGCGGTCGCCGGGCTTGACCTGGAGCGGGTGGCGGACGCCCTTATCATCACACTTGCCTTCGCCGACGCTCACGACGGTGCCGCGGGCGGGCTTGTCCTTGGCGGAATCGGGCAGCAGGATGCCGCCGGAGGTCTTCTGCTCGCTCTGTTCGCGTTCCACAACGACGCGGTCGCCGAGCGGGATGAGCGTCGACTTTTTGCGGGCGGGCTTACTTGGGGTAGCGGTGGCTGACATACGGGACGGGTCCTCTGCCTGGCGAAGGAATGGTGGATGGGGCCTCGAACGGCTGACATGCGAGGAGGGTCACGCGGGCCCACACTCAAAAACCTGCCGTCGCCGGCCCATCGGGAGCCGGTAAGACTCACCGAGAGCAACTGGCGCGCCAGAAACCTTGCCGACTGAAAAAAATGTGTGTGTGATAGGTTTTCGTGGGCTTTCGACAGGTGCGAGAAACCGTCCAGGCAGGGAGGCCGCCGCTTGGGACTGCTGCCAGTTTGGCAGCGGTGCTACCCTGCCTCATGGCATCGAGCGACCAGAACCAGTAAGGTTCACCGCTCCCGCGACCGGCGGGGAGGCTGCGGAGGAGTGTGGTCATGGCGACACATCGGCGGATCGACGTTTCCAAGACGGGGGATGTCTCGGTCGTAACCTTTACCGATCAGAAGATCCTCGACGAGACTGCGATCCAGGAGCTTGGCACCGAGCTCTTTGGGCTCGTCGAAGTGGATAACCGCAAGGCGATCCTCCTCGACTTCACGGGAGTCGAGTTCCTTTCGAGTGCCGCGCTGGGCAAGCTGATCACGTTCGACCGCAAGCTGAAGACGGCCAAGGGACGGGTGAAGATGTGCGGCCTGGTTCCGGGCATCCTGGAGGTTTTTCAGGTGACGAAGCTCAACAAGGTTTTTGACATCCGGGCTGAGCGCGCTGAGGCCTTGGCTGCATTCTGATATTCACGACCATCCGATTGGAAAACGTGCTGGAGCGTGCTGATGGCGAACGATGCCAAAGCGACCGAATGGAAGCAATCGCTCACGCTTGTGAGCGAGCGGGGGTCGAGCCGGCTCATCACCGACGACTTGCTCGAGCAGCTTGGCACCTACGGCTGGCCGCCCGACGACATCTTTGCGATTCATCTGGCCGCCGAGGAGGCGCTCGTCAACGCGGTGGTCCACGGCAACAAGCTCGATCCTGGCAAAACCGTCCAGGTTGAATGCCTTGTCTCGCCTGACCTCATGCGGCTCGAGATCACCGACCAGGGCGAGGGTTTTGATCCGCGGAGTGTCCCTGACTGCACGCTCGCCGAGAGGCTCGACTGCCCGAGTGGCCGGGGCGTGATGCTGATGCGTTCGTTCATGACCCGGATTGAATACAACGCCAAGGGCAATAGTGTCGTCCTCGAAAAGCGCCGCGACCCGCCGCCGGCAGCAGAATAAAGTCCGTCGCTGCGAGCCGCTCCGCCACGCGGCAAGCCCGTCTCGATTTCAGCGGGCAAACCAGCTATTCTTCAGGTCTCATTCCCCTGTAGCTCAGTCGGTAGAGCAGCGGACTGTTAATCCGCGTGTCCCAGGTTCGAGCCCTGGCGGGGGAGCTCTTTGATCGCTTCAACAAACCAAGGGGGTTTCGGTTCACTTGAACCCCTGCACAGGTGCGCGCGGGCATTCCGACGGGGATGCTGTTCGGGCAGTGCCTCCACGGCATCAGCCACAACACGATCGAACCCGTCAGGACTCACACGATCGTGAAGTTCTTGATCGTCGTTGCGGAGGCCACAGCCGGCTTGATCAGCCCGTCGTCAGTGAGGGTGTTCGTGCCCGCGCCGCCGAGGAGGAAGAGCTTTGCGGTTGCCTTCACCGGAAAGCCGGCGGGGGTCAAGAAGGTGTCGTTCCCGCCGTAGAAATAGCCGATCAATGTGCCGAACGTACTGAGGCTGAAGGCAACATCATCTTTCTGGGCACCTCCGTAGATGGAGGCGGTGGCAATGGTGAGCCCGCCGCCGTCGAGCGTATTGTTGCCGTCGCCGAGCTGAAACGTCGCGGTGCCGAGCTGCGCGAAGAAGATGTCGATGTCGTCGTTGCCGGCGCCGGCGGTGATGAGCAGGTTCGTGAGAATGTTTGGGTTGATGCCGGTCTGCTCCATCTCGACGGTGTTGTCGCCGGCGCCCAGATAGAACTTGAGATTCTTGGCGTCAAGGTCCTCGCAGAGCAGGGTGTCGTTGCCCATTTGGCCATAGAACGCAATGGTGTTGCCCGCGGTGATGTTGTGCAGGCGGCAATGGTCGTCGCCCGCCCCCATCTTGACCGTGACGCTGCCGCCGACTTGCGTATTGCGGACCCAGACCTCATCGGGTCCGACACCCTGGGTGATAGTGAGGTTCGTGCCGACGCTCGAGTCGAAGATCCTGACGCTCGACTGGCTGCCCGAAGCGAAAACGTTCAGGGCACCAGCAAACCGGCAGCCAAGAGCCATGTTGAGATAATTAAAACCCTCGTTGCCGTCCTGGCCGAGACTCACAATCGTGGCCGTCGTGCCGGTGACGCGGGTGTCGTAGATCGTCAGGGCGTCTTGGCCAGTCCCCATCCTGATGGCGAGCGACTTGACGATGAAGGTGCCGTTTGGTTGGACGCTCCAGCCCTGGTTGATGCTGAGCTCGTCGTTGCCCCCCTTGAGATTGATCTTCAGGTTGCCGTTTTGGGGGAACAGGATCTCGACCGGCGAGGCCTGGCCGTTGAACGTCGTGGCGCTCTGTCCGGTCTCGAGGAGGATTTTCTGCGGATTCACGCGGGTGATATGAACCTGGTTGCCCTGGGCGTCGCCAGTAATCGTGAGGGTTGTACCGACGAGGCTCGTGGTGACGTTCCCGGCCATCAGGGCTCTCCCTTCGAGCCGCTCCAGGGCGAGCGCGTGGAAACGCGGATTGCGAAGCACTTTCTTGCGAAGCATGGTCTGGCCTCATGGCTTGAGTGTGGGAGCTTGCGGAGGGCAACTTCGGCCCGAACGCACACGAAGGTCCCCGCTATCCCCCTATACGCGCGGACTGGCGACGTGTGACCCAGACCGCCAAAAAGTTTTTGGAAATCGATACGACGGACGAGTTTCGAGAGGGCTGACGGAGACAAAGTGCTTAAACGCCCCTTTTGCTTGATTTCTGGTGATCCGGTCACTAGTTTTCAAGCGTGCATTACAAATCCCGCATCCTGACCGACCGCCTCCGCGGGATGACCGAGCAGTTCTCGGTCGTCGTGCTCTCGGGTGCGCGACAGGTCGGCAAGAGCACCCTCCTGCGGCATGCGCTGCCAACTTGGACGACGGTTGTCCTTGATCCGGCCATCGATGTCGGTGGGGCCCGAGAGGATTCAGACCTCTTCCTCGACAACCACCCACCACCGCTGGTCGTCGATGAGATCCAGTATGCGCCGGAGCTGGTGGCGGCGATCAAACGGCGGATCGATCGCGATCGGCGGGCGGGACTCTACGTGCTCACGGGGTCGCAGCAGTGGTCGGTCTTGCAGACGGCGAGCGAGTCACTCGCGGGTCGCGCCGTCTTCCTCGACCTTGGTGGTTTTGTCCTCCGCGAGATCGCCGAGCGGACCGACGGCCCATCATGGCTGGACCGCTACCTTGACGATCCAGCCGGGTTCGTGGATCGCAATGTCGATGCCCGCTTTGCCGCTGCCAATCGGCTCCCTCTCTCGCGAACACTGTACGAGCAGCTCTGGCGTGGCTTTCTTCCGGAGGCCGACAAACTCGAGGAGCAGTGGATCGCCGACTTCCTGCGCGGGTATGTACGCACATACATCGAACGCGATGTCCGGCTCATTGCCGACGTGGGCGATTGGCAGCAGTTCGGCCGTTTCGTGCAGATCGCTGCCGCGCTTTCGGCACAGGAGGTCAATCGCTCGCAGTTCGGTCGCGAGATCGGTGTCACGCCACAAACGGCGGCCCGCTGGCTGGCGACGCTCAGGGCAACTTTTCAGTGGTGTGAGATCCCGGCGCTCGCGAGCAACACGATCAAGCGGATCAGCGGCAAGCCGAAGGGCTACTTCTCCGATACCGGTCTGATCTGTGCGATGCAGGCCATCTCATCACCGCGGGCCTTGGCAGGCCACCCGATGATCGGGTCAATCTTCGAAACTGCGGTGGTGGCGGAAATCATGCGACTCTCGGCGGCTATGCCGACGCCGCCGGCACTCACGCACTGGCGCAGCCACGGCGGTGGCGAGGTGGACCTGATTCTCGAACGTGACGGTCAATTGCATCCGATCGAAATCAAGCTGACGACCAAGCCCGGCAAGGCCGAGACGCGGGGCATCAAGGCGCTCCGCGAGACGTATCCAACACAGGCAATCGCGCCGGGCCTGGTCATCTGCCCAATCGATGCGCCGCGACGCCTGACCGGTACGGAAGCTGCCATCCCGTGGGACCTCGGGTGATCAGCGGAGCCTTGACGAGTGGCACAGTCGCCGTCCGCGGCGCTTGCCGGAGGTCTCCTTCACGATTCCCGGCTCCTCAAGGGCTTCGATGGCCGTGATCGCCGTGGGCTTGCTGACGCCCAGCAACTTGGTTGCCAGGGGCAGCTTACGACCGGTTTTGAGGGGAGCAGATCCAGTTCTGGGAGCGGCGGACCTCACCGGGCATCTTGGCGGCCCCGCGCGTCTTTCTCTTGCGTCACGCATCCTGTGAAAGAATTGCTGCGAGCAGTGGAGACTCGTCCGGAAGGAACGGATTGACGACCGTCACGCCACGCCACGTGAAGCCATGCTGAAGGTCTTCAGTGAGCATGATGCGGCAGCGATTCTCGGCAGCGACTGCCATTACGAGCGCGTCCCACATCTGAAACTCATGGGTCACGGCAAGATCGAACGCCGCCTGGAAACATGCCCATGTTGAATCGACGACATCAAAGGAGTCGGCCCAGCCGAAAACCGCATCGCGGGCGACCTCGCGAGGCCTTCCCGACTTTCGCGTCAGGACGAGCATGAGCTCGCCAAGCACCTGCGCCGGCAGCAGGACCGCGGTCTCGGGCAAGCGATCAACGAGGCCGATCGCAATGCGACACCGTTCTGCATCCCCAACACCCTCGGCGTACGCCAAAACGTTGGTGTCGATGGCTACCCGCATGGTCAGTCTTCGTAGAGTTCTTCGCGGGTCCAGGAGTGACCGACAGAGCGAACTTCAGTGGGCGGCTGTTGCCGCAATCGCTCAATCAGGACGCGTTTTGCCGCCTTACGCTCTCGTCCGTTGCCGCGAACAGGTGCGATGGTCGCAACGGGCCTTCCCCGCGAGACGACGGTGACATGCTCCCCCTCCGCGACCTCGCGAAGCACTCGGGAGAAATGTCGATTTGCGTCGGCCGCCGATATCGTTTTCATAACCGCCCAACAAAAGTGTAGTGCTGAACACTACTTTACGCCCAAGAAGCGAGAGGGTCAATCGCCCAGGCTTGCCTTGCTCTTGTGCCAGCGAACGTGAGCATGAGTCGCTGGAACGGATTTTGGAGCGGGCCATCGCTCGATTCGGTACCGATGTGCTTGCCTGGTGATTGATGCCGAATCATTGGCATCTGGTGCTGAAGCCGCACCAAGAAGGAGAGAATTCTCGCGGGCTGAACTGCCGGTGCCGTCATCGTTCACAGAGGCCGACGGGATAGCAGGGCGGTCAGTCATTCGGCGGTGTCGTCCTTCTTTTTGTCGAGGTTCTTTTCGAGTTCCTCGATCTGACGGAGGTCGTCGGCATCGGCTGCTGCCGCTTCGGCGATTCGGCGGCTTTGGTCAAACTCTTCGTACCTTTGGCCGGCGATCCGAACCATGTTGTCATGGCTGACGGAGCCGGGCCCGTCCAACACCGCGCGGTCGTTGAATCGCAGCAGCGCGTCGACGTTGTCGCGCCAATACGCCAGCGTGAGGTCTTTGCGATCCTTCACCCGCAACTCTGCCTGCTCCAAGAAGATCACGACCAGTCGATTGAGCGTGTCGATCTCGTCCTGCGAGAGGTAGTTTTTCGCGATGACGACATCTTCCTTGCGGACGCGCGAGCAACTCAAAATGGTCCCAGCCCCGCGGGTCTTTGAGCCGGGCGTCGTCCATCACGAAACCCTTCACCAAATACTCCCGCAGGTGGGTGGTGGCCCACTGCCGGAACTGCGTGCCGCGGGGGATCGGACGCGGTAGCCGATGGCGAGAATGAGGTCGAGGTTGTAGAGCAGAATCGTGCGTTTTACCGAGCGTTTTCCCTCGTTTTGAACTGTTAAGGATTTCTTAACGGTTGCCTCCGGGAGGAGTTCTCCGTCGGCAAAAATGTTCTTCGTATGGAGGGAGATGTTGGGTTTCGTCGTCTGGAAAAGCTCGGCGATTTCGGCCTGGGTGAGCCAGATCGTTTGCCCATCGACGCGGAGATCGACGCGCGTCGTGCCGTCCTCCGACGTGTAGAGGATCAGCTCGCTCATATGTCAGCCGCCTTCGTGCGACCGCCAGCCTTCTTCGCCGGTGTTGCCGCGGGCTCTTTTGCGGTCATCTGCGTGTCCATCTCAAACAGCTTGTCGAGCCGCTTGAGCGTGGTCTCCTTATCCCCGAAGGCTTCGAGGAACTGGTACGGAAACTCCGCCGCGTCGAACGAAGCCTCGGCCAGTTCAGAAACGGCCTGTTCGATTTCGACGGCATTCATGGAGCGGGGCCTGCTAGCGATGCAGAGACGTGGAAAGCCACCAGAGTGTACGAAAAATCACTACCAGAATCCAAGGATGCTCGATGCACGGAAACGGAAGTGACGACCAGATGACGAGCACTTCGGTAGAAGAAGGGAAGCGGAAAGACCCCGGCTGCTGGCCAGCCCTGCGGGTCATATGCAATTCTTCTCTTGCAAGGGCCGCGGCATCTGCCAGTCGTGCAACGGCCGACGCATGGCGCAGACCGACGCGCACGGTGTCGAGAGTCTCTCGACACCCGTGCTCGCTACGGCGTCGAAACCGGTATCACGCGAAGCCGCTTGTCGAGACCCCCGGTCACCAGAAACCGGCCGTCCTCCGAAAACGCCATCGCGGAAAGGTGGCCATGATGGCCGGAATACCGCTCGAGCGGCCCATCCGGCTTTCCGTAGCCACCGAGCAGCACCTCGTCGCCGGCCCCTGAGGCCAGTGACTTTCCGTCGGGAGAAAACGCCACTGCTGTGACGGGCTCGCGGTGCTTGCGGATCACGGTGGGGCGGTCCCATCGCTCCTCCTCAAAGAGCAGGACACTCGTACCGCCGCCAGCAACGAGCCGTGTGGAGTCGGGCGAGAACGCCACGGCATAGCCGTATCGTTCGTCGTCGCCGCCTTTCTGAGCAGGCGAGAACGTGGCGGCAAGTTTCCATCCATCGACAGACCAGACGCGAAGGGTGCCGTCCTTGCTGGACGCCGCCAGCCATCGTCCATCGGGCGAAAAGGCCACGCGTTTCACCGGTGCATCCGTGTCGGTCAATCGCGTGCCGACTCCGCCGGCTTCGCCCACTCCGCCGGCTCCAACAACCCTCGGAGTCGGGTCGACGGCCACCGTATACCGATCGACGCGGCCGCGGTCGTCCCACTGTTCGATACCGAGGACGAGACGGAAGCCGCGGCCTTCGGGCGTGATGGCAATCGAGCGGGCCCGGCCCTTCTCCACCCGCAGGAGTTTCCAGCTTTCCTGCCGATCGAGATCGACCGCGAAGATCGCTTCGTCGGCGGCAATCACCAGAAGCCCTTGCGGCGTGAATACAGCGGCCCCAACGGTGTCGAGTGTCGCTCGGCGCGTGCCGACGATCGCGTTTGTCTGCTCTGGCCACTGCCCAGGCCACGCCACGGCGGTCAGCACGTTGCCGGTGCCGCTCGAGCCCCAGGCGAGCCACCGTCCTCGCGGATCCATGGCCAAGGCACGCACCTCACCGTCGGCCAAAAACCCGTCGCGTCCGGTTGCCGGCGATGGCGCTTCACGCAGCGTCCATACGCCGTCGGAATCGACTCCGGCAGGAGCATCTTTTGAAGCGGCCACTGAAGCGGCTTTTGCAGCGACCCGGCGCGGGCTCGGCGTGAAGGGCTTCCACGATGCCCAGGCAACCATCACGAGGCAGGCGGCGGCAATCCCTGCCCCCATGGCCCCCATCACAACCCAGCGGCGGCCGGCTCTGCTCGTCGGTAGGGAAGGAGGTCGGTCATCGACCAGGATCGCCTCGAGCGCCTGGCGCATGGCTGCGGCCGTGGGGTATCGCTCCCGGGGTTGTTTGGCCATCGCGCGAAGGAGCACCTGATGGCAGGCGGAAGGCACGTCGGGCACGAGCTCGGACGGATTCGGGATGGGCTTCGAGCAATGGCCGAACATCACCTGGATGTCGATATCGCCGGTGAACGGAGGCCTGCCGGTGAGCATCGCATAGTACGAGGCGCCGAGCGAATACACGTCGCTTCTGAAGTCGACCGGCTCGGCGCGGCATTGCTCCGGACTCATGAATGCAGGCGTCCCCAGAACCTCGTGGGAGCCCGTCATCGTGGTCGCGTCATCGCGAATCTTGGCGAGTCCAAAATCCGAAAGTTTGACGAAGCTCAGGGCTTCGTCCCCGAGGAGGATATTCGCCGGTTTGATGTCGCGGTGTACGATGCCGCAGGCGTGACAGGCATCGAGGCCTTGGCAGACCTCGATGGCCAGCCGCGTGGCACTCCGCCAGTCGAGATGGCCGCTCCGGCGGATCACATCCGCGACGCTGCCCCCCGCCAGATACTCGAGGACCAAAAACACGGTCGAATCCTGCGAGGCTACCTCGTGGACCGTGACGAGCCGAGGGTGGGTCACGCTCGCCGCGGCGCGAGCCTCCCGAAAAAACCGCTTCCTCGCGATCTCGTCGGCCACATGCTGCGGGGAGATCAGCTTGATAGCGACGCGACGGCCGAGCACGGTGTCGAGAGCCGCATAGACCGTTCCCATGCCTCCCTGGCCGAGCATGGAGACGAGGCGAAACTGACCCAGGCAACTGCCGACCGACACTGCCGGCGGCGGCGCAGGCACGTCGTTTGATTTGGTCGGGATGGAGTCCGCCACGGGACACCTACGGGGCCTTGCCAGGGAGGAGCGTAGTCTGCCAATCGGGGGGAAGCAATTCGCGGATGGAGTCCCAGATGCCGCTGTCGATCAACTCCTCCTGGACCCGATCGGCATCGGCATGCTCGAGCGTGGCGGCCACCTCCTGAACGACCAGGCGGGCAAAGAGTCGCCGCGCACGGCTCAATTGCTTCCGGAACGACGGATAACTTCGGTGCACGGGGGCGGAAGAAAACGGAAGACTACGTACCCGCGTTGGCAGAGGAAGTCGAGCGGATTGTCGAGCCGCAAGCTCAGGCGGACCCGAAATTTCAGACCCCGCTGGCATTCACTCGCATGACAGTTACGGCAGTTCGGGGCGCACTGCTCATGAACGAGGAGCTCAAGACTGTCGTTCCGTGCCGCCAGACCGTCGGCACGATTCTGAATCGTCTTGGGTATCGACTGAGGCGTGTCCTCAAAACGCGTCCCGAAAAAAATCCCGCGACGGACGCGATAGTGGCATTCGCAGACGCCGCTGGCCTTGAGATTGAGCTGGTCTAGCCCGCGTGGAACCGGTCTGCGGCCATCACGAAAATCGGTGCCCAGGCGGAGGGTTTCCCAGGATTTTGCAGGGCTCGAAGGCCGCCCATCGCGTCGCGCGACACGCCCAGAAAAATCGGCCCAGACAGATCGGCTCCGCTCCGAAATCGACCAGCCAGCCTCACCACGTAGCGGAAGTACCGTTGGCCGTCCTATCCTTCGTCGTTGTTGGTCTGATTGAGTCGCCTGTCTGGCGGCATGATCCGTGCCTCGGCTTCGGCGCGGAGCAGGTTACGGCGGAGGCGTTCCTCCCAGTCGCTGCTGGGTTTGGCTTTCATTTCGTCCACGGCGAGCTCGAGCCAGGTGCGGGCTTCCTCGGCATCGCCAAGCTGGTGATGGGTCATGGCCAGGAAGAGCCGCATACACACGGTGCCGGGTGGGGGCTCCGCCTCGGTGTTGTCGATTTTGTCGGCCTCCTTTTCGTTTTCCTTTTTGTTTTCCTTTTTGTATGCCTCGACGGCCTGGTTGAGCGTATCGCGGGCCGCCTCGAACTGGCCGGCGCGATAGTGCAGGGCGCCGGCGGTTTCAAGACAAGCCCAGGAGCCGGGCTTGGCCTGCAGGGCCTTGTCGATCAATTGCTGGTACGGCGTGTAGTCGTCGGTTGCGCCGCGTGCCAGCGCCGTCAGCCGGGCAACGAGGCCGAGTTGCTGGTCGTCGTCGGAATCGTTGAACTTGACCCGCATGTCAGCACATGCGGTCGCGTACGCGGCCACGTCGCCGGCACCCAGGTGGGCCAGTCCGCGACGGTACCAGGCATCGCCGTTGTCGGGCAGCAGTTCGATGGCCTTGGTGTAGTCGGCCATGGCCTGGTCCCAGGCGTCCTGCTGCGCACGAGCGCCGGCCCGCGCGTACCACGCACTGGCGTTTTCGGGCCGCAGTTCGATCAAACGCGACCAATGAAACTCGGCGGCAAACCAATGCTCGGCGCGTTCCGCACGGTTGGTTTGGAGGCGGTGCCAATCCTCTGACCTGGCGCGGGGCCACCACCGTCCGCCACGTGCCAAGTACGCTGTTTCCAGACGCTGCGACTCTTCAGCATCGATCCGGACGAGCCCTCCCTGGTCGTCGAATGCGTGGCCGGTGGCAAAGCGCACCCAGGCGTTGATCCAATCGGGATCATCCGGAGCGGCAGGTGCCACGTCCCACAGCCGGGCCGTTTTGTCCTCGCTTCCCGTCAGCACGGTCTGGCCGTCGGGGCTAAAGGCCAAGGCGCGGACCCAGCCGTCATGCCGCAGCGGTTCGCCACGGGCCTTGCCAGTGGCCGCGTCCCACAGCCGGGCCGTTTTGTCACTGCTTCCCGTCAGCACGGTATGGCCGTCGGGCCTAAAGGCCACGGCGCGGACCGAGTCGTCATGCCGCAGCGGTTCGCCACAGGCCTTGCCCGTGGTGGCATCCCACAGCCGGGCCGTTTTGTCACCGCTTCCCGTCAGCACGGTATGGCCGTCGGTACTAAAGTCCACCGCGCGG
>JBGTKO010000066.1:0-4222 GCA_041744595.1 Pirellulales bacterium
CGCGGCGGGTCGCCGGCCGTAAGTGGGCGGCTCTCAGGCTGCCTGGGCTGATCGCCCTGGGTTTCCGACCGCGATCCGGGCCCTTGCAACGGCCCGACGGGATCGGATCCGTGCGGCACTGATCTCTCGAATGGACTGGCAAATGAACACGACGTCATCGTCGGTCAGTTGTGGATACGTCGGAAGCATGAGGCCGAGATCGGCGAGCATATCGGTGACGGGGAGATCGGTTCCACGGTGCTCCGCTTCATCGCGGTAGGGGGGAAGTCGATGAATCGGGATGAACATGGGACGCGTTTCCACGTCGAGCGCGGCAAGCGCCGTAGCGAGGTCGTCGCGGTGACAGCCAAACCTGCCGGGATCGACGAGGCACGAGGCCATCCAGGGCGCCGTCTCTGCCCAGGGGGCATCCTGACGGATGCTGATGCCGGGGACACCGGCAAGTTCGCGGGCATAGATCTCGACGATCTCCTGCCGCCTTGCCACGATCGTGTCCCGCCGCTCCATTTGCCCGCAGAGAATCGCGGCGGCGACATTCGTGAGGCGGTAGTTGAACCCCACGATCGGGAAGTGGTAGCGGATTTTTGGGTCCATTCCCTGCCCGCGAAGCAAACGCATACGCTCTTCGAGCGCAGGGTCGTCGCAGGTGACCGCTCCCCCTTCGCCGCATGAGATGATTTTGTTCCCGAAGAAGGAAAAGGTGGCGGCCGTGGCGAGCGAGCCAATCGGCCGTCCCTTGTACCGGCTGAATGTCGCCTCCGCGGCGTCCTCCACCACCCACAGGCCGTGGGCTTCGCCAACAGCGTTGATCGCGTCCATGTCGGCGGGATGGCCAAGCAGATGGACGGGAACGATGCCCTTCGTATGAGGCGTGATGGCCGCTTCGAGCTTTCGGGGGTCGAGGCACCAAGTGTCGGGATCGACGTCCACGAAGACGGGTGTGCCGCCGCAATACGTGACGGCATTGGCCGTGGCGATGTAGGTCATCGACGGCACGATCACCTCGTCGCCCGGGCCGACATCGAGTGCGGCGAGCGCCAGGTGCAGCGCGGTTGTGCCGTTCGACGCTGTGACAGCGTGAGCGGTGCCGCAGGCGTCGGCAAACTCCTCCTCGAAGCGGTCGAGGAATGTACCGCTCGAAGAGATCCAAGTGCTGGCCACGGCTTCGGCGGCATAGGCCTGCTCGTTGCCGGAAAGGTCGGGCATTGAGACGGGAATCTTCCTAGGCAGCATGATGGGGTCTTCAGTGGTTCAGGCAGCCGCCAACGGGGAAACGGCACGGAAGCCAACAAGTTCGCTGTCTGACCATGGCTGGAATTCGTACTCGAGCGACTCATAGAGCCGGAGTGCCACGTCGTTATGGCGGTAGACCTTGAGCCGCACCTGTGAGGCACCTCGGTGGGCCGCCACGGCATGGAGGTGGTCCATCAGCCGACGGGCAATCCCACGACCCCGGTGGTCGGGGTGTACCGCGATGCCGAGGCTCGGAATCTCAAACCCTTCGTTCCAGCCTCGCAGGAGTCCGTAGCCGACGATGGTCTCCGTGGAATCAGTGCCGCAGACATCGACTGCTACGTGATACTCGTCGTGGGGCCCTTCCAGCATCGCTTCGCGGTGCCGGCACACGGTTCGAGCGGCCTCCTGGGTCAGCGGATGGGGATGGAAAAGGGTTTCGTCGCCGGCTTGGGCCAGCGCAAAAAAGAGGTCGGCCAGGCCGGCCTCGTCGGCAGGGGCAGCGGGGCGAAACATCATGGGCTGGACGGTAGCGGACGCCCCCTATCGCCGCCAGAGCGATTTCACCTGCTGGCTCCTTGGTGACCCTCGCGAGTACGACCCGTCGCCGGCCTCGGTGGGTGGTCCTACTTCTGCGGCCCGATGAGCTCGACAATATTGCCGTCGGGGTCGCGGACGCAGGTCAGCGACATTCCCGGGGCGAGTGAGTCGGGCAGGGCGACCGGCCCCTTCGCAATCGGCTTCGCTCCGAGCTTTTCCAAACGCGCCAGGACGGCATCAGTATCGGCGACGAAGATCGTCAGGTATCGAAAGCCGGTGTGGGAGTGGATGAATTCGTTGTCGCCCGTGCGGGGCAGGGCACCGGTCACCTGCATGAGTTTGAGCTTTGTCGCGGTCTCATCGTCGCTGAGCGTGAGGACGCGGATCGAAAGCGGCCTGGCATCGGTGAGCCCTGAGTCGCGGGCGAGGTCTGCCGGCACCTCGAAGGTCTTCACCTCACGGAATCCGATTCCCTCCGTGTAGAACCGCACACTCTTCTCGAGGTCGGTGACGACGCATCCCACATCGATCGTGGTCCTCACAAACGCCGGTGGCTCATCCGCGATGGCATGAGTGCAGATCGCGATGATTGTCAGGGAAAGCAGCACGCGGATCATAGGTGTTGTGTCCTCAAGTTCGGTCAGGGCATGACGTGGAAGAGAATACCTCACAGCCCTTGTCGCCGCATTCCTCCGGGAAGTCCGGGCCAACCGCTGCTCGGGGTTGCCCGTGCCATCTCGCCGGACGTTCGCTTCGACCATCGCTCGGCCGCAGGCGGCCTCGCTTCCATGGCCTTCGCTCACTCGGAGAAAACGGCGCTGAATATCCCGCCTCCGCTCCGCCCTCCAGGCTGCGCTTGTTTCCTACGCCGGCTCCATGGCACGGGCAACCCCGAGCCGGAGGCCGTATTCGCAAGCGGATGCTTCCCCAGGTGCCTGGAATTCAGATGCTCCCCAGGAGCCCGGTGTCTCCGACACCGGGTCAATGCGGGCCGCACTCGCACGGCCGGCCGGAAGCCGGCCGGCTCGGCGGGGGCAACCTTGGCTTGCCCCCGCCGAGCATGAATCTGCCGAGGGCATGGATGCCTCGGCAGATTCAGTATTGATCCGCGTCGCGGATCAATAGCGATTCAAGCTCGCGGGCCATGTCGGTGATGCGGCTGAGCCAGTCCTTCGTGGTCAGCCGTGACTGGATGAACTCGGCCCAGATCGGGAAGGCGAGCGGCGTGAGCCGAGGCGTCTCCACGATCACGATTTTCTGCGGGCGCATGCGTTCGAGGGCATCAGTCAGCCGTTGAAACTCGAACTGACGTTCGAGCACCTCGCGACGTGCCTGAATGAGCAGCATGTTGCCCGCATCGTGCTCCAGAAGCACATCAAAAATCAGGCCGGCCGAGACCTGCGTTTGCCGGTCACTCCTACCACTTCCCTGGACGAGCCCAGCAACCCTCGCGATCTCGCGAAAATGGCGCCGTGCCATTTCGGTTGAGTTGAGGCAGCCGAGGAGATCATCGAGGAGTTGCACCGGCGAGAGGAGCCGTCGCCAGGCGGCGGGCGTGTCGGGCAGGGGATGCTGACCTGCCAGCTCAAATCCCCAGTCGTTGAACGCGAGCGTGAATGTCGCGGGTTGTGCTCGCGCCAGCCGCCACGCGACGAGTGACGCGAGCCCCTCATGAACAAGCCGACCCGCAAACGGAAACACAAAGGCATGATGGCCGTCGCGGCCAGTCCATCGCTCGATCAAGAGCGTGTCACGATCCGGCAGCCGGCTCCATCGTTTCTGGACGTCCAAGAGCGGGGAGACTGCCGCCAGCTCTGGGCTTCCAACAACAGCATCGTTCGTGTCGCTACCGATAAGGTCGAGGACCGCGTCGGAGAGGAGCGTCGTGAGCGGCATCTTTCCGCCATTCCATCGTGGCACCTGGAGCGGGGCAGATGACCGCGATCGTTTCACCCAGGCCGTGAGACCGTCGAAACGCACGAGCGTGAGCGGTCGGCCTGCAAACAGAAACCGGTCGCCCTCATTCAATCGAGAGACAAATGATTCCTCCACCGTTCCCAGCCGGCCGCCGCGGAGCCACTTCACCTCGACGGTTACATCGCCCGCGATCGTGCCAATGTTCATCCGATGCTTTCGGGCGATCGCGGGGCTCGTCACATACCACCGCCCAAACCGCTCCTTGATCCGTGCAAAGTCGGGATAGGCTGCGAGGGCCGGGCCACCGCGGGCGGCAAAATCCATCGCCCATTGCCAGGAAACCTCATCGATCGCGGCGAATGCAAACGTCGATGCCACCTCGGCTCGAAGGTCTTCCTCGCGGAACCCACCGCCGCAGGCCACGGAGACGATGTGCTGCGCCAGGCAGTCGAGGGAATCTGTGAGAGGCCGCCTCGCTTCGACCGTGCCACGCTCCGCCGCACCCCGAGCCGCCGCGCACTCGATGAGCTCG
>JBGTKO010000067.1:0-3722 GCA_041744595.1 Pirellulales bacterium
CGAGGCGATCGACGCCACCGACGCGGATGTGCGAGCAGCACTTGCCCGCGGCGAGGCTCTGGCGGGCACCGTGCTCGCCCGGCGGACTGGAATCAAGCCGGGAGACGAGGTGCCAGTGGAGGTCTTTGGACGGACGGTACCGGTGAAGGTGGCCGCGCTCATGATCGACTACACGAGCGGCGGGGCCTCGCTGCTGGTCCGACGGGACGTGGCTCGCACGCTCTTCGGGATGCAGGCGACGGACATTCTTTTGGTGACTGCCACCGAAGGTCATCGCGAATCTCTGCGAGAGCCACTTGAAAACATTGCGGCCGAGGAGGGCCTTGTGTTGCGTTCCTTCGGCGAGGTTCGGCAGGTCGTGGACCGGATCGTGCAGGGTCTCGTGGGATCACTCTGGGCAATCCTCGGCCTCGGCTTTGTCGTCGGCAGTCTCGGTGTCGCGAACACCGTGACGATGAGCGTGCTCGAAAAGAAGCGAACGCTCGGCCTTCTGCGGGCGGTTGGAATGACCAGCGGCCAGGTGACGCGGATGGTGGTCCTCGAAAGCGTGCTGTTGGCGGCGGCTGGTGGCGTCATCGGCCTGGCGGCTGGCATGGTGACCGCTGTTTTCATTCAACTCTCGAGTCAGCCACTTACAGGGCATCCCGTGAGCGTGACCTTCCGTCCGTCGGTCGTCGCCATGAACCTCGCCGCGGCGATCGCCGTGACGGCGCTTGCCGCGTGGCTGCCGGCGCGGCGTGCGGTTCGTATGGATCTGCTCGAAGCGATCTCGACCGAGTGAACCGTCGGGAAGGAAGCAGCCATGCGGCAGTCGATCACTTTGCTCGTGATGAGCATGATGCTCAGTTCGACGCTGACCCTTGCAACCGTCGGCCGCGCGGGTGACAACCTCGCCGCCGAGTCGCTTCCGCCTGACCTGTCCACACGTCCTGGCGATGACTGGCCCGATTTCCTCGGGCCGCGTCGCAACGGCATCTCTGCCGAGCGCGGACTCGCCTTCGACTGGCCGGCTGCCGGTCCCCGAATCGTCTGGCAGGCAGAGCTCGGTACGGGCTACGCCGCCCCGTCGATTTCCCGAGGCCGTCTCTATCACTTCGATCGTTTTGACGACGAGGACCGCCTGACCTGCCGCGAGGCAGAGACCGGCAAGGTGCTTTGGAGCGTTGCCTCACCAACGGGCTATGACGATCTCCTGGGATACAATAATGGCCCGCGGTGCTCGCCGGTACTCGAAGGCAATCGCGTCTACACCTTCAGCGCCGAGGGACGTCTGCGGTGCGTCGATGCGACGACTGGCAAGCTGGTGTGGGACATCGACACGCAGACCCGGTTCAACGTCGTTCGCAATTTTTTCGGCGTAGGGAGCACGCCGCTGGTCCAGGGCGACCTGCTGATTGTGAATATCGGCGGAAGCGCTCCCGGCGGCCCTCCTGATATTTACGCTGCTCAGGGCGTCGTGCAAGGCAACGGCACGGGCGTCGTGGCCTTCGACAAGCAAACGGGTGAGGTCGTGTGGAAGGCCAGCAACGAGCTGGCGAGCTACGCGAGCCCTGTCGCCGCGGAGATTGACGGCCGGCCGTGGTGTTTTGTGTATGCCCGCGGTGGGCTCGTCGGGCTTGACCCGCGCACAGGGAAGGTCGATTTCGAGTATCCGTGGCGGGCGCCGCTCCTCGAAAGTGCGATTGCCTCGACCCCCGTGGTCGTCGGCGATGAGGTGTTCATTTCAGAGTCGTACGCTGTTGGAAGTTCGCTTCTGAAAGTTCGCCCTGGTGGCTTTGATGTCGTCTGGAAGGACGACCGTAAAAAGCGAGACAAGGCCCTTTTGTTGCACTGGAACACGCCGGTCTACCACGAAGGATTTCTCTACGGCAGCAGTGGCCGGCATGCGGGGAGCGCCGAACTGCGGTGCATCGAATGGAAGACGGGCCAGGTGCGGTGGAGCCAGCCGGCACTTGGCCGCTCGTCGCTCACCTACGCCGACGGCCATCTCATTTGTCTTGCCGAGAATGGCACCATCCATATCCTTCGGGCAACGCCCGACGCCTACGATCCGGTGCGATCGGTCGAGCTCAAGAACGAAGCCGGCGATGACCTCCTCGTTCCACCAGCCTGGACCGCCCCGGTGATCGCCCGCGGCCTCCTTTACGTCCGCGGCGACGACCGCCTCGTCTGCCTCGACCTGCGGGCGAAGTAAATTATTGAAGGGGACGCACTGATGAGTTTGGTGAACGAGAAAGCGCCTGTCTCGTGTTCGAGGCGTACGGGCACGTTGTGGTGGGCCGGGGATGCCCCCCACGCTATTCTCTGAACTCGTCGTCGATGTTCTCATCACGGCACATCCTCGGGAGGTCGCGCTGGGCTGTGAGGATCGTCGTCGCGAGCGCCGTGTAGCCGAGGCGACCTCCACGGGTGGCATTGCCGCCATTCACTCCCTCATACCAACTGCCCGCCTCATGCCCCTCTGTCGCTTGCGTCGCCAGCAGAAGCTTCTTCATTTTGTTGCGCCACTCCACCCACTGCTCACCGTCCACGGAGTTTTGCAAAACGAGCGTGCCGAAGTAGCCATAGACGAGGTCGTCGGTGGGTCCGAGTTTCGCAATCCGTGCGACGCCGTCCTGAATTACAGGGTTCTTCCTCTTCCAGCCCATGGACATGCGACAAAGCAGGCCCACTGCCGATGATGCTGGGTCGGGGATGGCGTTGTTGGTGGAGGCGTACGTCGCGCCGGAATCAGACTGCACGGAGTCGAGAAACTCCTTGGCCTTCTCGATTCCGGCGGCGTCGATGTCCAGATAGGCCATATTCCCGCTTTTGAGGGCCATGATCTGCCAGCCGAAGGTGGAAGTGTCGCAGGGCTCACCGGGATTACGGCTCCAGCCGCCGCTTCGCTGATCCTGCGCCGCCATGATGGCGTCGAGCGCCATCTGCGCAGGTTTGGCGAGCCGCTGGTCCTGCGACATGGCATAGCACTCCGACAGAATCAGGGCGGCAAGGCCCTGAGATTCCATTGTGCCCCCTTCGCCGTAGACCTTGCCATCGCCCGTCAGCACCTTGGCAGCGAGGAACGCGATGCCGCCCTCGAGTTGCTTCTTGTAGGGCCCCTGGCTGTGGGTGTAACCGCGGGCAAGAAAGGGCAGCAGGGCACGCGACGTGGCGGCAACTCGGTCCTTGTGAGCGTCGGCAACACCGGAATGGCTGCACTTCCCTTGGCACTTGGGGCAGGCACCGAGGTCGAACGACCAGCCGCCGTCGTCGAGCTGGTGCTCAAGGAGCCATCCGAGGGCAAGATCGACAGCCGACTTTTTTTCCTCAACGGAGGGCACCTCGTCCTCTGTCATTTCCTCCGCACCCGCGGACGAGGATACCGGCACGACCATCAGTGCCATGGCGACGAGGGGCACGGTGGACGCGAGCAAACCGCCGGCCCCAGCGGGCTTAGGCGACTGCTGCGCGGGCAACAGTTTCCGTCGAGCCCACGTTTCCATGCGTCTCGCCATGCTGGCGACTCCCCGATGCAGTCCGAACACTCAGGCTTTCACTCAATGGTAGCGGCGATCTCGATGCCAGTCACGGATAGGTCAGGCTACCGTAGGCCAATGCTTCCGCGAGGGGCAAGCCCGTGTCATGGAGCCGGCGTAGGAAACAAGCGCAGCCTGGAGGGCGGAGCGCAGTTTCCTCCGAGTGAGCGAAGGCCATGGAAGCGAGGCCGCGTGCGGCCGAGC
>JBGTKO010000068.1:0-2327 GCA_041744595.1 Pirellulales bacterium
TTTGGGCTATTTCCCGTGTTTTTCGATACCACTCGAAAGAGGGGTTTTTGGGCGATTTCGGACGCCGTTTTGGGGTTCCCGAGGGCTACATTGCGTCCACGAGCGATCGTGATTTTTGTTTGTTTCGCCGGGAGAAACGCACTGGTTGCTCGGGGTAGCCCACGCGTTAGGATGGCCCGTGGGACCGTAGCTCAGTTGGTTAGAGCATCGGACTTTTAATCCGTTGGTCCTGGGTTCGAGTCCCAGCGGTCCCACTTTTTTTCCGCGTTGTGTCTTCGTCGCGTCATGGGGTCGATGCGCTTTCGCGGAGGGGACGGGTTAATACGTCGATGGGTGTCCAGCCGGCGTCACGGAGGGCTCGGATCGCGATGGCGCCGTCTCGTTTCGCGAGCCGACGACCCGCGGCATCGCACACAAGCGGTGGGTGGGCGAAGGCCGGCGGCCCCCAGCCGAGCGCCTCGTAGAGAAGGATCTGACGAGCCGTGCTCGTGAGCAGATCTGCGCCGCGAACTACCTCGTCGATTTCCATCGCATGGTCGTCGGACACCACGGCCAATTCGTAGGCCGCGAGGTCATCCCGTCGCCACACCACGAAGTCTCCGAAGTCCACGCCGGCCGTGCGGCGAACAGGGCCCTGGATCCCATCCGTGAATTCGATCACCCGCCCATCGGGCACACGGAATCGCCACGGCACACCGCCCGGCTCCGACGCCCGCTCGCGGTGGCGGGGCCGAAGGGCGACGGGAAATACTGGCTCCCCTCGGGGGGTCGCCTCCGCTTCATGCGGTGCCGTCGCTGCCGACTCGACTTCCCGGCGTGATTGCGGGCTCGGGTAGATGGCGCCAGCCGCTTCGAGCCGTCGCCAGATTTCGAGATAGAAGGCCGTGCGCCGGCTCTGCACATACGGCCCATGCGGCCCGCTCATGTCGGGCCCTTCGGTCCAGTCGAGTCCCAGCCACCGAAGGTCTTCGATCGCCGCGGCCGCAAACTCAGGCCGGCACCGTGAGCCATCGAGGTCTTCGATCCGCATCACAAGGCCAGCCGCCCCGGCGCGCTCTGCGGCAAGGGCAAACGTCCGCGCGTGCCCAGCGTGCAGAAAGCCAGAAGGCGTCGGAGCGAGTCGTCCGCGGAGGAATCGGTTCATGGATCCGTTCGCGGGCCCAGGGCCGGTCACACGAGCCACCAGGTTTTGGTGCTAAGCACATACACACCGAGGGCGAGGTTGGTGGCGGCGTGGCAGAGGATGCAGTCGATGGGCCTGGCCGTGGCGGCGGCGATCCCGCTCACGATCGCAAACCAGCCGACGGCGGCGACGGCTTCCGCGGGATGGCTCACGGCGGCGTAAAACAGGCAGGCCGCGGCCGATGCGAGGGTGAGCGTGCCAAAGGGCACCCGCCAAAACTTTTCTTCGATCGCGTACCGCATCAAAAACCCTCGCAGAAAAAGCTCCTCGGCAATCGGCACCATCACCACCAGCCCGATCGCCCGCATCGCGAGAAAGGCCCAGGCCATCGAGGGCGCTGATCCGAGGTTGGCTACATCAAAGGGGTCGTAGCCGCTCCGTTCGCCCATGCCAAACGTCCAGCCGGCGTCTCGCTGAAGCCCTGCGAGGATCACCCATGGGATCACGAGGGCGACGCCGAGGATCGGAGGCCACCAGGTGGGCCGGCCGAGCCAGGGGCGGAGGTTGGGGAGGGCCCGCGCGATCACGAGGCCAACGGCAACGATACGGATGCCGTAGAGCACCGGGTAGGCGGCAAGCGGGATGCCGAGGGATCCGGCGAGGCCCCCGCCGGAGGCTGTTGGTTCGAGGAAGCCGGCGGCCATGTAGACCGCCAGCGGCGCCGCGCACGAGAGCCAGGGCTCCGTGGGGCCGTGGTCAAGGGCGTCGTCCGGAAGTGGCATGTGGGTGGCGTCAAAGGGGATTGAGGGTTCCCGTCACGGAGGAACGGGCGACACGACGCGCGACTATCCCGTTTCCGGGGCTGGGAGTATATTCCCTGGGCTCGCCAGCCCCCGGTCCCCCCTTGCTGGCGGGTGTCCTACCTGGTGCACCACAACTTCCCATCTCGGCGTGTTTATTTATGGATCTCAGCAAGCTTCGCAACATGGGCATCTCGGCCCACATCGACTCCGGCAAGACAACCCTCTCCGAGCGCATCCTCTTCTACGCCGGTCGCATCCACCGCATCCAGGAAGTGAAGGGCGGCGGTGATGGCGCCACGATGGACTACATGGACCTCGAGCGGGAGCGTGGCATCACGATCACCTCCGCCGCCACGAGCGTCACGTGGGGCGACTGCGGGATCAACCTCATCGACACCCCG
>JBGTKO010000069.1:0-8302 GCA_041744595.1 Pirellulales bacterium
TTTGGGCTATTTCCCGTGTTTTTCGATACCACTCGAAAGAGGGGTTTTTGGGCGATTTCGGACGCCGTTTTGGGGTTCCCGAGGGCTACATTGCGTCCACGAGCGATCGTGATTTTTGTTTGTTTCGCCGGGAGAAACGCAATGGTTGCTCGGGGTAGCCCACGCGTTAGGATGGCCCGTGGGACCGTAGCTCAGTTGGTTAGAGCATCGGACTTTTAATCCGTTGGTCCTGGGTTCGAGTCCCAGCGGTCCCACTAGACAGACGTTCACTAGCACCGCGATTCCCGGGAAAAACCTCAAAAGCCCCGTGATTCTCCGCAGAATCGCTCTCGGCTTGCGAAACATTGCGGGAGGCTTCGGAGGCTTGCGGGGGCGTGTTTGGTGCCACCTTGGTGCCGCGTTTGGTGCCGCGCTCTGAGCCACCCTCCACCACGTCGCGGAAGTGATGGTCACGGGTTTGGAGATAGTGCCTTGCTGCGATCGTGGGCGAATGGCCCAGCCAGCCGGCGACAACGTGGGCGGGGTACTGCTCCACCCAATCCGTTTCGCAGCTCGCCCGAAGATTCTGGAAAAGCCTTGGCCACGGCTTGTGGCCAGCCCGGAGGATGATCCGCTCAAATGTGGTTCGGAGGTTTGCTCCGGCCCGTGAGGCCAACGGAGCCACGAGCGTGGCCCCGGGCTCGGCAGTCTCGAAAACTTCCGCGAGGATGCCCCGCAGTTCCGGGCATATCGGAACGAGCCGGCTGGCGTGGCCTTCCCCGTGCCCTTCGGTCTTGCTTGCCATGACGGTCATTCGGCCGTGCTGCCAGTCGATATCTGTGAGCCGCACCGCACCCACTTCGGACGGGCACCGAAGGCCCGCGTACCGGGCCAGTGCCACCACGATCCGCCATTCCAGCCCCGGGCAGGCGTCCAGCAGGTCGGCGGTAGTCGCCACGTCGATGTAGTGGGCTCGCGACGGGTTCGCCGTAGAGCCAGCTCTGAGACCGTCAAACGGGCTTTTCGGCAGCCAGCCCCACCGCACCGCGGCCCGGAAAACCTGCTTGCCGACTTTCGTCCGCTTGCTCACCGTGGCGGGGCTCAACCGGTTGTCTTTCGCGACGCGGGCCTTCCGCCGCTTTCCCTCGCCAGCCTTGTTCGATGCGATCCACTTCCGCCACTCGTCTGCCGACTCGGTGGAGATATCCTCGAGCGGCTTTCCCTCCCCGTAGAACGCCCTGAGGCTGTCCAGGGTCTGCGCATAGCTCGCCTCGGTGGCCGGCTTCACGCTCGAGTGTTCCTTGAACCTGTCGCACAACTCGCCCAGCGTGCGGGATGCTTGCGACACTCGCGGCAGCACGAGCCCGGCTTTGACGAGGCGGCCATAGCCCTCGTCTGCCAGGCCGTCTATCCACGCGGCCACGTCCGGGGCGATGCCGGCACCGCTCGAGATACTGGCGACAATCTCGCCGATGCGGTCCTGCCACTTGTCGGCAATCGCCTTCGACACCTTGCCAAGCCGGATGGTCTTCCGCCTGTCGCCCACATAGAGCGTGATGCGTGCGAGGTCGCGGTTCTCACCATCCCAAACGAGCCCTGCCATGCTGTCCTCCGTTTCCTTGTTCCAGGCTGCCGCCGACCCCCCGGGAGGCGGTCAGCCCTTCTGCTTTCTGTAGATGCCCGATTTTTCCGGGCGCTTACACCGAAAATTCCGGGCGCTTACCGCCCGGTTTTTCCGGGCGCTACTTTCCCTCTTTTCGGCACTCGGTTGCAAGCCCTCCCGTCCGATTTCTTCGATTTCATCACGGCTGCCAGTTTCGATGCCGGCGTGGGGTGTATTCCGTACTTGCTGGCGGCCCCGGGCGCGCCCGACTTGAAAACCTCCCACACGAGCCCGAGAGCCACGAGCCGGCGCACGGCCTCCCCCGCCGTGTCTTTGTTCAGGCCGGCGGCCTTGGCGAGCCCTCGCTCGCTCAGCTCGGCGATGCCACCACGAGCGTGGCGGAACATGAAAAACCACACCCACCGCTCGGCCCCCGACAAATGTGGAGCGATCACGTCCACAAACTGATTGAGGGTCTGCCAGCGATCACCCTTCCGGGGCGATGCGGCCGGCTTGGGTTTCGGTTTCTTCGCCATGCTGCCCGCTCCAGGTTCCCGGGCATCGTCGGCGGCTTCGGAGCCAGTCGCAAGCCCAGCGGCTTCCGCCGCGGCTTGCCGTTCCCTACGCTTCGCCATAACCACCGCGTTTAGGTCGGTCATCAGTTCACCCCCGCGGCCCATGCTGCCAGGTCTTGGCACGGTCCAGGCCGGAAGCCGTCGGGGTCTTGTCTCCCGTCGTGGAACGTTTGCGTACTGCCGTCGAATCGCGTCACGAGGTCGCGCGGTTCGCAGTTCCTCGCCTTGGCACACCGCCACGTGATGCCGTGGCAGCCGTCTGGCCCAACGATCGGCCGGCCGTCTGGGGTTTCCTCGCGGACACCCACGTAGACCAGCTCAGCCGCAAAGCCGATCTCAGCCGAGCCGCGTGCCGCCTGCGCGGCGTTCACGGCGGCCCCGGCAGCCTTTGCCATGCTCGAGGGCAGGATCACCGCACACTCGCGAGCAATGGCCATGTCTCGGATTTCACCCGCGAGCCTGTCGAGGTCCGCCACCCTATCCTTGCCACCGCCCGGGATGTGAACCAACTGCGCGTAGTCGATCACCACGAGCTTCGCCCCGGTCGTGCATACCATCGCGTCGATGGCAGCCACCGTGAGCGGAGCCGGCACAATGTGGAGCCGCCCGCCGATGGCCTCTGCGATGCGTACCGATGCCGCTCGTGCATCTCTGGTCCGCCGGCCTGCCATGTCCATCGTGACGGCCGGGCAGCCCTCGAGGAGCCCACTGGCCACGCAAAGCATCCTGCGGGCGAGCCCGGCCGGGGTCATCTCGCCCAGCCCCCAAACGGCCCGCAGCTCGAGGTCTTGAATGAGGGCGCCGCAGACCCATTGCAAGGCCGCGGCAGACTTGCCGATGCCGGGGCCGGCCACGAGGGCAGTGGTGCCGCCTATGGGCAGTCCGCCATCCGTTGGGTCGTCCAGCCATCCGAACCCCGTGGGCACCTTCGGGGTCCGCTCGTGCCTGCTCCACTGGTCGAGAGCGTCGATTGCCGTGATGGCCTTCGGACGATCCACCGGCGCGGCTGCCACCTCGAGCAATCGAGCCACCGACTCGGGATCACCGCCGGCGTTTACCACGTCTTGGGCGGCGTCCACCGTGGCCCGGTGCCTATGCCGTTCAATGATGCGACCGATGGCACCGTCTGCCAACTGCTCAGCGTTGCGACCGGTCCAGGCCGTTGACCAGAGCGCGTCGATGAGCAACTGGCCTTCGTCGCTTTCGTTGGCGTAGCCGGCGTCGCGGAGAGCGATCCGAACGTCCTGCCATGTCGGAGTTGTCGAGGCTTTGAACGCGGCCTGCATGGCCATGAGCACCGCCCCCGCCGGCGACGTGAACATCCGCGGCGTCACCCGGTCGATGATCTCCCGGGCCCGGCCGGGGGCGCCGTCTATGAGGTCGAGAGCCGCAGCGATCACGCCCAGCTCGTCATCCTCGGATTGTGATGGAAGGCGAGAGCGAGCGATCACGTGGCACCCCCGTTGTGTTTCTCAGTCAGCCGAGCCAGGAACCCTTCCGCCTCACCACACAGAATCCGATCACCGCGTAGAGCCCGGACGGCAGCACGCGCCCACGCGATTGCTCGCACGAGGTCGCCCGCACGATCAGCCGTATACGCCAACTGCCGCATGGCGAGCCCGGCCGCTACTGCGGCCTGCTGTCGGCGACGATCGATCTGGCGACGGTTCAAGTTGCACCGCCTTCCGCAGTCGCGGCCGCTTGCTCGAGCGCCTCGAGGTACTCGCGGACGGCATCGACGCGGTAGCGGATCGATGATCCGATCATCACGTGACGCGGCCCGCGGCCGTCACGTCGCAACGTCCAAAGCGTGCGAGCCGAAATGCCGATGAGCCGAGCCGCCTCGGGCTCGGAAACCGCGAGGGGCTCGAGCGTCGGGGCCGGATGGCGAGGGGCGATGATGGCATTCATCGCGACTCACCTCCCGCCTTGGCCTTGCGGGCGAGCCGTCGCTCTGCCTGTTTCGAGCGGGCGACAATCCACCCGATGAGGGCTCGTTCTGGATAACGTCGCAGCTTGCCAACCTTCAGGCTTGGCGGTGCATCGTCGGAACGGCCCGACTTGCGGGCGAGCCGCTCCCACTTGGCTATACAGTCGGTCGTGATGCCGAGCATTTCGGCCGCCTCACGGCGCGTCAGGAATCGCGTGGTCATCGTGTTCTCTCCAGGGCATCCGGTGTTCAATCGTCCACTGTGGACGCCCGATCACCGGCTACCGTCATGAGAACATGCCGCGTTGACACACTGATTGCGCCGCGGGCTCACCCGACTCGTGACAGATACTCTTCGAACGATTCTTGGTGAACGCGGCCGGCGGTCGGCGCGGCGGTCGATGAGCCAGAATCGGTGAGCCGTTCACGCTTCAGGAATCGTCGGATCGTCTGGTCGCTACAAACGAGCGAGTAGTGGTCCCACATATGGCCGATCACCTGATAGCAAAACTCTCGCACGCTCCCATGCGGAACGCTGTGGCCATGCGTGGCCCGTAGCACCGCTCGCACCGCCTTGCGATAGGTTGCGTCTCGTTCTTCGAAGTAGCCGCGGCGGGCCTTGCGAGCCTTGGCTATGCCGGCTGGCCTGTTGCCCTTGGCAGTGGCGCGAGAGCGTTTTCGTACCATCGTCCCTCCAGTTTCGGCCGGCTGGCTGGCGGCGCCCTGGAGGGGAAGCGCCGCCAGCCTGCCTATGCGGGGGATCAGCCCGCGAGCCGAGTTTCTTATGTGATGTCAAAAAAACGAGCCCCAAAAATGCGTTCTAACGCCCGATCAGGTTGTCACCCGACCTGGAATACCCCCTGACAAAGCGGCCGCGAGATTGGCGAGCGACTTCTCTTCGTCTGTGCCGTGCTGCCTGGCAAGCCTGAGACACTCTGCGGCCTGCTCAATGCTCGTGGGCGGTGCCAGCGTCATACGCAGCCTTGCACCAATCCGGTCCAGGCGGTCGGCCTCTGCGACGATCGCTCTTTTGATGTGGTCCATGTGATGCGTTCCTCGTCGTGACGTGATGATCCGACACCGCCACGGCCCGGCCGCCCTCCGTGGCAGCCGGCCGGGTGGAGTCTCAAAAGGCGCGACATTCCTTGTCGATGCGGGCGTGCTCGGCTTTGGCGGCGTCGCGTTTGGCCTCGAGGGCCGCGAGTTCCTCACGGGCCTTGCCAATCCGGTAGTCGGCAGATTTCATGAATTCTTGAGCGTCGATTTCCCGCATGGTCGAACTCGTCTTGCCGGTGGGATTCAGCTTCTCGCGCGCGTAGCCCAGTTCTCGCTCGAGCGACTCGAGTCGATCGCTCACCGGCCGGACCGCATCGCACGCGGCGTTGACTCGCCGGCTCGCTGATTCGCGAGCTTCCCGCAGGTGCGGCGGAAGCATGTCGTCGCGCCCGAGCATGTCCACCGCAGACCCGGCCGACTCAACTCGGGATCGGAGCGACTTGAGCTTGGCCTCAAGAGGCCGCACCTGGTCGGCAAATTTCTCTTCCGCCGCACGCTGCATTTCGTAGGCCTTGGCAATCCCTTGCTCGAGGTCCTTGGCCTCACGTTCCGCTGGGGCGTGGTCCGCGGCGGAACGGCGGAGTATGGCCCGTTTCGCAATGAGATCCACAAGCGCTAGAAAACTTTCATCGCTCATGTCGGCGGCCTGGCACGCTGCCAAGATGCGGTCGGGGTCGGGGGCCTCGCCCGATGCGCAGCGTCGCGCGATGTCGATAACGTCACCGGCTTTTTCTTCGCGCCGGGTTTTGAGCATTTCAAGCAGATTGGACATGGCCAGAATCCTCCAGAACTATGCGGCAGCCGCCGCGGGATCACGAGCCGGCGGAACGTCCGCCGGTCGCGTGTTTCGTGATGCGATGATCGCTCGCCGATCCTCGACGGACGGGGTCGCTGCTTCGATGCGTCCAATGAAGCCGGCGTCGGCCACGATCGGCCGGATCGGCGCATCGCCCGGCACGTTGGCGACCAGGGCAGCTACGGCCGGATAGTCGAGGCCGTAGCGTGCAAACTCGGCGACGGCGTTTCGGTGCCAGTCGTATGCACAATCGGGCAGGCTGCCCATGCAACGCCGATACAGAATCGCCGTGGCGGCTGCCCATGCCGGACCGTGAGACTCGGCCGGCGGGATGAGGTTGGCCGGTCCTGATGCCGTCAGCGATTGCAGGTTGGCCAACTCGCCCGCGTCTATAGGCCCTTCAGGATCGCGCGGCGACGCAAGGGCGTGCCCCAACTCGTGCGCTGCGATCTGCTCGAAAGCGCCAGCGGCTATCGCCCCGAGGCCCTCGCGGAAAAATGTGTTCTCGATCGTCTCCGGCCGATACTCGCGAAGAAGCGCATCGACTAACGGCGAGACCGTGACCAGCACGGCGACCCCGGGAAGCCCGTGGGCCGCTGCGATCCGATGGCCACTGCCTCGAGACACCCCGACCGCGACGGGGTTGGATGGCATGTCGAGAACGTGCACCGCTTCCCCGTCGGGCCGCGCGACGGCCTCGAGGCGCCTCGAGAGTTGCTCGATGATGGCGGTGGTGAGCGGGCACCGATCTGCAGCGCGGGTGGTCATGCCTGCGCCCCCACGAATCGGCCGGCGGAGAGCCACTCAACCCGGCCGTGTATCAAATCGATGAGGTCCTCTCGCTCGCTCGCGGTCAGCACTCCCTCCGATGCTCGCTGGTCCACCCGCCTCCTGAGTGAGTCCAGGTCGGCTATTGTTTTCGCTCTGCTAACTGCCAGCCTCGCCTGCGCGGCTGGCAACTGTGGTTCGTCAGGATCAGGCGCGGACAGTCGTGGCGTCTTCGGAGCCGGCCGCGGCGGTGGTGCTGCTTGCGTGGGCTCGGGACTGGCCGCGTAGTCCCTAGCCTCCTCACTGCAAATGAGTCCGCGTAGCACGTCCGGGAACGCGTCGCGAAGGGCGAAGCCTCTGGCGCGTAGCTGGAGCATCCGCGTTGGGTATCGATACCACGGGCTGTCGTTCGGTGCCTCGAAATGCTGGCCCGTCTCTCGATTCTTCCGCTTGACCACCGCCTGTGTCTGCCAGAGCCCGGCCCGCTTGGCGTCCGCGACACTGAAGTACGCCACTCGCGGCTCGGGATCACCGCGGCGCTTGCATTCGCACACCGCCTGCATGTCGTCACCCTCGCCCACGATGCTCTCGCGCACCCACTCGCAGACGGGCGACGATTGGCAGAGCGCCAAGGCAGCATCGCCCCAAATACTGGGCCGGCCATTGATGACCGCCACAGATTGCAGGGCCTGCATCGGCGTGAGTCCCACTTCGGCGCCAAATTGTAGCGCGAGTAAGCACGCCTCCGGCTTCCCGCGAAAGTCTTTCGGGGCGAAATCCGTTTTCGCGACCATCTGCGCGAACCGGAACGCCTCATCGAATGTCGTGATGGCCAGGCCCCGGAAGCCCCTGTCGGGGGCTGCCGGCGGCTGCGATGTCACAGTCATGGCGGTCTCGGGTGTCGGCGTAGTGGCGGTGTCGGGCATCACTTTGGTCTCCGGGGGGTGGTGAGCGGGCATCGATCTGCAACGCGGGTGGTCATGCCTGCGCCCCCACGAATCGGCCGGCGGGACCGCGACGGACCCCATGGGCCGGAGGCTCGAATCGTTCCAGGCCCGCGGGCCGAGAGCCCCTTCGGTCGAGGCGGCAGCCGCCGGAGATCCAAGCGTCGAGGTCCGCGACGCGATAGAAGCACCGCCCCTGTTGACCGGGCGTCTTCAAAAATGGCGGCCCCACGTCGCCTCTGGCCCATCGCCGCATCGACTGCACCGATCGCCTCACGTACTGGGCGGCCTCGCTCCTGGTCATAAGTGGTGATGAAACGGCCATTTTTGTCTCCGGTTGTGGCACTGCTTTGAGTGTAAGGGTGTTCAGGCGCGTCTCGGGCCAAAAATCTGCGATCGACACGAGGCAGGGCCCGTTTCCCTGGTTTCTTGTTGGGGTGGGCCGCGCGAAAGAAAGTCTGTCCACACCGGTGGAGTTCCCGAAGGACTGCGCGCGCATGCGTACCCCAGGAAGGACCCTGGGGCTGCCGACCCAGCCCGTCGCCGCTGAGCGACGGCGAGCGCGCCTATTGCCTCGAGGCTGCCGTGCCCATGCCCTTGGCCAGAGCGATCAGGGCGGCCCGCTGCTCCTCGCTCAGCCCGGCGAGGGCT
>JBGTKO010000070.1:0-5222 GCA_041744595.1 Pirellulales bacterium
CACCTGCGCAAGCAGGTGGGACTGCGGGTGACGCGCCTTCCCGTTCTCAATCAACTGAGGGATCGCCCAACAACCTGTGCCGTCCCCACGCTTGCGCAAGGGGCTTTTATGATGGAGCCTGTGCGTTCACTCTCTCGAACCGTCACAATCTTATCCTTGCCTCACCTACGGTGTTCTGCCCATGTCGTTCCCATCGCCCGATCCGCTCTTCGCCATCGCCCCTGACCGCTCCGGCACGGGGAGCGAAAAATGGGACCGCTGGGCCGGCTGCGACGTGATCCCGACGTGGGTCGCCGACATGGATTTTGCGGCCCCCGAGGTGGTCCTCGATGCGATCCGCGAGCGGGTCAACCACGGCGTGTTCGGCTACACCGACATCCCGCCCGGATTCAGGCCCGCCCTCGTCGAGCACCTCGCGCGGCGGCACGGCCTCATGATCGAACCCGACTGGATCACGAGCACCCCTGGTGTCGTCAACGGCCTCGCGATCACCGCGCGGCTCTTCTCGAAGCCGGGCGACGGCATCATCACGTTCACGCCGGTCTACCCACCGTTCCTTTCGCTCCCAGGCCTTGCGGGCCGCGAGTGTATTCCTGTGCCGCTGGCGCAAGGAGAGACCGCCTGGACGATCGATTGGAACGCGCTCGAAGGCTCCGTCACGCCCACCACAAAACTCTTTTGGCTTTGCCATCCGCATAACCCCACTGGCACCGTCTTTCGCGCGCCTGAGCTTTTGAAGATCGCTGAGTTTGCCGCGCAGCATGATCTCACTGTCATCAGCGACGAGATCTGGTCAGACCTCGTGCTCGACGAGGAGACCGGCGGCCCGCGGCATGTTCCATTTGCGAGCCTCGACCATGATAAGGCCCGCGACTGTGTGACGCTCGTGGCCCCGTCCAAGACCTGGAACCTCGCGGGGCTCGGCTGCGCCGCGGCGATCTGTCGTGACCGAACGATCATCAAGAAGTGGCGAGCGGCTGGTGGTGGCCTCGTACCGATGATCAATCCGCTCGGCTACACCGCGGCGGAAGCGGCATGGAAGGATGGCGACGAGTGGCGCCGGCAGCTCATCGCCGTCCTCCGGCTGCATCGCGAGATGGTCTCCGAGACGGTCGCCGGCATCCTTGGGATGACGTGCGTGCCCGCGGAAGCAACGTATCTCGCGTGGATCGACTGCCGTGGCACCGCGGTCGCCGACCCGCAGGCAGCCTGTGAAGCCGCTGGCATCGGCCCATCCGACGGCCGCGATTTTGGAAGCCCAGGATTTATTCGCTTGAACACCGCCTGCCCGACCGACCGCCTCGCGAAAATCCTTCGACGGCTCTCCCTCGCCTTCACGGCCCCGCGGCTCTGATCAGCGGCCGGCCGGACGAGATGGATCACCCTCCGAGGTCCGCTGCCGACACGGGCGCCTGTCCAGGCCCCCGAATACGAAGGACATAAACGGTGTCGTCCTCAATGAGGAAGAGAGCCCGGTAGATGCGGCCATGCCGTGTTTTGAAAAGCACTTGCCGTACATCCATGTCGAGATCGGCAGATTCGTGAGCCGTGCCGCACCCATCGGCGTTGGATTTCAGGGTTCCACCATCGCGTCATAGGCCGCAAGCCAGGCGATCGCCCCGCTACGAGACCTGGCGTGGAGCCACCCGAAGATGTGAACCTTGTCAGTCCTCGCCTTTCCGAGTTCGCGAACGATGAACGTCATTCGGCCGCAATGCCAAACTGGCTTCGAAGTTGTGCTGAATGCTCACCGGCCGGGGTTCCGCGATCGCCATTTCGGAAGTCCACGATTGCGGCGTTCACTGCCGCGACGTTCTCAGCGTACAACTCCTCTGACGGATTCTCGGTTCGCCAGAGATCAAAGAGATCGTCCAGACTGATGTTCGCCCCGCCGCTGACAATCCGCTGCCGAGCAAACGTCGTAAACCGATCGAGTTCTTCTCCGGTTTTAGCCATGTCGCTGCGATCCATCCTTCGGTGCCGAGCAATTGTATTCCTCTACAGACTTCGGTGGCAACGAGCCGATGCCCGCAATCGCAGAACCCCTATTGCATGACGGCGTACAGATTGCCGGGGAAGAGTGCCGAAATCCAACGGCGATGCGCCCAAGACAGATGCACAGACGGTTACCGGGCGCAGTTGTTGCAGAGCTTGGCCGCCTTGTCGGGGAAGGCGCGGCCGCAGTTGATGCACTTGTTCTTGTGGCAGGTCGAACAGACGCGTGCGACGGTCGTGGGAAAGGCGGCACCGCACTTGAAGCACTTGCCCTTGTCACACGTTGAGCAGAGCTGAGCGAGTTTGTCTGCAAAGGCACGGCTACAGAGGACGCACTTCTGCGACTGCATCGCCGCGGCGTCATCAGACTCGGCCGCCGCCTCGTTGCTTGCCCCACCTCCTGAGAGAACGAGCACCGCAAGGCATACGACCACAAGAAGAACAGCCCCAGCGAGCCCAAAACGTGGGGGCTGAGCAGCATCCTGCAGGTGTCGATTCATCATGGATTCTTCCCCGAGCCGCCGAACATCATCGACCATTAAGTAAACCATCCCCGAATACGGCTCGCAACAATCGGGCATGCACCACCAACACCGCGAGGCCCGGCAAGGATTCGCAGGCCATGGATGGCACTACTCGGTAGACCTGCCGAACCGAATGACTGCGACGCGGGATGCGTCGCCACCTCCGGGCGGAGGCCCGGCAAGGCGGCAATGGCCAGGATGGCACTACTCGGTAGACCTGACAAACCGAATAACTGCGACGCCGGACGCGTCGCCACTTCCGGGCGGAGGCCCGGCAAGGATTCGCAGGCCATGGATGGCCGCGAATCCGTATAGTCAGTACCACACGCCGCAGCGAACGACGAACGTGTCGGACGGGTAGTAGACGTCGGTGTCGGTGATGTAGTACTCCACCATGCGGCCGAACACCCACCCGGTTTCGAGTCGCCAGCTCACACCAAGGTCGGCAGGGCGGCGCTCCCAGCCGAAAAGCAAACGGTAGTCTCGATAGACGACGACATCATCGTCACCGCTTTCGCGGCGCACGGCCCACTGGTTGCCACCGAACTCACCGGCGACGTAGACCCACTGGGCAGCATTTGCACTCTCCGCGACGCGGTACGAGAGCCGTGGTCTCGGAAAGAGAATCTCATGCCGCTGGTCGTCTGTCGGGGTCCAGAGCAGGCCACCGGCGGGAAGGATGTTGACGTCGCGGCGGTCCAAATAGAGCACGCCGGCAACGACGCGAAGGTTCTCGGTCGCCTCCCACGCGCCAAAACCGTGGCCGGTGAGCCGGAAGGCTTCAGAGGTGTCGTTGAAGAAGTCAGAGTACCAGCCGGGGGACACCGCGAGATCAACGCCAAAGCGGTCGCCGATCTTCGAGAGCCAGCGGGCCTGGATCCAGCCGTCGTAGAGCTGCGATGGAAGGCCTGGTGAGTTTGGCCCTGGAGTGTCGTCCACCAAGCTCGTGCCGAAACCGGTCGTGATGAGCATCGGGGAGTTCACGGTCGGCGCCGGCATGCCAACGGTGAAACTCGTGTCGAGCGTCGTGAAGCCGAGGCCGTTCGAGCCGAGCCGCGGCAATTCCGTCGCCGTAAAGATGGCCTGCTGGAGGGCACCGGGCTTTGCGCCAGGAGGGAGCTTGCGGCCCGCGGGAGGTTCGAACTCCTGCCGTGGCTGGCCCGGCGGGGCGACGTCGTCAAGCATCAAGGGCTCGGTGAGATCCTGCGGGTCGCCAAGTGCCGCAAACCGCATGCCCTCGAGGGAGGGGCGATCCACCGGGGGCAGCGGGATGACCCCGTCATCAGCCAGCGCCGTGGCCATCAAGAGACACAGGCTCACGCACAACAACCGTGAAGGAGTCGTGCTGAGGGGGCACCTTTTCGTCCGATGTCGTCGGCTGGAACGCATGTGGTGGTCCGCATCACGGCGACGGTATCGAGCACATAGACAAGCCCCTCGCGCCAGCGTGGGGACGGCGGGTGGTTGGGCGAGCTCGCTCGTAATGACAAAACGGGAAGACGGGCGACCCGCAGTCCCCCGGCTCGCGCCGGGGGGCTTTTCTGGAGATGCGAGCCGCTCCGCGAAACCGCCGGAATCCCTAATACGCGAGGCCCAACCGGAACATGATCGTGTCGGGAAGGTTCTGGATCTGGGGCGGCCCTTCCACATAGTAGAGCTGCCGGTAGAAGACGTAGCCGACTTCGAAAGTCCCCGCGATGCCCGTGCGGGACGTCGGCACCACCTCGGTGCCCAGGGAGATGCGGATGTCGTTGTAGTCGAAGCCGGTAATCATGTTGTAGTTGGACGTGTTGCGGCGGAACGTCCAGGCGCCGCCGCCGTACTCACCCGATACAAAGCCCCACCAAGCGCGTCGCTCGTTGGCCGCGAACTGCCAGGCTGCCTTCGGGGCCGGAAAGAATATGTCGTAGCGGCTCGTGGCATTGGGGGTCCACGTCATGCCTACCGCCGGGAGAAGTTTTACTTGGTTACGATCCAAGTAGATGATGCCGACCTTGCCCTGGGTCGTGGGCGTGAGATTGAGCGTGCCGATCGCTCGGCCCATGATGCGCCAGCTCTCCCACACAAGCACGTCCCAGTTGGTGAAGATGCCGACACGGATACCGAGCTCGGCCCCGAAGAGCGGTGTGAACTGCGGGTTCCACGCCGTGTCGAGAAAGACGTCGTAGGTGTTTGGAGGCAGGTCGGCCAGAAGCGTGGCCGACGTCTGAGGCCCTTGCCAAAGCTGGAGGCCGAAGCCGGGCGTGATCAAGAGCGGCGCGTGGTTGATGTTAGCCTGAGAGTTGTGGAAGAACGGGAGGGCGAATGTCGCCGTCGTATCGAGCTCGTTGACACCGACGCGGGTGCCTGTGCCATCGCCCAAGAGATAGGCCCAACTCCCTCGGACGCCCTGGAAGACGTGCATCGTCTGGGAGTAGGTCTGCTGGAGTGTCTGATCGAAGTTCGAGCTCGGCGCGGGGTAGCCAGCCGGTGTGTACGCCCCCGGCGGTGGCGGCATGCTCGGCTGCACGAGGGACGGAGCCGCGGGGGAGTAGCCTGGGTATCCCGGCTGACCGCTGATTGCCGATGGCGCCCAGGCGTCGTTGGCCGCAGGCGGGGCGTAGGTGGGCAGTGCCGTCTGCGGCCCGTAGGGATCCCATGTTGGCGGTGGCGGTGACAGGGCCGGCGCCTGCGCGAGACGGTCGAGCGACGATGATGCCGGTG
>JBGTKO010000071.1:0-2503 GCA_041744595.1 Pirellulales bacterium
CCCGGCGCCGCGGAGGCATACCGTGCCGCGATCACGGCTGCCGGCAGTTCAGCCGATCTCGCGTCGCTCGTCGAACAAGCCCGCCACAAGCTCGGCTGGACGCACGTGATGCAAAAGGACCACGCAGCCGCCGCCGAGGCCTTTGAAGCACAGCTTGCAGCGGCGCCTGGAGGACCACTCGCCGCTGACGCATCGGCGCTCCTTGGCGACGCCCTCATGTCAATCGGTAAAACCGTCGAGGCTGCAAAGGCGTTTGCCCGCGCAATCACTGCCCCGGAGAAACTCTCGTCGGATGCCCTGCGCGGCCTGGCCTTCATCCGTGCGGCCGAGGCTGCGGCGGAGCGTGAAGCTTGGCAAGAAAGTCTTCAGATTGCCTCGACCTTCCTGAAGGCTTCTCCCGACTCGTCCCGCGCTGCCGAAGCCCGTTATGCCGTTGCCTGGGCGAAACAGAATCTCGGCCGCCTCGACGAGGCGCTTGCCGACTACCGCGGGATTGCCGAAGGACCACGAACGGAACTTGCGGCCCGCGCGAGGCTCATGGAAGGCGAGGTGCTCTTTGAGAGAAGAGAGCACAAGGAAGCCATCAAGGCGTTCTTCAAGGCTGCCTACGGGTTCGGTGAGCAGAACGCGCCGGCGTCGTTCCACCCCTGGCAGGCACAGGCCACCTATGAGGCGGCCCGCTGCTTTGAAGTGCTCGGCCAGAAGGACCAGGCCCACAAACTCTACGCGGAGCTCGTCGAGCGGTATCCAGCGAGCGAGCATGTGCCCGCCGCGAGAAAGCGACTCGAAGCGCTCGGCAGCCGGGCAACGGCCGGAGGAAAGTCATGACAACCTTTGAGCGGGTCGAAACGCTCTGGCAGCTTTTTCTGTCTGGCGGCCTGCTCATGTGGCCGATTGTGGCCATGTCGCTCATCGTCGTGACATTCGGTATCGAGCGGCTCATCGCCCTCCGCCGCCAACGGATCCTGCCCTCGAAACTCACCGCAGGTCTGGCGTCACTCGAAGCTGGCCGTTTTGACCCACGGGCTGCCTACCGACTCTGCCAAGAGAATCCATCCGTCGCAGCCCGAGTCATCCAGGCCCTTCTCGAGAAACTCGGGCGGCCGCTTCCGGAGATGGAACGGTCCGTCGAGGTTGCGAAGGAGCGCGAGGCGTCACGACTCTATTCCAACATCCGTCCCATCAGCCTGGCCGTCTCGGTCACACCGCTCCTCGGCCTGCTCGGGACCGTCCAAGGAATGATCATCGCCTTCTACACGACAGCCAATCTCGAAGCGGGCGCCAACCGCGCCGCCGAACTCGCCCAGGGCATCTATGTGGCCCTCATCACCACGTTTGCCGGCCTGTGTGTGGCGATTCCTGCCGCGATGATCGCCCACTTCCTCGAAGGCCGCATCATGAAGTGGTTTCGAGAGATTGATACGGTTGTCGATGGCGTTGTTCCGCAGCTCGAAAGGTTCGAGGGGAAGGGCCGCGTGACCCAAGCACAACTGGCGGCGGCTCCTGCCCCGGCTCGACCAGTTTCATCGCCCCGACCGCTCGAGGCACGGGCATGAGCGTCACGATCGACAAGGGGCGGCTCGGCAAAGGGCTCGAGATGACGCCCATGATCGACATCGTCTTTCTGCTCATGATTTTCTTTCTCGTCGCGAGCAAGCTCGACGAGGCGGATCGGGCTATCGATGTCGTGCTCCCCGAGGCCTCCGCAGCCCAGCCACTCACCACACGGCCGCGAGAATTCGTCATCAACATCGATCGGGACGGGAACTACTTCGCCGGGGCGCGGCCAGTGCGGCTCGAGGAACTCGAGCAGCTTCTTGTCCAGGCCGCAACCGATAACCCGCAGCGACAGACGGTCATTGTTCGCGGTGACGAGGAGGTGCCGCATAAGTTTGTGGTGGCAGCGATGAATGCCTGCGTTCAGGCGGGGATCGATGACTACCAGGTCCAGGTGGCAAGCGACGAATGACCGGCTCGCGGCGAAGCCGCGGAGGGTGTGATGATCGATGACGGTCTCGATCGTGGAAATTCCTACCGGCAGCGGCTGGCCCGCGCGGCCGCAGGCAGCCTGGCACTCCACATGATTCTCTTCGGTGGATTGTCGGTGTCGCGGCTCCAGCTTGCAGTCGATCGGCCAACCGAGGCCGAGGCGAAAGCCCCCGAAAAGCGAAAGCGGGCTGCCGACTTCCGGCTTCAAGTCTCGCGATCGGCGTCGTCCGAACGGCCGGCGCATGAACGGCCGCTGTCGATGTCGGTGCCGATGGATGCGGCACGTCCTGCCGAGGCTCGCAAGCGACCGACCGAGCGGAGTATGGCTGAGCGACGTGAATCGTTGCTCGAATCGAAGGCAACAGTGACACCGAACCGTCCCGAGTTTCAGCGGTCGCGGACTGATGAGCCGCCCACGCCGATCCAGCCCGCAGCCACTCTCGAGCGGGTGGCTGAGGTCACACCCACTCAATCGCAGTCCACCGCCGACATGACTGCCGCTGCCGCCGTGACG
>JBGTKO010000072.1:0-5136 GCA_041744595.1 Pirellulales bacterium
CGGGTGGCCTCTCGCCGGCAGCCTACCCCAACGCTCCACTTCACCGTTCGCCCGGCCGGGGCCAACGAGGCTCCCGGCCGGGCTTCACAGTGGCGTGCGGCTACTTGCAGCAGCCTTCGCAAGGGCCGTCCTCACAGCAGCAGCACGTGCAGTTCTCACACGTGCAAACGCCCGTCACGCAACAGCCGCAGCAGTCGCAGTCGGGGCAGCCCGTGTTCGCCACGGTGGCAAACGGGGCCAGAAGGGCCAGCGTGGCCCAGGTCACAATCGCGTACATGGTTGGTACTCCAGAAAGGGGGATGAAAAAACGGAAACATGATGGGCACAGGCCGCATCAAGTCCGCCACACCCCATAGAGCACCCGAACCGGACGGGAGGGTGGCTTGTCAGGAAGGCACTGCCGGGCAACTGCCCCAACTGCCAGCCCGTCGGTCGGCAAGATCGAAGCCTCGGCAACGGTGAAAGGCCTGGGCTCAAACGCCTCGGATGCGGCCGTCACTGCGGCTGCGGGATCGCCTCGGGGCTCAAGGAGGCAGTCGCACTCGGCGCCACCGTTGCAGCAAGCCAACGAATCCGAATGAAAATTCAAAATGCCGTCAGCCACATCGGCCGTGGTGTGTGGGCGGAGGCCGGGGCTCTGGCTCCCCTGTGATGGCCCGTCCATCGTGCCGCAGCACGATCCATGTCCGCGGGTTGTGGCGACGGCAAAGAAAACGCCCGTGCTCAGGGAAGTATCGGACCGGTTCAAACCGTTTTCCGGACACCCCCTCGCACAGGCACCACAGACGCCCGGAGACACGGCCAGTGCGGCGATGAACAAGAGCGTGTGGGTCACGCGCACCTGACGGCTGCGGAGCGACGCCACCCCAACTGCCCCGAACGTGCGTGCCACTACCGCGAACATGCGGTCCTCACTCCTATCGATCGCGGCCGGGCTTTTGCTTCAAGCACCGGCTGCGTCATCCCGCCCGTCCGACCGTACCCACCGGATCGGCGACCTCCTCAATTCGGCCGCCTCATCTGCGACAATCGTACCCGGCCATGGAACGCGGGGCATCGTTTGCTGCACTCCACGTCAACTTCGCAAGTATTTTCACGCGTTGCCATGGGTGGACACTTCCCTGAACCAGTCGCCACGTTGCCGGGACACGATGGACTTCGGTATCTTCGCCGACCTTGCCTCGCCACCCGTCTCGGAGCCTCAGACCCGCGATGATCCGCATCCATCCCTTCGCTGCCCTTCGCCCCCCCTCGGAGTTTGCTGCCGAAGTCGCAAGCGACCCCTACGACGTCATCTCGACCGACGAGGCACGGGAGCGAGCTGCTGGCCGGCCGCGGTCGTTCCTGCACGTCGTGCGTTCCGAGATCGACTTGCCTCCAACGACCGACTGCCATGCCGGAGAGGTCTACGAGCAGGCCGCCCAAAATCTCCACCAGATGATCACGGACGGCTCGCTCGTTCGTGATGCCCACCCAGGTCTCTACCTCTACCGTCAAGTGCGCGAGGGGAAATCCCAGACAGGTGTTGTCTGCTGCGTCGAGGCAACCCAGTACGACTCCGGAGAAATCCGCAAGCACGAAAAGACCCGTCCCGACAAGGAAGACGATCGCACGCGGCATCTCCTCGCCACATCATGCCACGCTGAGCCGGTCTTTTTGTGTTTTCGTGATCGACTCGGCATTGCTCGTGATGGTGGCACGCTGGCAGCCACAATCACTGCCGACGTGGCCAAGGCCCCGCCTCTCTTCGACTTCGTCGCACCCGATGGTGTGCGGCATGTCGGCTGGAAGGTGCCCGATGCCACGCCATATCTCGAGGCCTTTGGCCACCTCGATCTCCTCTATATCGCTGATGGCCACCATCGCTCAGCAGGCGGCTCGCGGGCCGCGGCCGCCTCGGCGAGCAAGAACCCGGCTCACTTGGGAAGCGAAGAGTACGGTCGATTCCTCGCAGTCGTGTTTCCCCACGACGAGCTACGGATCTTGCCCTACAACCGCGTCGTCAAAGATTTGCGAGGGCTCACTTCGGACGATTTTCTCAGCCGGCTTCACGGCGTGGGCGACGTGTTACCGGCCTCAGCGGCCACACCGACAGCTCGCGGTCAGGTGCTCGTCTTCGTCGGCAACTCGTGGTGGCTGCTCACGTTTCCCGAAGCCTCGATCAATCGAACCGATCCAATTGCGAGCCTCGATGTTTCCCTGCTTCAGGACCGGGTGCTCGCCCCGCTCCTTGGCATCGGTGATCCACGGACCGACTCCCGGATCGAGTTTGTGGGAGGCATTCGCGGGACTGACGAGCTCGAACGCCGGGCGGGAAGAGAAGGCGTCGCCTTTTCCATGCATGCCACGAGCCCTGATGAACTTCTCGCGGTTGCCGACGCGGGTGAGATCATGCCGCCGAAGAGTACGTGGTTCGAGCCAAAGCTCCGCAGTGGACTGTTCGTACACGAGTTCGAGCGGATTGCCGGTGCGGAGGCATGACGCCAATTGCCGGACCGCGTCGTCATATCCCGGACTCACCCCCCGGAGAGCGTCAGCGCGTTCTCGATGATGCCGATGTGCGAATACGCCTGCGGGTGATTCCCGAGGGTCCGACGCAGCACCGGGTCGTACTGCTCGGGCAATAACCCTTCGGGCCCCGCCAGATCGATCATGGATGCAAACAGCGACTCCGCCTCGTCTCGCCGTCCGGCCTTCCAGAGTGAGTCCACGAGCCAACTCGCGCAGATGAAGAATCCCCCTTCGCGACCTGGCAGGCCATCGTCGGCGATATAGCGATACACGGTGGGGCCCGATCGGAGCTGGCCATCGATCGCATCGATCGTTGCCAGGAACCTCGGGTCGGTGCAGTCCACGAGCCCCGTGAGGCCGATCGCAAGCGCCGCCGCGTCGAGGTCGTCCCCTTCGTAGGCCGCCGTGTACGCCCCCATTCGCTCATTCCAGGCGTTGGCCAGAATGTCGTCGGCGATCCGTTGGCGGAGCTCCTCCCAGGCCGGCCGTCGCCGGTCAAGGAACCGCTCGGAGACCTTGATGCCCCGATCGACCGCGAGCCAACACACCACCTTGGAGTGAACATGATGACGGCGGGGTTTTCGGATCTCCCAGATGCCGTGGTCAGGCTCGTGCCACCGTGCCTCGACCGCATGCACCATCGACTCGACGAGTTTCCAGTGTTCGCTCGAGACGGGGGCCTCGGCCAAGAGAAGCTGCCAGACAAGCTCGGCGATCGGTCCGAAGACGTCGAGCTGCACCTGACCGCGGGCGGCGTTGCCCACGCGGACCGGCCGCGATCCGGCATACCCCGCAAGCTCTCCGATCTCGGCTTCAGCTCCGACCTCATGGCCGGTCACCGTATAGAGCGGCATGAGTCGCTCGGGCGCCGTCGCCCGATCGACCACGCCAAGCATCCAGTCGAGAAAGCTCATCGCCTCGGAGAAGGAGCCGAGCTTGACGAGCGCCGCTGCCGACATCGCGGCATCCCGCAACCAGCAATAGCGGTAGTCCCAATTACGGATGCCACCGATCTCTTCTGGCAGGCTCGTTGTGGCCGCCGCGGCGATGCCTCCGGTCGGTCCATAGCAGAGACCTTTGAGTACGAGCGCGCTCCGTCGCACAAGCGGCTCCGCCCGTCGCGGAAGTGTGAGTCTGTCGGCCCATGAAGCCCAGTACGCCTTTGTCAGCCGGTACCGCTCCTGAGGCATGACAGACTGCTGGCTTCGCAAGGAGCCTGTGCCATAGCGAAGCTCCATGCGAAGCGGCTCACCCGCAAGGGTGATCGTGCCGATGGCTGTCTGGTGCGGTCCATCGTCGCGAATCTTCCAGCGGACGCCAGGCGCCCGCAAGACGATCGGGTCGATCGTGTCATCGATTTCAAGCCCATCGTCTCGGATCACGAGCGGCGTCGGACACCGCCCGAAGTCGAGCCGCGGCGCGAACGTGATCAAGACCTCGCCCCGTCCCTCGACCTGGCGCACAAGATCGGTGCGACCGGCCCGTTGCGATGGCCTGCCAGCGGAGCAGTCCAGGAAATCCGTGACGACGATTGAACGCCAGAGCGTCCTCAGGATGAGCGAGTCGCCGTCGTATTCCTGCCGTGGCGGCGGTTCGTCGTTCACAGGGGCGACCGTGAAATGGCCAGCGGCGTCGCCCCCCACAAGCGATGCAAAGATCGCGGGGCTATCGACCCGCGGGGCACACATCCAGACCACCCGAGCCCCCGGCGCCACCAGCGCGAGGACGCGGCCATCGGACAGGAGCGCATGCCGCTCGATCGGCACCGCTCCCGCGCCGGCCAGCCATGCTTCCCGAAGGCATGCCAACCGCGCGAGCCGACGGGCCACTTCCGTGGGGTCGGAGATCCGGTACGTGGCCGCCGAGTTGCCACTCCCCACTTTGACGGAAAGGTCGGGGCCATGCATCCGCTCGAATGCATCTTCGTCGGTGACATCGTCACCGAAGTAGACGACTGCTCCCGCGCCTACGCGATGCCGCAGCGCATCGATGGCATCTCCCTTGCTCGTCCGCACGACGGCCAACTCGAGAACTTTTTTGCCTGTCTTGACTTGGACTTCAGCCCAGGTGGCCGCGCCTCGCAGCAGTTCATCGACGGCCTCGCCAGCCGGGCCTTCATCGACATTGCGGTAGTGAAAGGCGACCGACGCTGGCTTCGTCTCGATCCGAAACGCAGGATCGCGGGTGGCGATGCGGTGCATCTCCTCGAGAACCCTCTCCCGCATATCGACCTGCTGCTGCGTGAGTGATCGCACGAAATCTTGGTCGAACTCGCTGCCATGTGAACCGACGAGCATCACCTGCCCATCGAGCGAAAAGAGCGAGGCCAAATCGGCGAGTGACCGCCCCGAGATCACCGCGGTGTGGGTCGAGCCGAGCGTGGAAAGGGCCCGCAGGGCCACGATGGACTCGCGGATCGGCATCGCCGCGGCAGGATCATCGACGATATCCGCAAGCGTGCCGTCGTAGTCAGTCGCGACCAAGAGCACTGGCACGCGGGCCACTGCATCGAGCGCACGATCGAGATCGTCTGCATCCGGCGGATCAAAGCTCGGCGGAGGAGGAACCGTCGCTGTCAACGCGATCCTCCCTGCAAAGCCGGGGCGGCCCGACTGCTGGCCGGGC
>JBGTKO010000073.1:0-11656 GCA_041744595.1 Pirellulales bacterium
TGGTCACAGCGTACGATTGGCCAACAGCACGACTCGCCGATGAAGCGGGCGTTGACTGCGTGCTCGTTGGCGACAGCGTCGCGATGGTCGTGGCCGGGCGTGACTCCACGATTCCAGCGACACTCGAGCAAATGATTTACCACGGCGAGATCGTCTCGAGAGCCGTCAGACGCGGGATGGTCGTCGTCGATCTCCCGTTTCCGCTCCAGCACCTCGGGCCCCGGGAAGCAATCGTTGCATCCGCGAGGCTCCTCAAAGAAACGGGCTGCCAGGGTGTCAAACTCGAGGGAACGGCCGGCGAGGCCGATGTGATTGCGGCGCTCGTTGCGGCGGGAATCCCGGTGATGGGCCATGTCGGCCTTCGGCCGCAGGCGGTGCATCAGCTTGGCGGCTACCGGATGCAGCGGGATGGCGAGCGACTCCTTGCCGACGCCAAGGCGGCTGCCGATGCCGGCGCGTTTGCCGTGGTGCTCGAGTGTGTTCCGCGGGAAATTGCGTCGGAGATCACCTCCGCGATCTCCGTGCCAACGATCGGCATCGGTGCAGGAAGCGACTGCGACGGGCAGGTGCTCGTGATGCACGACCTCATCGGCCTCTCGATCGGCCGCGTGCCGAAGTTCGTCCGCCGCTACGCCGACACCGGCACCACGATCCGCGACGCCATCACCGCCTGGAAGGCCGATGTCGAAGCCCGCACGTTCCCTGGGCCTGCCGAGACGCTCGGCTGATCATGCAGGACGCTACGGCACCACCAGCTCATCGGAGATGATGACGGGCCTGCCGGCCGTGACGCCAGCGGGCGTCGGCCCACCGGAAAATCCGCCCGGCGGACCCATTGGCATTCCGCCCCCGCCTTGGCCACAGCAATCGTTGGAGGCCATCGGAGGACAACAGGGTGCGGGCCCGGCCTGTCCGCAGACTCGCTGCGGTGGAGCGGCAGCCATGGGTGGCTGAGCTCCGTGTGGAACAAATCCTGGGGGCAGGTGCCCGAAGCACCGCTCGTACTTCCAGACCTCGAGCGCGATATACCGCTCGCTCAGGGTCTTGCAGCCACCGGCACTTCCGGCCACGACGATCGCCGCCGTCACCAAGGCCAAGCCATTCCATCCGCTTGTACGCATCGCTCCATCTCCTGGCAGGCTCTGGCTCGCCGGGTCCGGTCGATCACGGATCGACAGACGCTCATGCCGCGAGCCACGCAACAGTACCTCACGCCCTGCGGGCAGGAGCGAAAGCCGTCCAGGAACGAAAGCAGATCAAGCCAGCTTGGCGAGAACGTGTGACGGTCGTGCCGTTCGCACCGCCACCGGCAGCCAGACGGATCGGGCATCAGCCCTTGCGATGGCGAATCCGGGCACGCATCCGCCGCTTTTTCTGGCCGAGCTTACGGCGGCCTTTGCCTGTTTTCTTGACGCCCATCAATGACCTCCAAAAGACACGGCGGAATGCCGGCAAGAGACTTTGTAAGATGATTCCGGCCCGATTTCAAGCGAACCTGCGGTATGATCGCGTTCTTTCCAACCTATGCGAGGCGCACCAAGGGAGGCTGGCGGGCCACCGTGGCAGGCATGGTCACTCGTCCCTTGCCTGCAAAGAGCCGTCGGCGAGCTCTGGCCGTGGCCGTGCTCAAGCGGTTCCTCGAGCTCGGTCAAGCCGATCTCGACACCGACGTGTTTCGGCGTCGGGCAGAGTCGTTCCTGTTTCAGCGGGTCGCTGGCCACCGGGTGTTTGTGAACCTCGGGGGGCGACAGCTTGACGCAGGAGCCACCGACCGCAGCGGACACTTCGTGGCGAGTTTTGATTTGGACGACCCGTTTGTTTCCGGGCTCGTCAGCAACGGATCAGGGCCAGAGGCTCACTGGCTGTCCTACTCCGGAGTGGCTGAGGAAGATGAGAGCGAGGCGGCGACCGGCCGCATCCATCTTGTCAGCGAGACCGGTGTCTCGGTCATCTCTGACATCGACGACACCGTGAAAATCAGTCATGTCGCCAACCGGCGGGAACTGCTCAAGAACACCCTCCTCCGCGAGTTCGCGGCCGTGCCCGGAATGCCCGAGGCCTACCGACGCTGGGAAGCAGCGGGGGCTGCGTTTCACTATGTGTCGGCCAGCCCCTGGCAGCTCTCGAACTGCCTTGGCTCCTTCTTGGGTTCGGCCGGCCTGCCTGCGGGGTCAATGCACCTGAAGCTCTTTCGCCTGAAAGACACGACGCCACTCGGCCGGCTCACCGCCCGAAAGCGGTCGAAGAAAAAAACGATCGAGGAGATCATGGCTGACTTCCCGAAGCGACGGTTCGTGCTCGTCGGCGACTCTGGCGAGCGAGACCCGGAGGTCTATGCGGCCGTGGCCCGCGGAAGGCCCGACCAGATCGCCGGCGTGCTCATCCGCCGCGTGGCCGATGGGATGGCTGCCAACAAGGCGAGCCTCCGGTTCGAACGTCTCGCCCGACGGCTCCCCGCTGGCTCTCTCGTGACATTTTCCGACGCCGACGAGCTGACTTCCCTGCCATAGACGGTGATGGCCGTCCCATCCCCGCCCTCGCTTCCGGCATCAAGAATACAAGCCCCTCATCGCGGCCGCGGCCGCATCACCGGAGGAATACCCTTGCTCTCGCGTCCGATATCCAGAATACAAGCCCCTCGCGCAAGCGTGGGGACGGCGGGTTGTTGGGCGAGCCCGTCCGTGATTGCCAGAGCGGGGCGGTGCGCCACCCGCAGTCCCCCCTGCTCGCGCCGGGGGGCTTGTATTGGGAGTGAGCGAGGCCGCCACGGAATGGTTCGTGCTCGACAACGGCTCGACCCGCGCCGGGGAGACTGTTGAGCGAGCGGGCGAGGCCCGTGCCCCGTGAAGCTCCTTACCACGGAGAATCGAAAGCATTTTGGTAGTGCTCGACGATTGGCGGGCCGCCATCTGGAAACGTCACGGCAACCACGTCGATCCGTACCGACTGATCTTCGAGGCGATGCCTTCGGATGTAGGCCGCAGCCAACTCCGCGATCCGCCGCTGCTTCTGTGCACCGACCGTCTCGGCCGGGTGGCCATGCTCGGTATCGGAACGGCTGCGGACCTCCACGAACACCACGGTGCGGCCATCGAGCGCGACAATATCGATGTCGCCCCGAAGCACCCGCTCTCGTTGGCCGACGATCCGGTAGCCGAGGGCCTTGAGGTGACGCGCTGCCTCATTCTCGCCCCGGCGGCCAAGCTCGTCCCGGGACGCTCGCATGTGGCCCGCCCCCCATCAGGCCTTGGCGGCCACGGCCTTCTTCTTCGTCTTGCTCTTGGTAGCGGTCGACTTGGCCTTTGCTTCGTTCGGTGCGTCGTCCCGCCTCTCGCGAAGGCGGGTCGATTTGCCGGACCGGTCGCGCAAGTAATAGAGCTTGGCACGACGGGCCACCCCCGACCGCTTCACCTGGATCGTGGCAATCTTCGGGGAGTGCACTGGAAACTTCCGCTCCACCCCCTCGCCGGCCACGATTCGCCGCACGGTAAACGTCTCGCGGCTCCCCGTGCCAGCCTTCGCGATCACCACGCCGTTGAAGATCTGAATCCGCTCTTTGTCACCCTCGAGGATTCGAGTGTGGACATCGACGGTGTCACCGATATCGAAGGAGGGCACCTCGGGCTTGAGGCTCGAGGCCTCGACGAGGGCAAGGATTTTTCTATTCACGGAATCGCTCCTTCGGGCTTTCGCCAGGCGTAGGGGGGACAGTCGCCCGCCGACGGGTCGCAGCCACGGCCTGCTCACGCCGCCATGCTTCGATCCGCCGATGGTCGCCCGAGAGTAGCACCTCGGGCACGTGCAGGCCGCGAAACTCGCGCGGCCGGGTGTATTGGGGGCCTTCCACGAGCCGGTCGGGCCCGGAGAAGGAATCTTGGAGAGCGCTTTCCTCGTGGCCGAGGACGCCCGGCACGAGCCTGGCGACCGCATCAACCACGACCATCGCCGCAACCTCGCCGCCCGAGAGCACATAGTCGCCGATCGAGATCTCTTCGGCGTCCACGGATTCGGCTACGCGAGCATCAAACCCTTCGTATCGACCGCACACGATCACCAAACGCTCGCGACTCGAAAGCTCCTCGACAACCGACTGATCGAGCCGACGGCCGCCAGGCGTGAGCAAGACCACATGCCCGGCGGGCTCGGCCTGCGACTGCACTGCTTCGATGCACGACACGACAGGGCCTGGCATCAAGAGCATGCCGGGGCCACCGCCAAAGGGGCGATCATCAACCTGCCGGTGCGGCCCTTCGGCAGAGTCACGTATGTCGGTGATGCGAATGTCGATGAGCCCCGCTGCTCGCGCGGCACCCAAGAGGCTTCCATCGAGGAAGCCCGTGAACATGCCGGGGAAGAGCGTGAGGATGTCGATGCGCATGGCTGTGCTGCACGAGAGCCGGCGGGCGAGGGCTGCCGCTCCGAATTGTTTTTGGTTACTCGCTCTTCGCTTCTTCGGCCGGGGCTTCGGCGACAGGCTCAGCGACGACTTCGGCGACAACCTCAGCGGCGGCTTCTACAGGCGCCGCTGCAACCTCGGGCGTCACTTCGGCAGGGGCAGCCTCGACTTCAGCGGTGGGGGGCACTGCAACAGGTTCGGCCACGGGCGCCGAAACGGGCTCTGGCTCCTTGACCTCGGGGACGTAGGCAGGCGGCCCGGCATCGGCGATCACCTTGGGTAGTTTGAGCCGCGCCCTCGCCGCTTCCATCTGTGCGAGGTGCGTGCCGGCCGTACCGTACTTCTTAATGAGCACGCGAACGGCGTCGCTCGGCTGGGCGCCAACGCTCAGCCAGTAATCGACCCGCGCGCCATCGAGCGTGACTCGGGCATCGGTTTCAGGAATGTGCGGATCGTAGGTGCCAAGCTCCTCGATCACGCGTCCATCCCGCGGGTTGCGGCGATCGGTCGCGCAGATCCTGTAATACTCGCGGTGCTTGCGGCCGAGCCGCTTCATTCGAATCGCTACTGCCACAGTCGAAACCCTCTGCTACTGCGAAACCAAGTGTATGGATACCGTGTACAAATTCGGCGATCACCTCAGATGACTGGTATCGATCCGGCCACCCTCGAAAACGTCATTCTTCGGAGCCTTGTAGCGTACCGCCCGGGCACGCGAAACCCAAGGGGGCCCCAAAAATGTTCACGGAGACGAAAATCTCGGTGAAATTTGGAGTCGCGCCGCGGCTCGGGGTTACCCGTGTCATGTCGCCGGACGTTCGCTACGGCCATCGCTCACTCGGAGGAAACGGCGCTTCGCCCTCCAGGCTGCGCCTGTTTCCTACGCCGGCTCCATGACACGGGCAATCCCGAGCCGAATGCCGTAATTCGCAAGCGGATAGCGTCCCTGTTGGGGCGCCTCTTCAGCAGCCCGGTGTCTCCGACACCGGGCAATGCGGGCAGCACTCGCACGGCTGGCAGGAAGCCGGGCCGGCCCGGCGCGGGCACGTGGATCATCCACGCCGCTGGATGCTATCCGCCGTCGGATCCATCAATTGGTTCGTCACCGTCCGACACGAGGCTTGCAAGCACCTCCTGCGTCACGTCCTTTCCGCCGCCGAAATTCGTCACGACCGATCCGATGGTGTAGATCGGCCCCCAGGGTATTCCCCACCACCCGAGCAAAAGCGAAACACCTGTGAAGCTGAGGCCTTTCATGACCGCACTTTCATCGGCGCGAACAAAGTAGATGTTGCTCGGTCGCCGAAAGGTCAGAACAAGGATTGATATGCAGTATTGGTAGATCACAAACCTTGCCCCTCGCTCCAGTTCTAAAGCGACTTCCTGGCCATCCAGTCCTTCTATGCCGACGATCTTCACGGTATCGCTCCTCTTGCCTCTCTGTACCGAACCAGTAGTTATTCAGAACCTCATGGCAGCCCGGTGTCGCTGCGGAGCAGAAGTATGCCGTTTCGGGGCCGCGGGAACCAGTGTCGAGGCAGTTTCACCCTCCGGCCGGGAGCCGGATCGTGAACGTACTGCCAATGCCCGGGGCGCTTTCGACGGCCACGCTCCCGTGGTGGGCCTGCACGATGTGTTTGACGATTGCGAGGCCGAGGCCAGTGCCTCCGAGCTTCCGGCTCCGTGCTTTGTCGGCCCGGTAGAACCGCTCGAAGAGCCGGGGGAGATGCTCGGCCTCGATGCCTGTGCCCTCGTCGGTGACACGGATGACGAGAACCTCTCCCTCCTTCCCGGCCGCGATCGTCGCGTCGAGGCGAACCGTGTCACCGGAGTCACTGTACTTAATGGCGTTATCGACGAGATTGATCACCGCCTGTTCCAAGAGTGGCGGATTGACCAGTGCGATGATGGATTCGTCACAGACGGTCTCGAGCTGAATCGATCGCTCCGCGGCCCGCGGCCCGCAGTCTGCGATGACTGCCGCGACGATATCGGCAATCCGCGACGAATCGAGTGGCAGGTTTCCCACGCCTTCGCTCTGCTCGATCCGCGACAAGGCCAGGAGGTCTTCGATGATCGCGGCGAGCCGATCGGCCTGCCGTCCCACGATCTCGAGAAACCTCCGGGCATCACCAGGATCGTCGATCGCTCCATCAAGGAGCGTCTCGACAAAACCCTTGATCGAGGCAATCGGCGTCTTGAGCTCGTGCGATACATTGGCCACGAAATCTCGCCGCACGTTCTCCAGGTGCTCGATATCGGTGACGTCATTGAGCACGATCACCGCTCCCCCCTCGCCGGACAAGTCGCGCAGCGCCGTGCCACGCAGGCGGATCGTCCGGTCCCGTGGGCCGCGGAGGACGAGGTCGTCCTCGACGGGTTCGCGGCAGTCGATGGCCAAGAGGGCGAAGCGACGCAGGTCGGCATTGCGAACCACGTCCTGAAGCGGCCGGCGGAGAACGTCACCGATCTCGACAGAGAGGAGATCTGCTGCGGCGCGGTTCATGCCCAGGATCCGCTGTCGGGCGTCGATCGCCAAGACGCCCTCGATCATGCTTCCGAGCACCGCCTCCTGTTGGGTGCCCTGCCGGCCGATCGTGAGGCCTCGCTCCACGAGCTGTTCGCGGAGGCTACTGAACGCCTCGGCGAGCCCGGCGATCTCCGCGAGGTCCGTCTTCGGAAGCGGTGCATCGACATCGCCAGAGGCGAGTCGTTCAGCGGCGGCAAAAAGTGCTTCCACGGGCCATGCCGCACGGCGGGCGACGAGCCACCCCGCGGCCATCGCCGCGACGGCACACGCCGTAAACCCTCCGGCAAGCGTCGCCTGTGCCTGCCGCAGGGACCGGTCGGGCTTGGAGGTATCGGCCGAAAGCAGGACGATGCTTTCGGGAGGATGGCCGGGCGGACCGTGTGGCACGGCCACCATGATCCATCGGCGGCGTGTGGCATCGTCGTACCACCCGCCACTACTGACGCGGCCTTGGCGTGCTTCGGCAAGCCACTCTCCGCCCAGCAAGCCTCGCTCTGCCGCGCGTGCTGAACTTGCAATGGCGGTACCGTCGCTGGAGAGAAACTCGATCTCTACCCCTGAAGGCGCCGCGAATCGGGCAACCATTTCGAGGTCGAACGGGTTCCTTGCATCGCCTGTTTCACCGATCAACCGGGCCAGCCCGTGACCAAGATCGACGAGCCGCTGCCGCTGGCACTCGGCTGCAAGATTGGCAAGCTGGACGCTTCCCAGCGAGAGGCACGTGGCGAGCACGGCCACGACCAGGAGGCACCAGCCCACAAACAGGTGCCAAACGAGCCGCGTGCGGGGCATGGAGGCTGGAAGCCGGTGGAAATCGAGGGCGGTGACACGGTCATTCACCGATGGCTCTTCAACAGGATACTCGCCTGCCAACTGCTTGCGAAGCCATCGGCGACAGGGTTCGGACACTCCCCGACCCTGCTCAGCCAAGAATTGCCGGAAGAACGCGGGCGATGCCTGAGCTCGGCAGGATTTGCCGCATGACCCCAGGACGTTTGGCTACGGCCGGAAACGGTAGCCCACGCCGCGGACCGTTTCGACGTAGGAACCGAATTCGCCGAGCTTCTTTCGGAGGCCCGCCACTTGAACGTCGACTGACCGCTCCGTGACGGGATAATCCTCACCCTTGACCGCGTCCACAATCTGCGTTCGGGTGTAGGCCCAGCCCGGCCGTTTGGCCAGGAACGCGAGAAGGGCAAACTCGGTGTAGGTCAGCTCGAGCGGGCTGCCGGCAAGCGACACCTCGTGGCGGCCCGGATGGATCGAGAGCTCGTGGACATCGATCGTCACCTCCGCCTCGGCTTTCCGCTTGGCATCGTGGCGGCGAAGGAGCGCCTTGATCCTCGCCGTGAGCACGCGAGGGCTGAAGGGCTTGGCGATATAGTCGTCGGCACCCCGGTCGAGGCCGGCGATGATATCGGTTTCCTCGCTCTTGGCGGTGAGCATCACGATCGGGATGTCGCGGGTGCGAGCATCGGCCTTGAGCCGCCGACAAACTTCGAGGCCATCGACGGTCGGAAGCATGAGGTCGAGCACGATCAAGTCGGGCGTGTCCTTCCGCACGGCTTTGAGCGCCTCTTCGCCGCTCACGACGCAGGACACGTCATAGCCTTCTTTGGCGAGGTTGTAGCGAACGAGCTCGAGGAGATCGGCCTCATCGTCGACCACAAGAATCTTGTGGCCTTGTGACGGCTGGGGTTCCCGAGGCTTCGACGATGCGTGCTTCACGGAAAATTCCTGCTCGGCGGTAAGAACGGCGGGCATTGGATCCTGTCGCTGGGTGATGGAGGGAGAGGCGAGCTCGCGGACTCGTCTGCACTGGAACTCCTCCAGTATGACCCCACGCCACCGGCCGCCAATCGTGAGAATTCGATGAAAGCCGTCTAGGACAGCAGGAGCTCGACGTCTTCGGGCGTGAGATTGCCGATCACGCCGGCGTCGGCACGCACGATCGAGTCGGCCAGTTCCCGCTTCTTGTCCTGCAGGGCGAGGATTTTCTCCTCCACCGTGTCGCGGGCGATGAGCCGGTAGGCGAAGACCGGGCGGGTCTGGCCAATGCGATGGGCCCGATCGACGGCCTGGGCCTCGACCGCGGGGTTCCACCAGGGGTCGAGGATGTAGATGTAGTCGGCAGCGGTGAGGTTGAGGCCCTGCCCCCCCGCCTTCAGGCTCACAAGGAAGAGTCGGCAACTCTCGTCTTCCTGGAACCGGGTCACGCGGGCCTGCCGATCGGTTGTGCGACCGTCCAGGTATTCGTAGGTCATCGGCATCGCGTCGAGCCGTCGCCTGAGGATCGACAGGAAGCTGGTGAACTGGCTGAAGACGATCGCCTTGTGACCCTCGTCGATCACCTCTTCGAGCTGCTCAAGGAGCGTGTCGAGCTTCGCCGACGACTCGTCGACCCGCGCGTGGTCCACGAGCCCTGGATGGCAGGCTGTTTGACGCAGCCGCAGGAGCGCTTCCAGCACGGCGATGCGAGAGCGGCCAATCCCAAAGCGGCCAATGCGGCCAGTGAGCTCGTTTCGGAAATGCTCGCGGAGCTCGTCGTAGGCCTTTCGTTGGGTCTCGCCCAGTTCGACGTAGAGCGTCTGTTCGGTCTTCTCGGGCAAATCGGAGAGCACCTCGGACTTTGTCCGCCGCAGGAGATACGGCCGCACCGCGCGGGCCACGACATCGGCGCTTCCGCGGCCGTCGGAAAGAAACTTTCGGAGGCGGGCGGCGCTGCCGAGTTGGCCGGGATTCAAGAATTCAAAGATGCTCCAGAGCTCGCCGATGTGGTTTTCGACGGGCGTGCCCGTGAGGGCCAGGCGGTGCCTCGCCCGCAGGAGTCGGCAGGCCTTGGCGGCTTGGCTCGCCGCGTTCTTGATCGACTGCGCCTCATCCAGAATCACGTAATCAAACTCGGTCTCGCGGTGGTGGATGATGTCTCGCCGAAGCGTGCCGTAGGTCGTGATGACAAAGTCGTACTCGGAGAGCTCGCCGGTTTCGGTGCGGGCGTTGCCGGTGTGGTTGGCCACGCGGAGCATCGGGGCAAACTTCTTGGCCTCTTCGATCCAGTTGAAGACGAGGCTCTTGGGCACAATGACGAGGCTCGGCCGGTGAGGGAGGCCGGCGGCAGCGTTCATCGCCTTTCGCCTGGTGAGCAGGGCAAGCACCTGAATGGTTTTGCCAAGACCCATGTCGTCGGCGAGGCAGCCCCCCAGGCCAAGTGATTCAAGGAAGACAAGCCAGCCGAGGCCTTCCCGCTGATAGTGCCGGAGCGTCCCCTCAAAGCCATGCGGCTCCTGTTCGGCCTCGGGCCGACCACCGGCGGAAAGCTGATCGCGAAGCCGTTCAAAGGCCTCGTCAAAATGGGCCTGAGGCTGGCCTGCAAGCAGCGCGTCGAGCAGCGCCACCTGGATACGCCCGTACCGCAGGCGACCGTCGTGCTTCTGTGCGAGGGCTACGAAAGGAGCCATCTCGTTGGCGAATGACTCGGGCAAGATGCCTACCGACCCGTCGGACAGTTCGACCGAGCGACCGCCGGATGCCAGCGCTTCCAAAAGCGCCGGAAGATCAGCTCGCACACCTCCGAAATCGATCTCGGCCGAAAGCTCGAACCAGTCGATGCCACTGGTGACATTCCATGCCACGCTGCCTGCCGGGCGGTAGCGGCGGCCGGCAACTTCGACGGTCCATCCCACTGAGGCAAGCTGTGACACCGAGCCATCGAGCCGACCACGGGCCACTTCCACATGATGGTCAGCTTCGCCGCCGTCCACCGCCATGCCGCGTGGCGGTGTGAATCCATACCGCGGAAGCATTCCGAGCGCATCCCGCTCGGCAACACGATCGCGTCGGATGAAGACCTTCCGGTCCGCATCGGCCGCGCCGCCCGCGGGGTCATCGGCCGCGATCAAGACGCCTGAGTAGTCGAACCAAATCCTGCCGGCGAGCTGGACACGCGGCTGCGCACGGCGGCGGCCCGTCTCGGGCTCGGGCTCGTCGGTTGCGACGGTAGGGGAGTCGTCAAGCACGAGCTTCGGACGAGGTGGACCCGACTCGATCTGCCAGCCGGTCCAGGCCGGGAGCACCACGCGTGGCACATCGGCAAGCAGGGCAAGCCGTTCCACGAGCCCGTCTATCTGCGATGCGGAAAGCTCGATGGGGCCTCGTCGCTCAAACTGATCGATCCATGCTGCTGATTCCCCAGCGTCAAGGCGGGCAACCCGGTCCGCAAACACGACAATGCCCGACTTCAAGATCACCCGCGGCTCGTCGAGCCCTTTCCGCTGACTGCCGCGGACGAGCGCCGCGGTAAGCGTGGCCTTGGATGGTCGCCGCGGTGGCTCATCGTCATCGAGCGTGCGATTGCTTCGAGGTAGTTCGTCGTCGTCGGGGCCAACAATGAAAGCCAACTCCCAGGGACGGGCGTTGTCCCAGGCCAGCGGCACGATCTCTTCAGGCGCTCGCCGCGGCTCCGGCTGGATGACGAGCCGCCCGGTCTCGCAGAGCATGGCGAGGTGCGTGGCCGCAGCGCTCGGGGCAATGACGAGCTTTGAGATGGTGCGGCGCTCGAGTGGCTGCGGCATGCTGCCGTCAGCGGTGCCGACGGCGCCCAAGAGCCGTGCCAGCAGATCCCGCTCAATCGGATCGAGGTCGGCAAGTTCAACCTCACCTGGACCAATCAGGATCGGACGAGGTCGGCCGGTGGCGCTGCCTGTCACATCGAGCTGCATCCGGCAGGGGGT
>JBGTKO010000074.1:0-11052 GCA_041744595.1 Pirellulales bacterium
CCGCCGAGGGTGCCGCCCGCGTTGATGATGATGGCCCCGGTGCCGGTCGCCGAGCCGGTGGAGTTATTGGCAAGGAGCCAGCCCCCGTTGATCGTCGTGCCGCCGGTGTACGTGCTCGCCTGATCAAGCACCCAGCGGCCCTCGCCGCTCTTGATCAGCGACGTGGCCCCAGTGCCGTTGTTTGCGATGACCTTGCCGAAGGTGTTGTTGCCGGTGTTCATGCCGCCGAGGGTGAGCGAGCGGGTCTGGTTTGCGGTGCCGTAGGCGAGCGCGATTGTGTTGGTGAACGAGAGCGTGCCGGTGCCAGAGGACTCGATCGTGGTGCCGTGCCCGGCAGCCGTGCCGCTGATGGTGAAGCCTCGATTGGTGGTGACGTTTGCCGAGCCCGTGTAGCGGAACGTTGTGGCATTGCCAAGGAGAAGGTTGGCCGCGGCATTGGTCGAGGCACCGATAGCGCTGTTGCTGCCGCCATTGGCGAGGAGCGTGACCTCAAGTGTGCCGCCACCGGCGTTGATTCTCGTGACGCCTGTGTAGCTGCTTGACTGGTCCAGAATCCAACGGCCGGTGCCACTCTTGGTGACCGAGACGGCGCCGGTGCCGTTGTTGCCAAGCACTTTCCCAAACGTGTTGGCGCCGGTGTTCGTGCCGGTGAGGGTGAGCGTGCGGGTTCGGTTCACGGTGCCGTACGCAATGGCTCCTCCAGTGGTGAACGAGAGCGTGCCCGAGCCTGATGAGTCGATCGTGGTGCCATGAGCGTTGCTCGTGCCATTGATCGTGAAGCCGCGGTCGGTGGTCGCGTTGGTGGAGCCCGAGTAACGGAAGGTGGTGGCGTTCCCGAGAAGGAGATTTGCGGCGGCGTTCGAGGAACTGCCGATGCTGCTGTTGATGCCACCATTGGCCAGGAGCATGGCGACGAGCGTGCCGCCCGATGGATTCATCCGCGTGACACCTGAGTAGGTGTTGGTGCCATTGAGAATGAGCGTGCCGCTGGAGAGCTTGGTCACGCCGCCGGTGCCCGCGATGACCGATGCGAAATCGGTGCCCTGGGTGATGGTGTTGGTGCGGCTGAAGGCAAGCGTGGCGTTCGTGGTGATGGTGCTCGATGGCGAAAGCGAGCCGGTCGTGCCGCCGCCGCCGATTTGAAGCGTGCCGACGGAGATCAGCGTTGGGCCGGTGTAGGTGTTGGTGCCGTTGAGGATGAGCGTTCCTGTCGAGAGTTTCGTGACGCCGCCAGTGCCCGCGATGACGGACGCGAAATTGGTGCCTTGGGTGATGGTGTTCGAGCGGCTGAAGGCGAGGGTGGCGTTGTTCGTGATGGCGCTCGAGGGGGAGAGCGCGCCGGCGGTGGTGCTTCCGATCTGGAGCGTGCCGCTGCTGATCAGCGTCGGGCCTGTGTAGGTGTTGACCCCGGTGAGGGTTTGTGTGCCCGTGCCAACCTTCGTGAGGCCGCCAGAGCCGCTGATGATGCCGGCATACGACGTGTTGGTATTGAGGCCACCGGTGGTGAGCGTGCCGCCGCCGAGCGACACATGGCCGCCGGTCGTGCCGCCGGTGGCAAGGGAGCCGATGGTCTGGCTGAAACTGTTGAGGTCGAGCACGGCACCCGCTACGTTTGCCAGCGCCACGGCCGAGAGATTTCCAAATGCCTGGCCACCGGCAGTGGCACCAGCGCGGAGCGTGCCGGCGCTGACGGTCGTAGCCCCCGTGTAGGTATTGGTCTGATCGATCAGCCAGAGGCCGGCGTCGTTCTTGATGACCGAGGTGGCTCCCGTGCCGTTATTCGCGATGACTTTGCCGAAGATGTTGGAGCCCGTGTTGGTGCCGCGGAGCGTGAGCACGCGGGTCTGATTTGCCGTGCCGTAGGCGAGGGCGACGGTGTTGTCGAAGGAGAGCGTGCCTGAGCCAGAGGAAGCGATGGTGGCACCATGATTGGCAGCCGTTCCGTTGATTGTGAAACCGCGGTCGGTCATGACGTCGGCTGAGCCCACGTAGCGAAAGGTGGTGCCGTTTCCGAGGAGCAGGTTGGCGGCGGCGCTCGTCGATGCCCCGATAGAACTGTTGCTCCCGCCGTTGTCGAGGATTGTCACTTCGAGCGTGCCGCCCGAGGCGTTCATCCTTGTGACCCCTGTATAGCTATTGAGCTGATCCAGGATCCAAAGGCCGGCGTCACTCTTCGTGAGGGAGGTCGCGCCGGTGCCGTTATTCGCGATGACTTTGCCGAAGGTGTTGGAGCCCGTGTTCGTGCCGCGGAGCGTAAGCACGCGGGTCTGATTTGCCGTGCCGTAGGCGAGGGCAACGGTGTTGTCGAAGGAGAGCGTGCCTGAGCCAGAGGAAGCGATGGTGGCGCCATGATTGGCAGCCGTTCCGTTGATCGTGAAACCGCGGTCGGTGGTCACGTAGGCGGAGCCGGAGTAGCGGAACGTGGTGGCGTTGCCGAGGAGCAGATTGGAGGCATCGCTCGTGGAGGCGCCGATGGAACTGTTGCTTCCACCGTTGTCGAGGAGAGTGACTTGAAGCGTGCCGCCCGAGGCATTCATCCTTGTCACACCGGTGTAGGTGTTCGTGCCGTTGAGAATGAGCGTGCCACTGGCGAGCTTCGTCACATTGCCCGTGCCGGCGATGACCGACGCGAAGTTGGTGCCCTGGGTGATGGTGCCCGTGCGGCTGAAGGCCAGCGTGGCGTTGTTCGTGATGCCGCTCGATGGCGAGAGTGAGCCGGTCGTGCTACCGCCTCCGATCTGGAGGGTGCCGGCGGTGATGAGCGTGTCACCGGTGTAGGTGTTGGCTCCACTGAGAATCAGCGAGCCGTTGCCGTTCTTCTGAAGGCCGTCGGTGCCGGCTACCACGCTTCCGATCGTGAGGCTGCGGTTGTTTTGCGTGACGTTGATGACGGGCATGCCAGTCGTGACATCCAGTGTGAGGATGTTGGCACCGGAGATCGTGAGGTTGTGTGAGCTCGTCGTCGAATCAGTAAAGGTGATGTTGCCAATAGTGCGATTGGCGCCGAGCGTAACCGTGCGGTTCGACGTGATGTTGAAAGTGAAATAGGCCGTCGAATCGACGCCGTCGGCAATGATGTTCGAGAGCCAGTTGGTGTCGGTGGTCCAGGTGCCGTTGGCATTGACATTCCAGGTGCCGTCAGCGGCACGGGCGGGACGTGCTGCAACGGCCACCGTGATGGCCAGGAGGCAGGCCGTGAGGCGGGGAGTTTTCCAGAGACGTGAGAACAAGGTGCATCCAACTGGCGGGGCGAAACAGAACGCTCGAGCAGTACTTCTCCAAAGCAATTTCCGTAATGCAATTTCCGCGCCGGAATCGGGCGGAGGGCTTACAAGATGCACAGCTTTCGCAAACCCCGTTGATTTTCGACATCGGGGCAGCCGGCTGATTCCAAGTCGTCGCCATCGTCACCGTGTCGCTGGAGCGAATCGCTCCAGTGGGGTGGTCGCTAGCGACCAGGGTGGAGCGAATCGCTCCACCGGGGGGCGCTCCTTGCCGACGCGGCGGCGGATGCCCCAGAGACCGAGGCCGCCTGCGGCGAGGAGGGCGAGGACCGGCGGCTCGGGAACGGCGACGATGTTCACGAAGTTGGCGTGCGTGTACTGGCTCGAGAAGTTAGAGCCACCTGACGTGGCGTCGTACACGAGCTGCCAGGTGTTGAGGCCGACGGTGAACGTGTTGCCGTTGTCGATCGCGTCGCCGGCAACGGTGAAGAGGCCACCATTCCAGTCGTTCTCGTAGTTGATGAGCGTGAACGCCGTGCCAAGGTCAAACTCCGTGGGTGACACGGCGAGGTCGCCGAGATCGAGGTTCACGATCCCGAAGAGGTCGAGATCGCCGTTGGCGACCTGGAGGTCAGCACCAACGGACGGGGAAAGCGACGAATCGAATTCATACTCGAATGTCGATGTGTTGTTGAGCGAGACAGAACCAGACTCCAGCGTCGCGATGCTGGCACCGAGTGACAGGATGCCACCTTCGTTGACAATGACAGTGCCGTCGATCAAGCCAGACCCCATGAGTGTGGCCCCCGTGTTCACCACGACGGCGCCCGAGCCGGTTGCAGAGCCCGACGTATTGGCGACGTTGAGCGTGCCGGCGTTGACTGTCGTTCCACCCGCGTAGGTGTTCGATTCCGTCAGGGTCAGCATGCCCGTCCCTTGCTTGGTGACGGAGCCAGTGCCGCTGATGGTGAATGGTGCCGTCACGTCGTCACTGCGATCAAAAACGAGCGAGGCGTTGTTCGTGATGTCCGAGATGCCGGAGACCCAGCCAGCCGTTCCACCATTGCCGATTTGGAACGTGCCGGCAGCGACAGTGCCGGCACCGGTCGTCGAAAGCGTATTGCTGAGCTGGACGGTGCCGTTGTTGCCCGTCGAGCCGACGGTGATGGCCTTGTTATTGGTGGTCCAGCCGCCCGTAAAATCGACCGTGCCGCCCGTGGCGGCCTGAAGGACAACGCTGTAGTTCGGGGCCGAGGTGCTGAGCGTGACGTTGCCCGAGAACGTCGAAGTGCCCGACGTGTTTCCGCCGCCGAGCGTGGCCACGTAAGCGTCGGTGCTGCCGAAGCCCCCGACAAGGACATCTCGGCCCACGGTGAACGTGCCACCGATCAGAAGCGTCGGGGCATCAATTGCCACCGTGTTGCCCGTACCTACTTCAATCGCACTCGTAGCGTTCCCAAACGCACCAGCCGCACCCGATGGGGCATTGGCACCCGCCACGAGGGTGCCAGATCGGACACGGGTCTTCTCGGTATACGTGTTGGCGCCATTGAGAATGAGCGAACCGCCGTCGATGCCACGTTGATTGACGCGGCCGTCACCCGTGATCACGCCGGCAAAGTGGACGCCCTGGGTGACCGTGTCGTTCCGGCTGAAAGCGAGCGTGGATCCCGCGTCAGCGATGGTGATCGAGCTGCTGGGGGAAAGCGACCCCGTCGATCCACCGTTGCCGAGCTGGAGGCTGCCACCACTGATGATGGTGGCACCGGTGTAGGTGTTGTCCGCCGTCATGATGAGCGGTGAGCCGGTGCCGGCGCGGGTGACGGAGCCACTGCCGCTGATGACATAGGGCACGGTAAACCCACCGTCGCGGTTGTAGACGAGCGAGCCGTTATTCACGAGGTTCGAGGTGTTGAAAATCGACCCGTCGCCCGCACCGTTGCCGATCTGAAGCGTGCCGCCGTTGATCGTGGTGACACCGGTGAACGTGTTGTTCTGGTTCAGAATCCAGAGGCCTGTTCCGTTCTTCGTGAGGGAGACGGCACCGGAGCCGTTATTTCCAATGACCTTGCCGAAGATGTTGGAGCCGGTATTGGTGCCGCCGAGGCCGAGCGTACGAGTCTGGTTCGCAGTGCCGTAGGCCATGGTCACGGTGTTGTCGAACGACAGCGTGCCGGTACCGGAAGACTCGATCGTGGCCCCGTGGCCAGCCGCGGTGCCGTTGATCGTGAAGCCACGGTCGGTCGTCACGTTGGCCGAGCCGGTGTAACGGAAGGTGCCGCCGTTGCCGAGCAGGAGGCTGGCCGCGGCGTTGCTGGACGCGCCGATGCTGCTGTTGCTGCCACCGTTGGCGAGAAGCGTGGCCGAGATCGTGCCACCGTTGATCGTGGTGACGCCGGTGTAGGTGTTGTTTCCCGTCAGCGAGAGGGCGCCGGCCCCCTGCTTGGTGACGGTGCCCGAGCCGCCGATGACGTACCCCGCAGTGAAGTCATTGTTTCGGTTGTAGACGAGCGAGGCGTTGTTGGTGACGCCAGAGGTGTTCGCGATCGAGCCCGATGTGCCGCCGTTTCCAATCTGAAGCGTGCCAGCGGAGATCGTGGTGACGCCGGTGAACGTGTTCGTGCCGGAGAGCGTGATCAAACCGGTGCCAGTCTTGGTGAGGGCGGTCGTGCCGGTGCCATTCTCGATGACGCCCTGGTAGTTGCCGCCGCCGGTGTCACCGCTTCCGATCGAGAGCGTTCGGGAACCTGCCGTGGTGCTGGTGATGGTGCCGCCGGTGCCCGTGAGGTTGCCGACGCTGATGCTCGTGTTGGCAAGGTTGAGCGTGCCGCCGTTGATCGTGAGCGGGCTAGCCGATGCCCCCAACGCTGTGGCGTTTCCGATTTGGAGGATGCCAGCGTTGAGTGTCGTGTCACCCGAGAAGGTGTTGGCTCCGCTGAGCACGAGGGTGTTGACGCCTTCTTTGATGATGCCGCCTGCACCGCTCATCACGCCACTGACGATGACGTTGCCGGGAGTTGCACCGGTTGAGGTAAACGTCCGAGTGCCGGAGAGAACCAGGCCGAGATTGATTGTCTGATCGTTGGTGCCGCTGTTGGTGACGGTTCCATTGAGGGTGATGGCAGCGCCGTTGAGTACGAACCCACCGGCGCCACTCTCAAACGAAATGCTGCCAAAGCCTGTGTCAGCGGCGAAGTTGTTGTCAGTTGTGAGATTCGATGTGCCGCCAAAAACCAGGTCGGCACCCGCGACGGAGCCGGAACCGTCCCAGTTGTTGTCCTGCGTCCATTTGTTCTTGGCCTTGCCACCAAACCAACTCCTTTGGGCCTGAGCGGAAGCCGGGGCCCCAAAAACCGTTGCAAGGGCCAACAAAATGGCAAGGCGGGGGAGGCAAGAAAGCCTTGGCAGGGTGCGAAAAAAGGCGGTGAAAGGCATTGCGATCGTTGGTTCAAGGCGGGACCAGAAGCTTTTGGAAACCGAAGCTGCTGGTCTGCTGGTCGGTCTGGCGGAAAAAGTGCTTGCGGGAGAAACCTGCGAACGCAAGAAACAATTGCAATTCCCGTGCCAAACACAAAACAAACGAATTTTCACGATTTTTCACATAGCGGAAACACTTCATTCAAAGCGTTTGGCATGCTCTCTGAAAACGATATGAACAATGGGGTACCTAGGAATTTCTCGGCAAAAGTGGGGCGAATCGCTCCACTTGGTGGTCGCTAGCGACCAGGGGGTGCGGCGATTTGCGCCACCCCCGGCGAGGGGGCGTTCCTTATGGGCACTCGCTCACTGGAAGGCCTCCACGGCGAGCGAGTGGAGTTGGGGCTGGTTTGGCGTCCCCACCATCGGTGGGTGGCTGCGCTTGGCGTTTCGCGATCCACGTGCAAGCACGTGGGCTGTTAAGGGGGGGCATGAACCGTACAACTAGCGCCATGTGGATTCATGCACTCACGGTTTTCGCCGGGGCATTTCTCCTGTTTCAGGTGCAGCCCCTCATTGCCAAGTTCATCCTGCCCTGGTTCGGCGGGAGCGCGGCGGTGTGGACCACCTGCATGCTGTTCTTTCAGGTCGCCCTCGTGGCGGGCTACGGCTATGCCCATGCCCTCTGTCGCTTGGCCAGCCCGCGGATTCAGGCGGCCGTGCATGCCGCCCTCCTCGTGGCAGCCGTCGCGATGCTGCCGATCGTGCCGGGCGACCATTGGAAACCGGTGGATAGCGGTGAACCGATTCAGCGGATTCTCCTGCTGCTCACCGTCTGCCTCGGGCTACCGTTCTTCGTCCTCGCATCCACCGGGCCGCTCATGCAGGCGTGGTTTGCCAGGCTCCATCCCGGCGTGTCTCCCTATCGCCTCTATGCCCTTTCGAACGTGGGCTCATTTCTGGCCCTGCTGAGTTTTCCATTCGTCGTCGAGCCGATGCTCTCGCGGCAGTCCCAGGCCGCCATGTGGGCTGGTGGGTTCATCGGGTTTGTCCTGTTGTCAGCCGTGTGTGCGGTGTGGCAGTGGCGGACCGCGGCGCAGCTCGCGGAACCCGCGAGTGACGGTGAGGGCGATCGCGGAGCCGCATCCCTCGGCACGCAATTTTTGTGGCTCGTGTTTCCGGCGTGCGGCACCGTGCTGCTGCTTGCGACCAACAACAAACTCTGCCAGGAAGTGGCCGCCGTGCCGTTTCTGTGGGTGATGCCCTTGGCGATTTACCTGCTGACGTTTGTGCTCTGCTTCGAGCGACCGGCCTGGTACGCCCGAGGGATTTTCACGTGGCTCTTGGTGCCGGTGATCGCGGCCTGGTGCTACGCCCTCTACTCCCAGGCGTCGCTATCAATCCAGTTGCAGGTGGCCATTTCAAGCGCAGGCCTGTTCGTGGCCTGCATGGTGTGCCACGGTGAGGTGTATGGCCTGCGGCCTTCCCCGCGGCATCTGACGGCGTTTTATCTCATGATCGCCATCGGCGGGGCGATGGGAGGGTTTGCCGTGGCGGTCGTGGCGCCGCTCGTCCTGCGGCTCTACTCGGAGTTCCACTGGGGGCTTTTGATGCTGGCGTCCATCGTCACGTGGGTCCATTTTCGCGACGGCACCGGCTGGACCACGCTCGGCCGACGGTGGCCTGTGTGGCCCGTGGCGCTGGCCGGGCTCGCCATCCTCGCTGCGGTGCTCATCTATCACCTGCGAACGGGCATGGAAGGCGTCGTACTCGCCTCCCGCAATTTTTATGGCGTCTTGCGGGTGGTGGAGATCGAGCAGGATGACCCCGACTACCGCGCCCGGATGCTCATCCACGGCACCACGAACCATGGGCTCGAGTTTCTCTCTCCCGAAAAATCGAAGCTGCCCACGATGTATTTCAACGAACCGAGCGGCGTGGGGCTCACGCTCGACTTTTTCACGACGCGGTCGTCGCTCAAGGTCGGCGTCCTGGGCCTGGGTGTCGGCACGCTCGCCACTTACGGCCGCCCCAAAGACACGTTTCGCTTCTACGAGCTCGACCCCGATGTCGTCGCGATTGCCCAGACTCAGTTCAGCTACCTCAAGGAGTGCAAGGCAAAAATCGAGATCGTGCAAGGCGACGGCCGCCTGTCGCTGGAGCGGGAGCCGCCGCAAGACTTCGACATCCTGATCCTCGACGCCTTCAGTGGTGATTCGCCGCCGATCCACCTTCTCACCCGGGAAGCCTTTGAACTCTACCTTCGGCATGTGAAAGTGCCGGGCGTGATCGCGGTGAACATCTCCAATCGCTATCTCGACTTCTTTCCAGTGATCCTGGCTGCGGCGGAGTACCACGGAGTCGGAATGATTTTCATCCCATGGCGGGAAGACCCGATGCCGCTGGGGTATGCCTCGTCGATGTGGATTCTCGTAAGCCGCAATCGCGATTTTCTTTACGACCAAGACATGCTCTCGCACGCGCGGCGGCCGTTTCGGGAGTCCTCGCTCGTGCCTGTCCCCTGGACCGACGACTACGCGAGCCTCTTCCGCATTCTCATGCGATGAATAACGCGTGACCTATCACTGATCGCCGCGGGCTTTTTTGGCTGGCGCCGGCTTGCGGGCGGCGGGCTTTGACTGCGGCTTTGGCATCGCTTCCGCGAGCCGGCGGCCGAGCTCGATTTGGCTTCGGCAGTCGAAGTGGACGTTTTTATCGTGCGTGGTGAGCCCCTGGCTCGACGCGAAGCCAACGCCCTTCAATGATCCAGCCACCCCCTTCTGGGCGTTGATGACGCCTTGGTATTGGGGGTTCGCAACACAGATTTCCCCGATGACGAAGGGCATGTCAGGCTGTTTAAGATCGGTGCGAATACGGGCGATGAACGCGGCCAGGCGTTTGGCGTATTCGTCTGCATTGCCGGCGTCACTCTCGCCCTGATGCCAGGCCATGCCGCCGATCTCGTACGTCGCTCCATGTTGCGTGAGCAGGTCGCAGGTTTCCTTCCCCACGTGCATGAGGCGTTGGTAGAGGCCCTTGGGGTTCTCGGGATCCCAGTCGGTTCGGAGGTTGGTCCCACCCTCGCTCACCTTGATGATGAGAATGTTCTGCTTCGGATTGACCTTGGCCATCGCATGGCCGAACCCGATCTCGGGCCCGAACTGATCGGGGCCTTCATTGCATCCGGGTTGGAGAGGAAGCAATCCCTCGCCTTCTCGGAGCTTCCGTTTAAGGCCACCCGAGGAATAGCGGATAAGCACCGTCTCGTGCGGCTTGGCGAATCCGGCGAGCTCGCCTGTGAGATCCTTGGTCTTGGCACGGCCATCCATATTGGACTGACCGGCCAGCAGGTAGGTCGTGTAGTGCTTCCCCGCCTCGGGTTTCACCTCGGCGTGCGCCGTGGTGAAAGAAGCGAAGGCGAGCGAGGCGACAAAAGCAAAGGCAAGAAAACGGTGCATGGCCACAAGCATACATGGATGCCATGTCTGCGTCCTCCAGCCACAAGCCTATGGACACGCCACGCCACTTACCCGCCGAGCCCCCCTCGCCTGCCGAGCAGGCCGCTGGGCTCGAACGCTGGACCCGGCTCCACGAGGTGGCTGCGACGCTCCCCGATGAAGACGGACGGCTTTTTGAGCTGGCCTGGTACATGGGCCTCCAGCAGGACGAGGCAGCACGCGTGCTCGGCTGCTCGCTCCGCACAGTTTGCGACGCCGTCGCTCGGGCCCACACCGCAGGGGTCGTTCACCGCGACATCAAGCCGGGGAATGTACTCGTGGGCAGGGCCGGCCGTCGAAGTGACCGCCATGCTTCGGTCAAAATCACCGTGAGGACAAACAGGACAAAATCACTTTGCCTACCGTTTGATCCGGCGGGCGAGATTGGTGGCGATGCGGTCGAGGGTTTGGCTGCGGTCATCGATGCCGATGTGGACACGGATGATGTTCATCGCCTGCTCGTCGGCGAGGGCGGTACGCAGGGCCATGTCAAACTCTCCCTCCGTCCGCACGTCCCAGCCAGTGCCGCCGCCGAGGATCTCCGGGATCCGCTGGTACTGCCAGGGATTGATGTCGTTGAACGTCCCCTCATGGAGGAGCCGCTCGGTGCCGTAGCCCTTGTTGTCGAGCACGATCACCGTCACCGCCAGGCCGCGGCGAACAATCGTGGAAAGCTCCATGCCGGTCATCTGGAAGGCACCGTCGCCCACCATCGCGATCACCTTGAGATCGGGACGGGCTGCCTTGGCACCCAGCGCCGCCGGCACCGCAAAACCCATCGACGTGTAATAGGCCGGGGCAATGAACTCCGTCTGGCCGCGAATCACGAGGTCGCTCGACGCGAAGAGTGCGTCTCCCACGTCGGCGATCACGATCGTGCGATCGTCGAGCGACTCATCGAGCCTGCGGACGAG
>JBGTKO010000075.1:0-12527 GCA_041744595.1 Pirellulales bacterium
GCTGCGGCGGGAACTGCTGGTCCGGTCACACCGCCAGTGACGCCACCGGTCGAACCGCCCGCTCCGCCACCGCCTCCCGCCGACACCGTGCGGCCACGCGTACTCGGATTGATCGTGCCGCGGCCGGCGCTCTACCGTCCCGGTGCCGTGCTCACCTTCACGATCCGGTTCAGCGAGCCGGTCAATGTCACGGGCACACCTCGGCTTGGGTTCCATGTGGGCCGCGTGGTGCAGCGGGCCAACTACGTTTCGGGCAGTGGCACCGACCGGCTCGTCTTCCGATGGACGGTGCCGGTTGGTCTGTCGGCCCCCACGGGCATTCGGCTCGCGAGGCAGATCGCGATGCCGATCGGCGCCGAGATCGCCGACCTCGCGGGCAATCCCGCGGTGGTCACGTTCACTCCTCCATCGACCCCGGGCATCCGTATCGCCCCGCGCCGCCGGTGAAGCGTCGTGGACATGGAATGGGTGCATCCCCATACAAGCCCACGTGCTCGCATGTGGGATGGCCCCGGTGTGGATGCCAACTCAATTCCGGCTGCCGCTCGCACGTCCGGGCTCGCGTTGCCGCGCGCATCCTCCAATAAAAGCCCCCCTGCGCGAGCAGGGGGGACTGCGGGTGGAATCACGTCCCGTTTGCGATTGCGACCGGGCTCGCCCAACAGCCCGCCGTCCCCACGCTGGCGCGAGGGGCTTCTATGTGCGGCATCCCTTTTCATGCCTCAGATTCGATGTGGCTCCCGTGACAGTTGACGTCGGAGGCCGAGCGAGGCGATCCTGACAGTATGAATACACTCGACTCTGGTGAAAAAACGACCGAACCGCAGACCGGCAAGGCCATCCGTCCGCTCGACGCAAACGAGCGGCGGGTTCTCGGCGTCCTCATCGAAAAGGGCAAAACGACGCCCGACCAATACCCGCTCTCGCTCAATGGGGTCGTCACTGGCTGCAACCAAAAGAGCAACCGCGCCCCCGTCATGACGCTCGACGAGGAGCAGGTGATGCGGGCCATCCGAAGCCTGCAAACGGCCGGCGCCGTCGCCGAAGTGTTTGGGAGTGGCAAGATTCCTCGCTACCGCCACTTGGCCTACGAGTGGCTCACGGTCGAGAAGGAAGAGCTGGCGATTCTCGGCGAGCTTTTGCTTCGGGGCGAGCAGACCGAGGGCGACCTCCGCGGTCGCGCGAGCCGCATGGACGAGATTTCCGATCTCACGACACTCCGCAAGCATCTCGACCGACTTGCCGAACGCGGCCTCATCATCTGGCTCTCGCCGCCGGGCCGTGGTCGCATGCTCACCCACGGACTTCTTCCAGAAGAGAAACTCGAGAAGGTCCGCCGAGAGATCGGCATCGCCGCAGCGGCAGCCGCAACCGCTGTGCCCAAAACCTCCGCCAAGCACGAGGCCAGTAACACGAATGAAGTCGCCTTACTCCACCAGCGGATCGCCGAACTCGAAGCCGAAGTCGCCTCGCTCCAGGCCGAAGTCGCCTCGCTGAAGGCTCAGCTAGGCCAGTCATAAAAGCCCCTCGCGCCAGCGTGGGGACAGCGGGCTGTTGGGCGAGCCCGGTCGCAATCGCAAACGGGACGTGATTTCACCAGCAGTCCCCCGGCTCGCGCCAGGGGCTTCTAAGGCCGTGCGTGGCGATACGCAACACGTTGATGCGCACGAAGAGGCGCGGGCCACGTGGGCTGCGGGCGAAGCCGACGTTAAGGTGGTCGGCGAGAATCCTCTTGCCTGCGGTGAGTGGATTGGCGAAGCGCTTGGCTTTCTATCCCACCATTGCTTGGAACACTAAGCGAGCCACGAACCCACGAGCAAACCCGTGGGCTTCGATGACGCGAGTACTGGATTGGCCTCGGTGGGCATGTGAACTGATTCTTTGACTCTCAAGAGGACGGCACGTCGTAGACGACGAGGCGGCCGTCGGCTGACAGGACGGCAAAGCGGTTCGTCTGGCGCGATGTGAGCACGGCGACAGGCTCGATGCCGAAATCTCGCCAGCGGGTGCGGAGGCGAAGGGTGTCGTTGCTGGTCGCGTAAAACTCGACTTCATCGTGGCTGACAGCAATGAGCGTGCCGTCGCGAGCAAGGGCCACGCGGGGACTCGTCATCTCTGAGGCGAATGCGAGCCGCGGTGCATGCGGGCTCTTTCCCCACGTCACGAACCCGCCCCGAGCCATGGCCACGATCAGCCGCATGCGGGTGTGTGGAGGCGAGGCGGTGATCTGCTCGATTTCGAAAGGGGTCTCTTCGAAACGGGCGGTGCCTGGTCGCAGGAAGCAGATGTTGCATCCGACACCGACGACGAGATCGGCGCCGCGGACGGCCATCGGAAGCGGGAGCCGAACCGGACGAGAGTCAGCAGGAAGGTTCGCGAGCGTGATCCCGCCCACGGAGAATAGCCGGAGGCTGCGGCCCATGAAGGAGTTTGCCCCGAGCATTGGCACGGCGGCACTCCCCTCGGCCTTCATGACGTAGATGGCATCACGATCGCTCGCGACAGCCCCCTGAGCGTCGCTCGTGATTCCACCGTGGGCCGATGCTGCGGTCCCTTCCGGAAAGCTATCGTTCGGCGAGAACCAACGTGCGTGCGAAAAGGGCTTGCTCGTGATGACGTGCACGAAAAGATGCTTGGCGGAGAGCGGATGCGCCACGAGCACGACGGGGCGACCGGCATGAGAACCGACATTCCATTTCTTGCCCGTCGGCTCCTCTGGTGAAGTGCCCTTCCAATCGGCCCGCATGATCACCAGTTCTTGGTCCCGGTAGCCCGCAACAAAGATTGTTTCACCGCCAACCGTCGCTGCATGCCATTGAATTGCAGGGAGGCGAACTTCCGACCGCGGAGGAGGCGAAACGTCAGATCGCCCGGAAGCGGAGGCGATCTTCGACAGCACGACCTTTGAGAGGACTTGTGAGCGTTGCCGCTTCGTGGCCAGATACCGATGACCGTCCCGCGGAAGAAGCCGATCCTCCGGTACAAGTCGAGCAAGCGAGGTGACGAGGCTGCTCGCTTCGTCATCGCTCGGGCTCGCACCGAGCCGTAGACTGACGAGCAGCCGCACGTGATCGGCGGCACGAATCCGCACCTCGGCCTCCGGATACGTGCTCGCCTCGTGCGCGAGCATGTCCACCAGCCACGCCACGCCACTCGGCTCACCTGAATTCTCCGCTGCGAGCGCGACGAGTCGTAGGGCGGCGTCATGCCGATCGTGCATCCGCGCGAGCTTGAATGCCGCCAGGAGGCAGTGCTTCGCCTGTTTTGACTCTGGCCATGCAGCGGACAACCGTTCAAAAGCTTCGTCGAGACGGCCGAGCTTCTCCTCGAGCACTCGCGAGGCGCTCACGACGTCGCCAGCCTTCAGAAACTGATCGACCGCCCGCTGCCAGGCGAGAGCGGCGTCGTCGGGCCGCTCCATTTCAGTGTAGAGGTCGCCGAGTGTCTCGTAGGCATGAAGCTCCTCATAAAGGGCGATCGCCTCGGGCCAGCAGCGGCCCTTGCAAAGGGCCAGCGCGGCGAGGTCGCGTCGGCCGAGCCGCTCCTTCCAGAGCGCGGCGGCCTCACGGTAGTGACCACCGTCTTCGAGCGTTCGCGCGGCCAGGCTGAAATCGTTTAACAGCGTCGCGAGAATGTAGGCGGCCCGACGATGCCGACCGAGCCCGATCTCACGGGTAGCCACCTCGCGGTACCGCTCCATGAGCTGCCGCTGCATGTCAGCGTGGATATTCCAGAAGTCGGCTGGCCCACCCCCTCGCACAGCATCGAGGTTGAAATCGACGTCCCGGGCTCCGAGCTTGTCCGAGGGGGCCGCGATGCCTCGGTGATCGCCGCCACCAAAAGGCACCGCGAACCGCAAGCCTTCATCGGGGTCGTTTTCGAGCAGAGTCATCAGCCGCACAAGCTCGCGGTGGCGGGCTGCTTCCGACGCGCTTGTGAGCTGCCGGAGCCGTTCGGTGGCCCAGTCGTCGAGCGAGTTGATCCATGTCGGCGAAGATGCGGTCGAGGGTGCAAGCCCGGCGAGCCAGTGCACGATCGACGCGATGCCACGGCCGATCGCGCGGCCGATGTCGGCTGTCGCGCCCGATGCCGGCTCATCCGGCGACGGTGGCAGGTCCTCGAGGTTCAGCGGCTGCGAGCCGATGTCGTCGGCAGCTTCGCTGAGAATCTCTTGGACCGATGGCACGTACTCCGGCTCGAGCGAGACGAGCCTGGCGTTCAACGCCACCCCCGGCACCGCGGCGGTCCACTCATCGGCCACGATCTGAGGAACGGTGACGAGATCGCTCACGCGACGGGCCTCGCCAAGGCAGACAAGCCCGGCCTGTGGATGCCAGAGATAGTTGGCGTCGAGAAGGTCGGCCAGTTCGGCATCGCTCACCGTAGGATCGAGCCGAGCATCGATCGGAATGGAGAGCCGCCCGGCGACATCCGTGTATGGCAGCGTGCCGGGAGTCGGGCGGCCGGAAGCGGGGGATGCGCCGACGACGAAAAGCCCGCAAGGCGTTTGGTCGCGGTCGGACGTCGGCACGACAAACACCCTCGCGTCGGCAAGGGGCGTTTCCCAGCGAGCCAGCTCCGCAAGCCATTCGTCAGCCGACTGGCCGACGACGAACCATCCCGTGACGACCCTGGACGTCACCGACTGGGCGGTCACCGACTGGCCGGCTTCCATCTGGGCCGTCGGTGGACGACGGTGCGTCTGGTCGAAACGGAGCCGCAGCGTGAGGTTCATCGGAGTCTCTTCACGAAATGGTGGACGACTTCGACGGGGTGGGGCTCGAGATTCACGGTTGGTCCGTCATGAAAATAGGAATTGCCCCAGGTGTGGCCGGTCGAAAGCCAGCCTGCCCCCTGGCCTTGCACGAGCACGAGTGTGATCTCAGAAAGCGACTCATCGGAGCTGCGAAGATGGAGCAGGCCGCGGGAATCGAGGAAGGCTCGGCTGCCGTCGGCAAAGCGAGCCACCGAGAGCTCGTAGGGTCTGGCCGCATCCCGTGGCAGTGGCTCAAACGACTGCCGTACCAAAAGCGACGTCGTCGAAGGTTTTGCCGGCAGGCCGAGGGCCGTGCTGACGTTCATGGGCCAGAGCGAATCCCGCCTGCCGACGAGGACGAGGCTCCCGCTTGCATCGGCACCGATCGCGTTGAAGCGGTGCCGCAACGTGACAGGCGTCACGGATGAAAACACTTCCGCCTCGGGATGCTTGACGACCAGCTCGTCTTTCGCGATGTCGAAGATCCAGTGGCCGAGCCGCCACTCGTCCGTCAACCGAATCCGTGTGCCATTTCGTGATGCGTAGTGAACACCCTCTGTCAGCTTGTGCTGCGGCCCGGGCGCGATGCTCTGGCGTCTTCCGGTGCCGCAGTGGATAAGTGTGAGGTTCGCCGTCAGCATCAAGGGGCCTTCGTAGAGATCGGAATCGAACACGGTGACGACCTGCCCGTCTGCATCCGTCTCGACGTAAAACTTGACGAACTCAATCTCGGATCCATTGAAGGTCGCGACCTGCCAACTCCTTGTGGGTCTTCCTGATTCATATTCGCGACGACTGAAGAACCGTGATCGGACGTGACGAAATCCCGCCAAAGAGCTCTCGGCCAAGAGCTTACCCGTCGGCATGTGGCAGGCGTTCAGGGTCGATGCATTGCCCACGAAGGCAATGCCATGACGCATGAACGCATAGGTCGGCTGGTCGATCGTGATCTCGAGTGGAACCTGGCAGCATGAGCCGCGGTCGCCGTCGAACGTGACAAGACGGAGTCCGTGGCGGCTGAGTTTGCCCACGATCGCAAGGCCGTTGTCTTGTCCCGATCGTGTCACCGCAGCATGAAGAGCGCCCTGCGGCAACCCGTCGGCCAGCTCGACGGCTCCGCGGCCAGGATCGTTCCAATGCAGCAGGCGTCCATCGCGACAGTAGCTCAGCGTGCCGAGGCCTTCGACGTGCCACGACCGTTCGAGGTCGATCGGGCACGACATCCGAAGCGGAAATTTTTGTGCGTGAAAGATGGCCGGCAGGTCGGCATCGTGATCCCCGAGGAGTGAAAGTGTCGGTTTTCGCGGCGGAAAGAGAATGTCCTCGAGCGAGAACTCTGCCTTGCCGAGAAGCTTTCGGCCGCGGCAACTTTTCAGCCAGAGCTCAAACCTGCCGTCGCGACTGACGGTTGCCAGGTGAATGTCAGGAAGCTGGAGTTGGACGTCCGCGAGGGCTCGCTGAAACGCAGGGTCGTTCAAAACGTCGGTGCCGGTTACGACCACGACATCACTCGCCGTGCCGGCCCCCTCGGCCTTGGCTGCGACGGCCGCCAACGCGTCGCCTGGGTGGAGATGATGATCGAGCACCGCGAGATGGTCGTTGATACCGGCGGGATCAGAAAAATCGATCGAATCGAGATCACGACCTGCCGCCCGAAAAAGCTCTAGGTCGGTCGTGTCGTTCGCGGCCGCGGCAAACGCCAGGCCGACCGCCGTCGCAAACACCCGCGGCACCCCCCACATCCGCAGCCCCGCATCGAGCAGCACGAGCCGCCGTCGTGGCGGAGGGCGCGGGGGTGATTCACGGCGAAGGTAGAGCGCCTCGTTCATCGCGACGCGGACGGCGAGCGTGAGCCCGTCGTTGGCCAGCTCGCTGAGCAGCAATCGGTCGAGCGTGCCGCGGTTGCTGATGTCTGACACGCCGCCGACCGGGAGGTTTTCAGGAAGGTTCATCGGCGTCGGCACATGCAAGGCGGCCAGGAGCAGTTTTGCAAGCCGCGCCACGCCGCCAAGCTCGGGGTCTTCCAGAAGATCGACGAGGATTTTTCGAGCGGCCCCGGTCGATGGCAGGTGCAGATCGACAGGCTTTGTGACGAGTGGCTGTTCGAGTCCCGTCTTGAGTCGCAGCGCGAGGGCCTCGGTATCGACACGGTCGAGGCCGCGGTGGAGCCAGGCGAGATCACGAAGTACGTGGTTGACGCCATCCGAGGGCCGCGCCGGAGAGAGCGTTGCCTCCGACAGGCCATGATCCAAGTCGTTGATGATTGATGCGAACACACCTGGCAGCGGTGCCTCTCCCTGCCCCTCGAAGATCATCGCCGTGAGCTCACCCTTTGCCTCGGGCGACGTGCGGAGCGACGCGTCAAGTCCGTGGACGCGATCGAGCCGCTCGCAGACCTTCATGAGCAGTTCCAGCCGGTCCGAATGCGTCTCGGAGTCGAGCAGCCTGTCGAGCAGGCCGATGTGAACCATCGATTCCCGCCACGAGTCGCGACAGGCTGCTAGCAGCAGTACCACCGCGCCGAAGGGAGGCAGGCTTTGCGTCTGGAGGCGACGGTAGACGGCCTGGAGCTCCTGTCGAAACGCGATCGTCTGGCCGTCGGGCCACGCAACGACGTTGCCCTCGTCCTGCCATTTCCAAAACGATGGCTCAGGCGCGGCGAAATAAAACTCTGCCGTGGTCATACGGAGTTCGCGTGGCTAGGAAGTCACCGCGACCGCAGTGGAGCGGGCGGCGGAGCGGGTGGCTTGCACGAGGTCTTCGCTTCGGATCCGTTGGCATGAGGCGTCAGGCATCCAGAGCAACGCGTCTCTTGCCTGAAGGGCAAACGCCTCGCGGACAACGTCGGCCGACACATGTGGCTGCCACGTCCATCCTGCCGGCACGATGATGCCGTCGTGATCGACAAGCCGCGTGCCAGGAAGTGGCGGCAAGGGGGCACCGCGGACGACGACCTGCCCACGACGGTCAGCCGCAAAGGTCCAACGAGCAAGCCGCACCTGCGGGGCTGTCGCGGCGTAGGCGGTCCAGGTGGCAAGCGACGTGTGTAGCCACGTCGGCTCGCGTTCGATGACTGACCGCACGAGCCGAAGCGACGACGCGCACGGCGTCACGAGAGAGTCGTCGCACGAGGGCAGTTCGACGCTGAGCAGTTCCGCAAGCGGCCGCCATGCGCCCGACGGAAGATGGTCAGAAGGCACCCGCCCCGAAACAGGTATGAGTTGGCCATCATCGAGGACGGAGTAGCGATCGATGTCTGGCACACGCCGGAGGAAGTCTTCTTGCTCGGTGCTTGAGTGTGCCGCGCGAAGCCAGATTCGCGGCGGCACTTCGATTGCCTCGATGCCGGGCCAGCGTCGCATGTCGCCCAGGACGCGAGGATTGTCGATCGGCACGCTCCAGGCAAAGCGGGGCTTCACGTTGCAGGCCCATGCTGGTGCGGTGGGTTCCAAAGGGCACTCACGCGACTCTCGAGGAACGTCCTCTTCTGGGAATCAGAAACCCACTGGCATCGGCTCGAGAGCAGGCTGAGCTGATCGCGGAGAACAGCGAGGCGTCCTTCATCGTGATCGGCCGTTTTCAATTGCTGTTCGAGCCGTTCGAGATCGCGGGCGAGCTCCTCGGGATCAGGCCCACCCTGCACGCGGGCCCGCGGATGGGGGCTCACCGACTCGTGCTTGACCGCCGCATCGACGGCCGGCTGCACGATCGCGGCAACCACCTCCCGCTGCTCCTCGGTGTCCCAGATGTAGCGAAGGACCCACAGGTCGGTCGGGTTTGCCTGGCGACGGCCGCAGATCAGGGCACTGGCCGCGATCAGCCGCTGGAGCTTGACCGCCCGACGATCCGAAACGGCAATGCCTGCCTTCCGCAACTGCTGGACGACGCGGACATACTCGGCCCGAATGGTACCCACGTCGATCGTGGCAAGCTGGCTCTGCAAATGTCGGAGATCGTGAACGGACAGCGTCGGCTGCGTGGAACGGCTCTCCAGTTCGAGCCTCAGACCGGCTTCGAGTACATCGGCCAGGCGTTCGTCATCGACGTTGTCACACCGCACGCGAAGGAGGAAGCGATCGAAAAGCGCATTGAGTGCGTCATCCTCTGGCAGTCGATTGCTCGCGCCGACGACCATGAGCAGGGGCAGCCGCCGCGTCTCGCGGCCTCGTCGAAACACCCGCTCGTTGAGCACCATCAAGAGGCTGTTCAGGATCGCGCTATTGGCATTGAGCAGCTCGTCGAGAAAGACGAGCGACGCCTCGGGGAGCATCCCTTCGGTGTTGGTGACAAGCTCGCCATCGCGGAGCTTGCGGATATCAAACGGCCCGAAGAGCTCGTTCGGCTCGGTGAACCGAGTGAGCAGATAATCGAAAACCTGCCCTTCGATCCGGCGAGCCATTTCCTGGACGAGGGCACTCTTGGCCGTCCCCGGTGGCCCCAAGATAAAAAGGTTTTCACCGCCGGCGAGGCAGACACCGAGCAGGTCGATCACCTCATCCTTGTCGATGAACGCCTGCTTGAGTGGAGTAAGGATCTCCGTGACGAGCCGTCGCGCCACCAGAAAGTCATCGGCGGGTTCTTCCTGCATGGCAAACGTTCCTTGCCTCCGTGTCATCGTTGCGTTGGTACGGACAGCTCGGCTGCACCCTCGTCATACCCTCGCAAGGCGGCGGCAATCGACGGCGAGAGATCTTCAAAATCCCCGAGGGATGCCCGCACGGCTGAGCGAACTCGGGGATCGTTCAATCTTGACGTATCCTGCCGCGCGATCAAGCGATCGACGTAGACCGTGAGCAGGCCGCGATGTTCGCAGATGGCGGAGACATCCCCAGGCGTTATGTCGGGCATCCCAACCGATGAGAGCGGCCATTCGATCCCCCACTGCCGAAGCCGGCTGCACAAGGGGTCGTTCTCCGAGGCAGCTTTCGTGAGCCGCGCGAGATCGGGTAGGAAACGGAAGACGAGATCAACCGAATAATGCCGCGATGCTGCTTGGGCCGCCGGGCCATCTGGGGCCGACGGGCATGGCTCTTCGAGCACGGCAGCAATCGTCTCGGCATCGATGTCACGGTAGACGAGAAACTGGCAGGCCCGATGAAACACCCGCAGAGCCCACCGGCCGGAGGAAATTGAAAATGGCGGCGGCGAGCCCGGAAACTCCTCACGATAGACCGCTTCGTATTCGACGAGCGTGGCATCGATGTCGTCGTCGGTCTCTGACTCATCGCCAGGTGGGCCGATACTGAGGGAACCCCGCTCGACAACCGATTGAAGAAACCCAGATTGGCTCATGCGATCCCTCCGTGACCGCTTCAATCACTCGAACAGGGAGACCGGGAGCGGACCAACGGCAGCCACCCGCCGCAGGAATTCCTTCAGACTGATCATAAGCCGTTCTTCATCCGACGAACCGAACGGCGAACGATCGCGAGGCCGGCGACGACGGCGGCCACCGCGGTGATAACGACCCAGGTCGGTAAGACATCACCGCCGAGGTCAGGCACCCACGTGCTCCCGACGAGCGAGAGGAAGACGAGCGGCACCGCATTGTGCGCCGCATGAGCAACCATGCTCGGAAGAACGCTGCCGGTACGGAGTGTCATCCACCCGAGGATCACCCCGAGGATGAACGTCTGTGGAATCCGTTCGGGGAGCAGGTGAAATGCCGCAAAGGCAGCCGCCTGCAGGAGCACCGCGGTAACAGTTCGGCTGCGGCTCGGCCGCTTCCCGGCAAAGGCGGCCAGCATCCAGCCGCGGAAGAACAGCTCCTCGCAGATCGCCGGCATCACCGAAATGAGAATCACCCCCACCCACCAAGGCCGATTGATTAAAAGCTCGATGAGCCGTTCGCCCATCTCCTGCGCCGCCGGTGAGATTTCGGTCACGCCACGAACGGCCAAGAGGATCGCCGCACCGGTGACGAAGAGGGCGGCACCGGAAACCGCGGCGGCCACGAAGATGAGGCCGCCACGGCCTGGACCGCTCGGCCATACGAGCCGAAATGTGCGCCACTGATTGACCCGCTGCCAGAACGTGACGGCCGCGAGTGGCAGGAGAAGCGCCGCCTGCTGGATCGGAAGGGCGTAGATAAGATCATCTGGCGCGAGCCCTTGGGCGTACCAGAGCAGGGCGAAGGCCACGAGCGCCACGGCAAACCCCTGCATCGGCGTCGGAAGATCACGCGGGGCCGGTCGAGCTGCAAGACCACCGGCTGAGTCAGGGCCACGAAAAAGAATCTCTTCGTCGGAGAGTGCCGCCGCCGCCGCCCGCAGGAGAATCCACGTAAAGATCACCGACGAGGCGAGCGACATGAGCAGGAGCATGCTGACGGACCATGATGATTCGCGGACAAGCACCTCACGGGCCACCGACACCTGACCCGCAAATGGCACGAGCGCCACGAAGGGCCCCCCCACGCCGGGCACCAGGGCCGACCCTGCCAGGCCGCTTGTCAGGAGAATCACGGGCGTGAGCGTGTTTTGGGCTTCCTTCGTGCTGCGGGCAGCGCTCGTGACCGCAAGGCACGCAGCCGCTGCCACGGAAGCCAGGCCAATGAATGCGAGGAGCGTAACGCCCGCGCAAGCCGCTGCCGTGGAGATCGTGATTCCCAATTCGAGATCTCGTGGCAGGAGCCGAAGCAGCACGGCGAGCGTGAGGCTCATGGACAGCGCGTTCGCTGCCAGTGACACGAGTGTCACGGCAAACACCGCCATGAATTTTCCAGTGACAATGTCGAGGGTGCTCGCCGGCGCAATGAGGAGGGTTTCGATCGTGCCACGTTCTTTCTCTCCGGCGATCGCGTCAATCGCCGGATAGAACCCCCCTGTCGCCGTGAGCAAGGCCAAGAGCACGAGGACCGCAGCGACCACGGTCGGCACGACCCCATCGACCGCCGTCGCCGTGGCCGCGGCCTCTTCTTGAGCGAATCGGACGGCGATCGGTCGGAGGACGGTGTCCGGGAGGCCAGCCGCTGCCACCCGTCGCTGCCGTACGGCATCGGCAAGGGCTCGCATGACGGCCAGGATGTGCTGCCGTAGTCGAGTGTCGCTCCGCCGATCGTCAGCGAGTTGCACGTTGAGATCGAGCGTCCCTTCGCCATCGAGCGAAGCGACGGTGCCAGGCGGGAGGTGGATCCAGGTGTCGGCGATGCCAGTGTCGAGGAGGTCTTGGGCGTCCGCCGCGGTCCTGATTTCGAGTGATACCGTTGCGGGCCAGTCAGCGGTCGTCGTGTCGGCTGAACGAAATGCAGCCCCCATTCTCTCGGCGACCAACTCGGCGTCGGCGCCCGACAGCGCGAACGTCAGCGGGAGCGGCGCCTGCCTCGCGTCGAGGTCGGCAAGCGCCGTTCTCAGGCCGAGCGTGCTGGCAAGCGCGAGGATCGGATACATCGCCATCGGCATGAGCAGCGTGACGAAGAGTGTTCGCCGATCGCGGACAAACTCGAGCAGGTCGCGGCATGCCACGCCGTGAATGGCGGCCCAACGGCGGTGAGGGGAAACGTCGCTCATGCCCCGCCGCTCCCTTCGACCGCCGCAAAGAAGGTCCGCTCGAGCATTCCGGGTTCGGCGGCTAACTCGTTTCGCGTGCCCTGGGCGACGACATGCCCCGAGTGGATCACGACAAAGCGATCGCATCGCCGCTCGATCTCGTGGAGCCGGTGGGTCGAGACGAGGATCGTCCGGCCGGCGTCTCGCAGCGTGTCGAGCAGGTCGAGCAGATCGCGGGCGCCGACGACATCGAGCGCGTTGGTTGGCTCATCGAGCACCAGCGC
>JBGTKO010000076.1:0-2823 GCA_041744595.1 Pirellulales bacterium
GCAGACGGGACGGCAAGTTACCCGCAGTCCCCCCGGCTCGCGCCGGGGGGCTTTTATTGGGAGCGAGCAAGGCTGAGAACGCGCGAGGCCTGGATGGCCGGTTAAGTTCCGGGCGGAGGCCCGGCAAGCGAAGCGGGGCCATGGAAGGCCCGCGCCGCGTGAAGCCAGTCATTACTGCTCGCGCAGGGGGGCTTTTATTGGCGTGCCGCGGGGCCCTCCTATCACGTTTTTCGGCCTGGGAGTATATTCCGTGATCCCGCGGGCGTCCGTGTCCCACCTTTCTCGCGGGTGTCCCCCGGCTCATTTTCTCAGTCCATTTCCTCCCAGGTCAGCGTATCCCTCATGTCTGTCGATCTCAGCAAGCTTCGCAATATGGGCATTTCTGCCCACATCGACTCCGGCAAAACCACCCTCTCCGAACGCATCCTCTATTACGCCGGACGCATCCACCGCATCCAAGAGGTCAAGGGCGACGGTGATGGGGCCACCATGGACTACATGGACCTTGAGCGAGAGCGTGGCATCACGATCACCTCCGCTGCCACCAGCGTGACGTGGGGCGATTGTGCCATCAACCTCATCGACACGCCAGGCCACGTCGACTTCACTGTCGAGGTGGAGCGAAGCCTCCGCGTGCTCGACGGGGCGATCCTCGTTCTGTGCAGCGTCGGTGGCGTGCAGAGCCAGTCGATGACGGTCGATCGCCAGATGCAGCGATACAAGGTGCCGCGGCTGGCGTTCGTCAACAAGATGGACCGCACCGGGGCCAACTACGAGCGGGTGGTGGGCCAGCTCAAAGACAAGCTCGGCTGCCACGCGATCCCGATGCAGATTCCGATCGGTAAGGAAGACAAGCTCCAGGGCGTGATCGACCTCGTGAAGATGAAGGCCTTCTATTTCGACGGCGACAACGGCGAGACGGTCCGCGAGGAAGCGATTCCCACCGAGCTCGAGGCTGCGGCTGCTGCGGCCCGCCACACGATGCTCGAAGACCTTGCGATGTATTCCGACTCGCTGATGGAGAAGCTTCTCTCGGAAGAGGTGCCGACCGACGACGAAATTCACGCGGTCGTGAAGTCGGCGGTTCATACGCAGAGCATCACGCCGGTGTTCTGCGGGAGTGCCTACAAGAACAAGGGCGTGCAGCTCCTCCTCGACGCGATCGTTCGCTATCTGCCGAACCCGCTCGAGCGGAAGATTATCGCGAAGAAGTGGGACAACCCCGACGAGGCGGTTGATCTGTCGCCTGATCCGGCCAAGCCGCTCGTGGGCATGGCGTTCAAGATCGTCGACGATCCCTACGGCCAGCTCACGTTCATGCGGCTCTATCAGGGCACGGTCGCAAAGGGTGAGACCTACATCAATCAGCGGACGAGCCAGAAGCAGCGGTTCAGCCGGATTGTGCGGATGCACGCCGACAAGCGAGAAGAGATCGACTCCGCGGAGGCGGGCGACATCGTGGCCATCATGGGCGTCGATTCCGCGAGCGGTGATACCTACTCATCCGAGCCAAAATATTGCTCGCTCGAAAACATGTTCGTGCCGGAGCCGGTCATCAAGATGGCCATCACGCCGCAGAAGCGTGAAGGCCTCGACAAGCTCAGCAAGGCGCTCCAGCGGTTCACCCGTGAGGATCCCACGTTCCGCGTGGCCACCGACGACGAGACGGGCGAGACCGTCATCGCGGGCATGGGCGAGCTTCATCTCGATATCTACGTCGAGCGGATTCGCCGGGAGTTCAAGGTCGAGGTGGAGGTGGGTGCCCCGAAGGTGAGCTACCGCGAGGCTCCCACCAAGGGCACCGCCTACGACTACAAGCACAAGAAGCAGACGGGTGGCTCGGGTCAATACGCCCACATCGTCGGCCACCTCGAGCCGCTTCCAGACGACGCCACCGAGACCTTCGTCTTTGAAGACAAGGTGGTCGGCGGCCGTGTGCCGCGAGAATACATCCCATCGGTGGAGAAGGGGTTCCGGGCGGTGCTCGGCAAGGGTCCCATCGCCGGGTTCCCGATCGTGGGCGTGATGGCCACGCTCGAAGACGGCTCGTACCACGACGTCGACTCCTCCGACATGGCGTTCCAGACGTGTGCTCGGGCTGGGTTCCGCGAGGCGTTTTTGAATACAAAGCCTGTGCTCCTCGAGCCCATCATGAAGATGGAGGTTGAGGTGCCGGCCGATTTCCAGGGGCCTGTGACGGGCGAGCTCAACAAGCGGCGCGGCCTCATCGTTTCGACCGAAACGGTGGGCAACACCTCCACGATTGTTGCGGAGGTGCCGCTGGCGGAAACGTTTGGCTACTCGACCGACCTGCGAAGCATGACGCAGGGCCAGGGCGTGTTCACGATGGAGTTCTCGAAGTACCGGGCCACGCCTGGCAACATCCAGAAGGAAATCGTGGAAGAGCGGAAGAAGCAGGAGTTGGCCGCGGCGAAGTAGCGGCATAGGTGTGGGCGGCTCACCGCGGTGTGTCGAGCCACCCCGTTTGACGGTGAACTCGCGGCATAGAAGCCCCCTGGTGCGAGCCGGGGGGACTGCGGGTGGCGTGCCGTCCCGTTTGCCATCATGGCCGGGTTCGCCTAACGACCCGCTGTCCCCACGCTTGCGCGAGGGGCTTTTATTACACGGCCGACCGGATTGGTTGGCCGGCTACAATGGGGGCATGATCCGTCTCGGGCTCGTCATCGTCGTTTTGGTTGCCACTTTCGCCGCCGCGGAAGAACCCCCGCATGTCGCGGCACGCCCGGTGATGACGTCGCTCCCGCCGGGTGTGGGCAGGCTGCCCCCAACCCCGCGGGAGCTGGTCGATGCTCGGGCCGAGCT
>JBGTKO010000077.1:0-17387 GCA_041744595.1 Pirellulales bacterium
CTGGCCGATGGTCAAGGAAAGACCAACGGCAAGGCGGAGGCAACCGCGAGCCGCGGTCGTCATCCAGCCGGTAACGGCGCGGCCAAGCCGGTCGTTGCCAAGGCGACGGCGGCGGCGACCGAGACTGCTGCCGTCCTCGAACGGGCCGGCGTCAAAATGACGGTAAACCCCAACGCTTCGGCTGCCGACCGGCAATCGCAGGTTGCCAGGTTTCAGAGCGACGCTCCGGCCTGCGACAACTGCGGGTCGATCACGTACCGAAACGGCGCCTGCTACCTCTGCCCCAACTGCGGCACCAGCATGGGATGTAGCTGACGATACGCCCGCCGGGCCATCCTTGGCCCCGGCGGGCTTGGCGGCCCTCCGGCCGCCTCTCGCACCTCCGGGCTCGTGTTTTGGGGGCGCTTTCGGTGGGGCTACGCCCGAGCAGACGGGGCGGGCAATTGACTGGGACTGAACCGTGAACCATGCTTCCGAGACAGGTGTGTTCGGTCTTTTCCTCCGACTCCGCAAGGTGCTCCGTGCGTCGCTGCCTCCATGCGTTTCTGATCGCTGTCCTCATGTTCGCGCCGACGATGAATGCCGCTCGGGCATGCTGGCATCTTCGCGCACGGCGGCAGTGCCAACCCGCTTCCATCGCATACAGATCCTCGCCGCGGACATGGGACTGCTGTGGCGAAATGGTCAGCAAAAGCGACTCCTGCTGTCAGCCGGTCGCGTGCCCGCCGGTGCCGGTCTGCTGCGGGGAATCGGTTGTTGCGGCTGATGCTTCGCCCGTCGTCGTAAGCCCGGAAACCTCCGAAGCCGGTTCGGTCGTCAACGAAACACCGACCTTGGCTCCTGAGCCGGTCGTGGCCTCTGGCCCGCTCGAGTCCGCCACCGATCCGATCCCCGATCTCCAGCCGGTCGTGGGTGACTCGGTCAAGCGAGCAAGCAACGACGAGCCGGTCACCGAACCCGCCCTGCTTCCAGAGACGACCGAAGAGCCCGAGATGGTCGAGGAGGAACGGACGGCTGAGCCACCAGTCGTTCCTGACGATGAGGCGATATCGCCTGTGGCTGAGGACTCCTCCGTGCTCGTTGACTCCGAAGACGAGCCCGTTGCGCCAATGCCCGACGTCGTGGACGAAGAGCCCCCGATGGAGGACGAGCCGGATGTGATCGTCGATCCGACGCCGGTGACGCCTCCCGAGCCAGAGCCGACCCCAGAACCGCAGCCTGAGCCCGAGGAGCCGAACCTTTTTGACGATGCCGATGGAGACACCGCGGCCGGCATATCGGAAAAACGCTCCGAGGAATCCGAGCCGAACTTGTTCGATGACGACATGGAACCGGCCGACACCTCGCCGTTCGACAGCACTCCGTCCGACGCGAGCCCGCGGCCGCCCATCGACTCGGAGTCGAGCGACCTCTTTGGAGATGAGCCTGACTTGAGTGACGAGGTGGTTCCATTGGACGAGCCTGTCGCCAGTGACGACGCAGTCATGGTCGATGAGCCCGCTGATGAGTCGCCTGAAAGCGATCTTTTCGATTCCTCGGAGAGTGAGCCCTCCACGGCTCCTGGCACCGACCCGTTCGAGTCTGATGAGAGCGAACCGGCTCCAGCGGCTGATGCCGACGACATCTCCCCTCCCGCTCCGGCGGCGGACGACGACGATTTCGTGACGGCAGTCGAACCGAAGCGGCGGTGGATTCACTCGAGCGGTGCCACGAGCCTCGTGGCCACGCTCGTCGATGTCGCCGGTGACGGGAGTTGCATTCTCGACGCCGAAGGTCTCCGGCTCCGGGTGCCGCTCGACAACCTGAGCGGCCACGACCGCGACTATGTCCGGCAGGTGGGGGAACGTCTCGCCGCCGCCCGCGACCCGAAGGACCGGCCCGTCAAGGCTGTGACGACCACACCGCCCGCCAACGACACCGCCGGGTTGTAAACGTCACGCCTCGTCGAGAACCGCCACCGTCTCAAAGGCTTTGCCTTCGAGCATCTCGAGCGACGCGCCGCCGCCGGTCGAGACGTGGCTCACCTTGTCAGCGTAGCCAAGCTGCTCGACGGCTGCGGCTGAGTCGCCGCCACCGATGATCGTGATGGCTCCCTTGGCGGTTGCCTCGGCCACCGCGTCGGCGACAGCCTTGGTGCCGGCATCAAACGGCGGCATCTCGAAGACGCCCATCGGCCCGTTCCACACGACCGTGCCGGCTGCGCGAATGATCTCGGCGTATTGCTTTGCCGTTTCGGGGCCAATGTCGAGCCCCTCAAAGCCGTCGGGAACTTCTCCAGCAGGCACGATTCTTTTGTTCGCGTCGCCTGAAAAGTCATCGGCGCAGTGCGTATCGACCGGCAGCACGAGTTTTGATTTTCCCTTGGCGAGCAATTCCTTGGCGAGCTCCACCTTGTCGGCCTCGACAAGACTCTTGCCCGTCTTGCCTCCCTGCGCCAGCGAAAACGTATACGCCATCGCGCCGCCGATGAGCACATGGTCGCAGATGCTCAAAAGATTCTCGATCACCGCGATCTTGTCCGACACCTTCTTGCCTCCGAGGATCGCCACAAAAGGCCGCTTGGGCTTGGCAATTGCATCGGAGAGGTAGGCGATCTCCTTCTCTACAAGAAACCCAGACACCGCAGGCTTGCCCTGCTTCTTCATCGCGACGGGCGCCGCATGCATGCTTGCCTCGGTGCGGTGGCAGGTGCCGAAGGCGTCGTTGACATACGCATCGGCGAGACTCGCGAGGCCATCGACGTAGGCCGCGTCGTCCCCCTTCTTCTCGCCCTTGTTGAATCGAACGTTTTCGAGCACGAGCACACCGCCAGCCGGAAGGGCCTTTGCCTTCGCGTGGGAGTCGGCACCGCCTGTGTCACTCGCAAGTTCCACCGGTCTGCCGAGAAGCTCCGAAAGTCGCGCGGCGACCGGGGCCATCGAGAAAGCCGCTTCAAACCCCTTGCCGCCCGGCCGCCCGAGATGCGACATCAGGATCGCCTTGCCACCGCGGTCGACGATCGACTTGATGGTTGGCAGCGCCATCCGGATCCGACGGTCGTCGGTGATCGCCCCCGCGTCGTCTTGCGGCACATTGAAGTCAACGCGGACGAGGATTGCTTTGCCGGCGGGGGCGAGTGAGGCGACGGTGGCTTTGGGCATGGGGGGCTCCGTGTGAGGCGGGAGAGTCGTTCGTGGGACGGTATTTCAATGGATCGATCGCTTGCCTGCAAACGGCATGTGCTCCGCTGACCGGTGGCAATCGACTTCCGAGCATGGCACAATGCTGTTTTCGTGTTGCCACTCGGCGCAACCCGCTGCCTGCGGGCCCCTCGGGCCTGCCAATCTCGGAGACTCTTCATGCGGCTGCTTCCTCGACTTTTCCCCGCTGTCATGACGCTCCTTTCCATGATCTCGGGTGTCTCGGTCGCGAAAGCCCAGCCCAACGTGGTCCTCATCCTGTCCGACGACCAGCACTGGGGTGACTACGGCTTCATGGGGCATGAGCATCTCCGTACGCCCGCCATCGACCGCCTTGCATCCGAGAGCCTCGTCTTCACGCGGGGCTACGTGCCCTCGAGCCTCTGCTGCCCGAGCCTCGCGTCGCTCATCACTGGCCGCTATCCACACGAGCACAAGGTCGTGGGCAATGATCCGCCCGATACCCCAAAGGCTCCGCGTGGCTCCCCGGCCGGGAAGGCTGCGTTCGAGGCGGGCCGCGAGCGGATGACCCGTCATCTCGAAGCCTGGCCCACGCTCCCAAAACTTCTCGGCGCGCACGGCTACAGGAGCCTCCAAACCGGCAAGTGGTGGCAGGGCCACTTCAAGCGGGGCGGCTTCGATGAAGGCATGACGAAGGGCCAGCGGCATGGCGACGACGGCCTCGCGATCGGAAGAAACACGATGGAGCCGGTCTACGACTTCATGAAGCGGTGCCGGGCGGATGAGAAGCCGTTCTTCGTCTGGTATGCGCCGCTCTTGCCCCACGATCCCCACGACCCGCCCGCCGATCTTGTCGAGCACTATCAGTCGAAGACCGACAGCATTCATGTCGCCCGCTACTGGGGCAATGTCGAGCGGTTTGATCGCACGGTCGATGACCTCATGAACTTCCTCGACACCGAAAAACTTTCGGCCGACACGCTTGTCGTCTACGTCTGCGACAACGGCTGGATTCAGAGCCACGACAAGCGGAGTTTTGCACCCCGCTCAAAAATTTCGCCGTATGACGGTGGTCTGCGGACGCCGATCATGCTTCGCCAGCCCGGCACGATTACCCCGGCAAAGAGCGAGGCACTTGCCAGTTCGCTCGACATCTTGCCGACGATCCTTGCAGCCTGCGGCGTGCCCGCGCCCGAGGGTGTGCCGGGCCTGAACCTCCTCGATGCCAAGAAGGTGGCGGCGAGGAAGCAGCTCTTTGGAGAGTGCTACACCCACACGCTCATCGACATCGATGACCCTGCAAAAAGCCTCCTGTGGCGATGGACGGTTCGCCGAGATGGCGATCATCTCTGGAAACTCGTCGAGCCAGTGACCGCGCATGGCAAAGGCGACTTCCCGAAGTGGGAGGCACGCTACGTCATGCCGGAAGATCAGGCGCGGTATGAGCGGGGCGAGATCGAGCTGTTTGATGTGGCAGCCGATCCGCATGAAACCGAGAACCTCGCAGGGGCAAGCCCCGAGGTCGTGAAAGAGCTTCAGAAAAGCCTCGATGCGTGGTGGAATCCACGCGGCTAGGCGCGGGAATAGACTCGAGGGTCGTGAGCGTTCGGCATTGAATCAGTCTCGGGAGTGGGTCGCATGCGTAGCGGAATGAAGGCGGTGATCGCAGGCGCTTGCCTGGGCTGGTGTGTTGCCATGGCATCCGGTGCCGAATGGCCAAACTGGCGAGGCGCCGGGCTCGATGGGGTTGCGACTGGGGATGGGTATGTCACTGAGTGGGCGTCTTCCGGCGACGGGGCCGCTTCAAACGATAAAAACATCATCTGGCAACAAAAACTGCCGGGCCTCGGCGGAAGCACACCGGCGGTGTGGGGCGACGCGGTCGTGCTCACCTGCGGAGTCGATGGGAATGACACCGCGATCTGTTTCAGCCGTGACGGCAAGGAGCGGTGGCGGCAGGTGCTCGGCCGAGAGCGGGCCGGCAAGCACAAGAAGGCCACGGGGTCGAACCCGTCGCCCGTCACCGATGGCGAGCATGTGTGGGTTTATTTTAAGAGTGGTGAACTTGCCTGCCTGAAACTCGCGAGCGGTGAGGTTGTCTGGAAGACGAATCTCCAGAAGCGTTTCGGCAAAGACACGCTCTGGTGGGATCTCGGCACGTCACCGGTGCTCTCGAAGAAGGCGGTCATCGTCGCGGTGATGCAGGAGGGGCCGAGTTATCTGGTGGCGTTTGATCGCGTGACCGGCGACATGCTCTGGAAGCATGACCGCACGATTGAAGCACCGATGGAAGCCACGCAGAGTTACTCCACGCCGCTTGTTCTCGCGGGTGACCCAGCGAAGGGAGAGCCCGCCGAGATGCTCGTCGTGCTCGGTGCCGATCATGTGACGGCGCACGACGTCGCCGACGGCCAGGAGCTTTGGCGGGTAGGCGGCTTGAACCCTGCGGCCAATGGCTACTTCCGGTCGATCGCCTCGCCTGTGGCGTCGGGGGATCTCATCATCACGCCCTATGCCCGCGGCGAAACGGTTACGGCGATCCGCCGCGGCGGCAAAGGAGATGTGACGGCAAGTCATGTCGCGTGGGAGCGGAAGGATGTCGGGTCTGACGTGCCGACACCGGCGGCCATCGACGGCCAGATCGTATTCTGCTCCGACAAGGGTCGCGTCACGGGGCTCGATGCCGCGACGGGAAAGACGCTCTGGGACAAGGAGTTGCCCAAGAATCGAAATGCCTTCAGTTCGTCACCGATCGTAGTGGCCGGCCATGTGATCGTCACCCGTGAAGATGGCGCGTCATGGGTGCTCGCGATCCCTCGCGGTGGCGAACGGGAGCCGACGATCGTCGGCACCGGCGGCGTTGACGAGATGACCGTGGCGACGCCGGTGTGTGTGGATGGCCGCATCTATCTACGGACGCACGACTCACTCTGGTGTATCGGCAGCCGGTAGTGGCTGGTGTTACCCGCTCGTTTATCACGGACTCATTCCTACGGAAAACTCTCGATGATGCCGTTTCAATCGCCGCTGCCGGCCATCGTCGGGATTGCATGGGTGTGTTTGGGTTCCATTCCGGCTGAGGCAGCACCTCCGCCAAGACCAACCCCCAAAAACGTTCTCTTTGTCATCTGTGATGACCTTGCATGTACGCTTGGAGCCTACGGCGACACGACGGCCATCTCGCCGCACATCGACAAGCTTGCCACGCGGGGCGTGCTCTTTGAGCGGGCGTACTGTCAGTTTCCGCTGTGCAATCCGAGCCGGGCGAGTTTCATGACTGGCCGTCGGCCTGGCACCACGAAAGTCAATGACAACGCTCGTCACTTTCGTCAGGCCGACCCCAATACCGTCACACTGCCTCAGGCGTTTCAAAATGCCGGCTGGCAGGTCGAGCGGATCGGCAAGCTGTTTCATTACAGCGTCCCGAAGGGCATTGGTACCGATGGCCACGACGATCCGCCGAGCTGGAATGTGGTGTTCAATCCAAAAGGCCGCGACGTGGCCGATGAAGACAAGATCTTCTCTCTCCAGCGTTGGCAATTTGGAGGCACCGTAAGCTGGCTTGCCGCCGATGGTACTGATGCCGAACAGACCGATGGCATCGGTGCGGCTCACGCGGTTGAGCGGCTCGAACACTTTGCCAGCATCCAGGATGGCAAGCCGTTTTTTCTGGCGGTGGGCTTCTACCGACCCCACACGCCCTATGTGGCGCCCAAGCCGTGGTTTGACAAGCATCCGCTGGATGGCGTGACACTGCCCGATGTGCCCGCCGATCACGACGCCCGCGTCCCCGCCGCTGCGATCGGCAGCCGGAAGAAGGAGCAGGTTCGGCTCGTTGGAGACCTCGGACGTGAGGCACTCCAGGCGTATCGAGCGAGTGTGTCGTTTGTCGACGCGCAGGTGGGCATCGTCGTGGACGCCCTCGATCGCCTCGGCCTCGCCGACGACACGGTGGTCGTGTTCACCAGTGACCATGGGTATCACCTCGGCGAGCACGGCCTCTGGCATAAGCAAAGCCTCTTTGAAGAGAGCGCGCGGGTGCCGCTTGTGATCGTCGTTCCTGGAGGCCGGTCCGGCGTGACCACGGCCCAGACCGTCGAGCTCATTGACCTCGCGACGACGCTCTGCGACCTCTGTGGCGTGCCGGCGCCGCCCACGTTCGAGGGGCGAAGCCTCGCGCCCCTTCTCATCGGCGATGATGCCGCACTCAAAAAATTTCCGGAGCGGCCGGCGTTTACGGAAGTGGACCGCGGTGGTGCGCGGGGCGTGAGCGTGCGAAGCGGTCGCTGGCGGTATACGCTCTGGAACGGTGGGAAGGCGGGCCGCGAGCTTTACGACCATGACAACGATCCCCGAGAGCTCGCGAACCTCGCCGAGAGACCCGAGCATGCCGACACGATCCGCCGGCTCGAAGCCTTGATTACGGATGTGTTTGGTGATGACCTCGGGCCCTCGTCGTTACCGCCGGGCCAAAACAAAAAACGCAAACCCGCCTGATGGCGGCATGTGCCCAGGAGAGAAGACATGATGGCGATGCGACGGATGGCCGCGGTCATGGTCGTATGCGGCCAGGCCGCGTTGGCGGTGGCCGACGACCGTGAGGCCAAGCGGCCCAATGTGCTTGTGATCCTTGCCGATGACCTCGGGTTTTCTGATGTCGGCTGCTACGGCGGTGAGATCGACACGCCGCACATCGACCGGCTTGCCGCAGGCGGGCTTCTCTACACCCAGGGCTACAACACCGCCCGCTGCTGGCCGACGCGGGCGGCGCTGCTCACGGGCTACTACCCCCAGGCAATCCATCGCGATTCGCTTCCCGACACCAAAGGGGGCGTGGGGGGCCAGCGGCCAGCGTGGGCACCGCTTTTGTCACAGCGGCTCGCTCCGGCCGGCTATCGCTCGTACCACTCCGGCAAGTGGCATATCGACGGGAAACCGCTGGAGAGCGGCTTTGATCGGTCGCTTGATGTGACAGGCGTCGGCCAGAGCAATTTTTTTGATCCGAAGGGCATCACGGTTGACGGTGGGCCTGTCGATGCTGGCGACGACTTTTATACGACAACCGCGATCGGTGACCATGCCGTCGCGTGTCTCGCTGAGCATGCCCGTGACCATGCCGGAGCACCGTTTTTCCACTATGTCGCCTTCACGGCGCCGCACTTCCCGCTGCATGCCCCGGCAGACGTCATCGAAAAGTACCGCGAACGCTACCGCGCCGGCTGGGAGAAGGTCCGCGCCGAGCGGGCCAAGCGGGTGGCAGACAAGGGCATCGTCACGACGAATCTCTCAGAGGTCGAGCGGGACCTCGGACCACCCTATCACTTTGCCGACGCCATCAAAAAACTTGGCCCCGGTGAAGTGAACAGGCCGCTTCCGTGGGATGACCTCACGGAAGAAAAGCAAGAATTTCAAGCCACCAAAATGGCGATCCATGCGGCGATGGTCGACGTGATGGACCGCGAGATCGGCCGCATCATTGATCAGCTCGCACTGATGGGCGCCGTCGATGACACGCTCATTCTGTTCCTGAGCGACAACGGTTGCTCCGCCGAGATCATGGTCCGTGGTGAGGGGCATGATCCCGCGGCCCCAATGGGCTCGCGAAGTAGTTATTTGTGTCTCGGCCCAGGCTGGTCCACCTGTTCAAACACGCCATTTCGGCGACACAAGACCTGGACCCACGAGGGGGGCATCGCCACGCCGTGGATCGTCCACTGGCCGGCCGGCATCGCCGCGAAGGGAGAGCTTCGCCGCCAGCCGGTGCATTGCATTGATCTCGTGCCGACAGTGCTGGAGCTCGCTGGCATCGAGGTAGATGAAGCCCAGACCGCGCCACCGATGCAGGGCAAGAGCTTTGCCGCGTCGCTCGGCGATCCCGAAGCACCGCCGGCGCATGAGTCACTCTGGTGGTGCCATGACGGGCACCGTAGTGTCCGCGCGGGCGACTGGAAACTCGTCGCGGCCAAAGGGGAACCGTGGGAGCTCTATGACCTCGCGAGCGACCGCTGCGAAACGCAGAACCTCGCGGCGGATCATCCCGACCGCGTGCAATCGCTCGACAAGGAATGGAATCGTATTGCCGACGAGTGCCGCGAGATGGCTCCTGGGGTGGCACCCAAGAAGCCTCGTCCACTCTCCGGCCGCCGGCCCACCGCAAAAAGTCCCGAAACTCATCTCCCAGCAAGGGTGGCTCAATGAACCGATTTGCCAACATCATTCTCGTCGCTGTGGCCATGAGCTGCGTCGCAGCCGTCGCTGCGCCTGAGCCGGCCAAGCGGCCAAATATTCTCTTCATCCTCGCTGACGACCAGGCTCCTTATGACCTCAAGGCCTACGACCCCGCCTCAAAACTCGAGACGCCGGTGATCGATTCGCTTGCTGCCCGAGGCGTCGTCCTTGATGCCGCGTACCACATGGGCTCGTTCTCGGGGGCCGTCTGCTCTCCGTCGCGGCACATGATCATGACCGGGCGTTCGGTCTGGCATCTGCCCATCGGGCCGGGACAGCGCAAGGGGAAGAACGCTGGAGACGGTTTCAACGTTCGCTGCCCGGCCGACATCGAGGACCATGTCCTCGCAAGCGTGTTCAATAGCGCCGGCTACTCCACGATGCGGACCTGCAAGGACCAAAACAGTTATGAGGCGGCCAACAAGAAGTTCACCGTGCGGCATGATGCCACGAAACGGGAGGGTACCGCCGAAGGGGGCAGCGCCTGGCATGCCGAACGTGTTCTGGATTTCCTGACCGATCACGAGACATCAAAAGACGAAAAGCCCTTCCTGATCTACTACGGTTTCTCGCATCCGCACGACGTGCGAGACGGCACGCCAGAACTTCTCGCGAAGTACGGGGCCGTCAACTACACCGACAAGTCACAGCCCCCGCCACTCGATGCGGCACAGCCGCCCCTGCCGCTGGCGTGGCTGCCGAAGCATCCGTTCGACAACACCAACATGGATGTGCGAGACGAGGTGGCTGTCAGCGGTGTCTGGAAGCGCCGGGACGAAGCCACGATCCGAAACGAGCTCGGCCGCCAGTTTGCCTGTAGTGAAAATATCGACATCCAGATCGGCCGCGTACTCGACAAGCTCCGCGACATGGGGGAGCTCGACAACACTTGGATCATCTACACCGCCGACCACGGGATGGCCATCGGCCGCCACGGCCTCCAGGGCAAGCAAAACCTCTATGAGGCCACGTGGCGGGTGCCGCTCATTGTGGCTGGTCCCGGTGTGAAGGCCGGCACGCGGGCCCCGGGCAACGTCTACCTCGCCGACGTGCTCGCGACGCTCTGTGACATGGCCGGTATCGAGGCCCCGAAGTCAAACGAAGGCAAAAGCTTTCTGCCGGTGCTGACCGGCGAGGTGCCGGAGATTCGTGATGTGCTCTACGGCGTCTACTGCGGTGGCGCGAAGCCTGGTATTCGCAGTGTGCGAAAAGGCGACTGGAAACTCATCAAATATGAGTCGCCGGTCGGCGGCCTCATGACACAGCTTTTCAACCTGAAGGACAACCCCGAGGAGTTTTTGGCAGAGCATCACGACCCTGCCGTCATGGCTGTGTCACACGCGAAGCCCCAGCCGCATCAAAAGAATCTTGCCGACGATCCCGCCCAGGCCGAGGTTCGCCGTGAGATGGAGGCGTTGCTTCTCGCCGAGATGCAGCGGCATGACGACCCATTCCGTTTTTCAGACCAGCCGGCCAAGAAGGGGAAGTAGATGACGTTTCCATTCCGTGTCGCTGTTCTTGTTGCGGTGGCGATGGTCTTCGCGGGCACCGCCTCCGCCGCCGATCAGCCCAATATCGTCGTGATCTTTATCGACGATCTTGGCTACGGCGACGTGGGGCCGTTCGGTGCGACCGTTCAGAAAACGCCGAACCTCGACCGGATGGCGGCCGAAGGACGAAAGTTCACGAGCTTCTATGCGGCGCCCGTATGTTCGGTATCCCGAGCGCAGCTTCTGACCGGCTCATATGGTCCGCGGTGCGGTGACCCGTGGGTCTATTTTCCGGCGGCCCCTGGGGGCCTCTCGCCTGACGAGGTCACGATCGCCGAGCGCCTGAAGGACCTTGGCTATGCGACCGCCTGCATCGGCAAGTGGCACCTTGGCGACCAGCCTGAGTTTTTGCCGACGCGGCAGGGCTTTGATCGCTATTTCGGGATTCCGTACTCCAACGACATGCAGAAGATATCGGCCGAGACGGGCAAGCGGGTCGTGCCGCTGCTTCGCGACGACAAGGTGGAGGCCCTGCTCACCGACGAGGAACAACGAGGAACGGTCGAGCAGTCCACGATGGAGGCTGTGAAGTTCATCGAGGAATCGAAGGACAAGCCGTTCTTTCTTTACATGCCCCACACGGCGATCCATATCCCGCTGTTTCCAGGCAAGAAGTTCATGGGCAAAAGCGACAACGGTCCGTATGGCGACTGGATCGAGGAGCTCGACTGGAGCGTGGGCAAGGTACTCGAAGCCATTCGCAACAACGGCCTCGATGACAACACGCTGGTGATCTTCACGAGCGACAACGGCCCATGGATCGGCTGGGTCAAGGATTTCGCAAGCGCCGAACCGTTTCGGGGGAGCAAGGGGAGCACCTGGGAAGGGGGCGTTCGCGTTCCCACGATCGCCCGCTGGCCCGGCCGCATTCCCGCGGGCACGACCTGCGACACGGTGAGTGGCACGATCGACCTCTTGCCCACGTTCGTCACGCTTGCCGGCGGCACGGTGCCTGCCGACCCCGTGATCGACGGCCGCGATATTTCGGGGCACTTATTCGGCACGGCAGCCCAGGCGGCCCGCGAGGCCCACTACTACTTCTCCCGAAAAAACCTCGACGCGGTGAGGCAGGGTCGTTGGAAGCTCGCCATCGCGCCCCAGGCGGAGCGGATGGGTCGCGATGCTGTGCAGGTGCCCGCATCGCTGGATGAGCCACGGCTCTACGACCTCGAGGCCGACATCGGCGAGACGACCAATGTCGCCGCCGACCACCCCGAGGTCGTCGAAAAACTCCGGGGACTCGCCAAACGGATGACCGCCGAGCTGATCGATCCCGCGTCACCCGCCCGCCGTCCCGAGGGCCACGTTAAAAACCCCGTGACGCTCTATCCCGTCCAATCGCAGCCCAAGAAGTAGCCCCGCCACGTGACGCTTCGGGGCAAGCCCGTGTCATGTCGCCGGACGCTTGTACGCGGCGCACGCCATCCATGGCCGTGCTTCGCTTGCCGGCCCTCCGGCCGGAACTCAACACGGCCCTCCAGGCCTTGCGGGTTCTCCAACGTGCGCGTTCTCCAACACAAGCCCCCCTGCGCGAGCAGGGGGGACTGCGGGTGGTGCGCCGTCCCGGTTGCCATCGTGGCCGGTCTTGCCCCACGACCCGCCGTCCCCACGCTGGCGCGAGGGGCTTTGATGCCCGACCGTAGCTTTTTTGGCCCAACGTCGCTCGCCGGGCGTCCGCCCAGAACACAAGCCGGCTCTCCTGGCGTTGCGGGTTCTCCAACGTGCGCGTTCTTCAATACAAGCCCCCCTGCGCGAGCAGGGGGGACTGCGGTATGAAGGCTGTCCTCCTTGTTATCATGAGCGGTCTTGCCGAACGACCCGCCGTCCCCACGCTGGCGCGAGGGGCTTTGATGGTTGTTTGACACCATCGGCGATGGATGGAAACGGGACACGATCGGATGACGGAATGATGCACGAACCTTCGCGAGAATCACCGAACCTGCCACGTGCGAGCCGTGTGGGCCTCGCCCTCTTCGGCATCTACGTGTTGCTCTATGCCGGGTTCATCACGCTCGTCCTCGTGCGGCCAGACATCGTGGCTAAGCGACCCTTTGGTGGCGTCAACCTCGCGATCATCTGCGGGCTTGGATTGATCGTCGCGGCAATCGTGCTTGCGACTGCGTTTCTGTTTGCCCCGACGTCGCGATCTTGAGACGCTCGGTCATCGATGCTCCACCACACATCACCGCTTGCCGTCGCGATCTTCGCCGCTGTCGTAGCTGGCGTCCTCTGGCTCTCCTTCCGACTCGGCCGCAAGGGGCAGTCGGCCCAGGGCTACTTCGCGGCACACGGGCAAATCCACTGGGCGGTCAACGGCATCGCCTTCGCCGGTGACTATCTTTCCGCGGCGTCGTTTCTCGGTATCTGCGGGATGATCGCCGTCTCCGGCTACGACGGGTTTTTGTATTCGATCGGATTTCTAGCCGGCTGGGTCGTCGCCCTTTTTGTCATCGCCGAGCCGATCAAGGCCCTCGGAAAATTCACGTTTGCCGATGCCCTTGATGCCAAGTTCGACAGTCGAGGCATCAAGCTCGCCGTCGCCATCTCCACGCTCGTCGTGAGCGTTTTCTATTTGATCCCGCAGATGGTTGGCGCGGGCTCGCTTGTCACGCCACTGTTGGGCCTGCCACACCAGGCGGGCGTGATCCTCGTGGGCGTGGCCGTCACATTCATCGTCGTCACAGCCGGAATGGTGAGCACGACGTGGGTGCAATTCATCAAGGGCTCGCTGCTCGTTTTCTTCTGCGGCATCCTGACGGTGCTCATCCTCAGCCGCGGGCTCTCAGTCAACGCCGGCAGCGAGGGCCCCGTCGACATGACGCCCCAGGTTCGCACCGTGACACCCGATGGGACGGTGCTTATCGACGGTACGCCACAATCACGAGATCACGACCTGCGGCCAGTGGGCACGATTTCGAAGCTCCCTGAACGGTTCGGGGATGCCCGCTCGACCGGTCCGCTCGGTCCGCTTGCTTATCTGTCTGCCCTGGAGGATTCCACCGTGGTCACCTGGAGCAAGGCGACCCACACGGACGTCGACGGCACGCATGAGACATTCTCCCCGCGGGAACGCCCCGCGGCCGAGCTGCTTCGGCCAGGCGGCATCTTCAAGGGCCTCGTCGGTGGCACCACGACGAGCGAGACCCTCATGGCCCGGCTCGACTTTGCCAGCCTCATGCTCGCCCTCTTCTGCGGCACCGCCTCACTGCCCCACATCCTCATTCGCTACTACACCGTCAAAGACGCGATGGCCGCCCGCAAGAGCACGGTCGTCGGCATCGTGGCCATCGGCAGTTTTTATATCCTGACGTTGTTCCTCGGCCTGGGCGCGATGACCAGCGGTGCCCTCAATCCGACCGACTCGAACATGGCCGCCCCGCTCCTCGCCCGGTCATTCAGCGAAACGCTTTTTGCGATCATTTCCGCGATCGCCTTCACGACCGTCCTCGGCACCGTCAGCGGCCTCATCATGGCCGGAAGCGGCGCCGTGGCCCACGACCTCGTCCAAGATGTCTTCAAGGTTCAGCTCACCGATCACGAAAAAGTCCGCATTGGCAAGATTGCTGCTGTGGGCCTCGGGATCGTCGCCATGATCCTTGGCATCCTCTTCAAGGATTTCAACGTCGGGTTTCTGGTGGGCTGGGCCTTCAACATTGCCGCAAGCGCCAACCTACCGGCGCTTGTGATGCTCCTCTTCTGGCCGCGGACCACGAAGCAGGGGATCATCGCGGCCGTCACCGTCGGCATGGCTTCGTCGCTCGGATGGATCCTCCTTTCGGCCGACACCTTCGAGAAGGTGTATGGAATCTCGCGCGACCTCGCCCCGATGCCGTTCAGCCAGCCAGGCCTTGTCACGATCCCGCTCGGGTTCGTGGTTCTTGTTGTCGTGTCGCTCTTGACTCCCGCCCCGAGACTGCCGATCGACTCGGCAACTCGCCTTTAAAAAATGCCACGGAAGCGACCTCCGCCCCCCCGCCGACCTGTCATCCGTTGCACGGCTGCGCACCTGCCTGCCATCCAGTCGATCTTCAACGAGGCGATTCTCAACACGACGGCGCTCTACGAATACGCGCCCAGGACCGATGAGGTGATGCAGGAGTGGCTCGCTGTCCGGGAGCGGGATGGCGTTCCCGTGCTCGGGATCGAATGGGAGCCTGGAATCCTCGCCGGCTTTGCCACGTGGGGCCCGTTCCGGCCACGGCCGGCCTACAAGTATTCCGCCGAGCATTCGGTCTACGTAGACGACCGGTACCGTGGCGAGGGCGTGGGCCGGCAGCTCATGCAGGCGATCATCGCGGAGGCCAAGAAGTCGGGCCTTCACATGCTCATCGCGGGCATTGACGCGTCGAACGTGGCGAGCATCGCCCTGCATAGCTCGCTGGGATTTCGTTGCTGCGGCACCGTCCGTGAGGCCGGCTTCAAGTTTGGCCGCTGGCTCGACCTCGAGTTCTGGCAAATCATCCTGCCGACGCCTGAGACGCCGGTAGACGGGTAGATCTCCGGGTGTCTCGGATCTGAGTGAACGGAGCTCATGCCGCTCCTCCAAGCGAGGTACACGGTCTCGCGGCATGACCATGTTGTGGGATTGTCCCACTTGACGCACTGTCCCACCCGGTGTAGTTTTCGCATGGAGTTGTCATCAACAAGGGGGGAGTCATGCAGACCGAAACCCGCACCACGGACGCCAAGGCGCGGCTGGTGCTCCCGAAGGAGTTCGCCAACGCGACGGTCATCGTCGAGCGATTGAGCGATACGGAGGTCCGCATACGCCGGGCCAAGGTGGTGGCTGAAGACGACCTGCCGTTCGCCGAGGAAACGCCGTCCCGGCTATCCGACCGTGACCGTGACCGATTCCTGGACCTCCTCGCCAACCCGCCGGCCCCGCCCAAGGCCCTGAGGGGTGCCGCCGCCCGCCACAAGGCCCGCCGTGGCTGACTGGGTCATCGAGCCGTTCGGCAAACACCATGAGCGGGCCACGTTCGCCTGTGGCCAGCCGCCGCTCGACGAATTTATCCGTACCCGCGTCAGCCAGTACGAGAAGCGGCGGCTCGGTAAGACCTTTGTGGCTGTTCCTCCAGATGAACCGCTCGTGATCGGGTACTACACCCTGGCAGCAGGGGCGGTGGCGTTCGAGCGACTCCCGGCGAAGGCCGCGAGGAAACTTCCAAAGCACCCGGTGCCGGTCGTGTTGTTGGCACGCCTCGCGGTCGATGTGACGGCCCAAGGGAAGCGACTCGGGGAGGGTTTGCTCCTCGACGCCCTCCAGCGATCGCTGGACCTTTCGGCCGGCCTCGGCATCCACGCGGTCGAGGTGGACGCACTCGACGATGCGGCTGCCGCGTTCTACCGCAAGTACGGGTTCACGCCACTGCCAGACGACCCACTTCACCTCTACCTGCCGATGGCGACGGTAGAGCAGGTACTGATATAGAGAAGTTCCAGAGCCTCGAGGTCGAAGGCGAGATTCTCATGCCCGAGGGCAAGGCGAACGCCGGCTTCATGTTCCGCTTGTTGACGGCGGTCGAGAATGGCGGCGCGGGGCGGCCGGAACAGCCATCGTGAACTGCTCGTACAGGCGGGTGAGCATCTTGGAATCCGCCTGCCCGTCGTAGAACACAAAGCGGGAGCGGAAAGTCAGATTCTCGCCATCGCGGAGGGTAAAGGCGCCGCTGTTCTTGGGCCGGCCCTTTTCGAAGTGAGAAATGCCGAACGGATTCGCGGAGACAAGCCCATAGTCGCGGGCGTGCCACCACGTAGGGTGCCGCAGATTCTCGGGGTGATCGAAGATGGCAATGGTGATCATGTGGCCATCGATGGGGGCCCAGTAGGCGACCCACTTCGCACGCTTGCTCCACACGTCAACGCCACTCACGCCTTCACTGTTGATTCCGCTCGCCGGCTACCTTGGGAACCATCGGATAGTTTCGCGTCATCGGAAGCCGATCATTGCATCGTTCGTGTCGCCGCGAAGAGGCTGATAGGGGTTTCGCACGATCAGGGTGGTAAGGGGAGTTTGTGTTGACCGTGTCGCTGCGGTGTGGGTTGGCGGTGCAGAAGTAGAGAAAGAACGGCTTGTCACTCGCTTCGCTGACAGAGGCACGAGTCGCATCAGCCATTTTGACAGGGGTACAGTCATTCCCGCGAGGATGCTCCGCAAACGGATACACCTCCTCGAGAACATCACGGTACCCAGGTGGGCGTCACACCGTGTATTCGGAGCGTTGGCTCGAGTCGCTTCGAAAGTTTTGCCAGGTGATGGCTTGGCACGGCGGGATAGAGGTGATGTTCGAGGCGGTAGGTGAGCTCCAGAAACAGGCGAGGAATGATCTGTCTTGGTTCAGCGTGAACTGGAATCTTAAGGTCAGGGCATAAGGGAAAAAATGGCATCGTGCCGAAGCAGTCGCGGCCTCCGGCCGCGAAGGTTTTCCGCATTGGTGCCGATCCCGAAGGGAAGGTCGGGCGGCGCTTG
>JBGTKO010000078.1:0-1923 GCA_041744595.1 Pirellulales bacterium
TCGAGCGATTTTTCCAACCTGCTCGTCGTGGGGCGCCTCGTGAAGAAAATTGAGATCATGAATCGTCAGAAGGACGGGCACCCGAGGATCAAGCGGCAGGTATTTCGACATCTGGTTCGTGACATGCCAGAGGGCGACCGCCGACGGTGGCAGAAAGGGGCGGATGAGCGGCCGCACGAATTGCCGGAGCGCCTCCTTCTTCCAACTGGCCACGGTGATTCGGCCGAAGCCACCGGCTGGAAAGTGTCGGTGCGCCCCGCCTGGAAGAAAGAAGATCGGCTCAAACCGGCCCGGAGCCACCGCCAGGACTTCCGTTGCAAGGTAGAGCGAGAATCGCCCGAGCCCACAGTTGATATGCCTGAGCTTCTCGAGGTCGATGACGATACGGGGCAGGGGTGCGGCCATGAAGTACTCGGCGGGAGGCCGTCATCTTGCCGTCAGGTCGGCCGGCGGTACAAGCCGTGGCGTCAAAGAATTGCGGCCTGGTCGGTCCGAGCGTAATCTTTCACCATTCCAAGCCAATCCTGGGAGCATCTTCATGAATCGTCGCCCGTATGCCATCCTCATGGCTCTCGTTCTCGCCGCCGTTGCGGCTTCCGGCCCCACCGTGTTCGCCGAGCCAGCGGCCGATGCCGGCTGGAAGACACTCTTCAACGGCACCGATCTCGCCGGGTGGGACGGCGATCCAAACCTGTGGAGTGTCAGCGACGGGGTGATCCGCGGCGAGACGACAAAGGAGCGAAAGGCCACCGGTAATACGTTCCTCGTCGCGAAGGATGCCGTGCTCGACGACTTCGAGTTGGAAGTGTCTTTCCGTTGTTCGACGTCCAACAACTCTGGCATCCAATACCGTTCCAAGCACATTTCCGAGAATCCCAAGAACCCATGGGTCGTCCGTGGCTACCAGCACGAGATCCGCAATGAGATCAAGCTCCCCAACGTGTCGGGCTTCATCTACGACGAGGGGGGCTCGCGGCGGCGTATCTGCCTCGTGGGAGAGAAGGCCGAGTGGACCGAGGCCGGAAAGAAAGTGACAGGCGAGCTTATTGATCAGGCGGGATTCGAAAAGCTCTTTCGGCTCGACGATTGGAATGATGTCCGGATCGTGGCCCAAGGCAACCGCCTGAAGCACTTCATGAACGGCACGCTCACCCTTGATTTCACCGACGACGACGCCCACCTCATCCGGGAAGGCATCATCGCATTCCAGCTTCATGCAGGTGCCCCGATGTGGGCCGAGTTCCGCAACGTCCGCGTGCGAAGTCTCCCAGCTAAGGAGTAGGCCGTGGTGCGGCTGGGGGCCTGAGCCGACTCCGTTCCTTTCAATCGACGTGCGGTAATGGCCAGCCCGTCCAGAGTGAGCTTGGTGGTGGTGGGCAGATCACCTCGGTTGAATGCGTGGTGTCAGGATCAGTGAATCTGATCTGCCAGGCATGGAGCGCGATCGGCCGAACGCGATCGTCTGCTTCGTCAGAGATGGCCGCACCACCATAGAGGCGATCCGCCACCACCGGCATCCCGCGAGATGCCGCTTGCACACGGAGTTGATGCATCCGGCCGGTGCGTGGCTCGAGCGAGAGAAGAATCACGGCGCCTGTGACCGCGAGGACGTGGCCCGTCGTGATAGCCTCACGGCCGGCCTCGGTGCCCTCGGGCACGATTTCCGCGAATGCTTCGCCAGGCACCTTGCGGAGCACGTCCCGCCACTCGAACGCATCGCCCTTTGCCAACGCGTTGGTTGGGGCATGGACCAGAGCCAGGTAGGTCTTGGCGACCTGTCGCCGCTCGAATTGCCGCGAGAGCTGGCGGGCAGCTCGGGGCGTCGTGGCGAGAAGCAGCACGCCTGAGACGGCTCGGTCGAGACGGTGTGGCACGCCGAGGAACCCGCCTGGGTGGCGCCGCTGCCCTCCACTGATCGCAGCC
>JBGTKO010000079.1:0-3965 GCA_041744595.1 Pirellulales bacterium
AGCGGATGAGACAATGCTGGTCGCAACGGCCGCGCGGCCGCCGGTGTGCCGTGCCGTGGGGCCGGAGGGTGATTCGGTTGTGGTGCCGCTCATGGCCGAGCCTGATCGACCTGGAACGCTCATGGGTTCGTTTGTAGCAACACGCGAGGGTGCATGGCGGGTGGAGGTCGATCCGACGCCTGGCTTGGGCGATGAGCGGCTCGTGCGGCGGCTTCAGGTGCAGCTTCCTGACCGCGAGCTCGCCCACCCTCGTCTGGACAAGCCGCTCTTGGAGCAACTCGCGGCAGTGACAAGGGGAACCGCTCGATTTCCGGTGCCGGGCGAATGGAAGGCAGCAGACGCCATGGCCCTTGCTGAGAGCCTTCCCGATCGTTCACGCCGGGAGTTTGAAACGGGCGTGGCCGACATGGACTTCAAGCGGCAACTCAACACGGCCCTGCTAGCCATCGGCTGCACCTGCCTCTGCATCGAGTGGATCATCCGCCGTCTCGCCAAGCTCGCGTAGCGGCGTGGCGAGTCAGCCGAGACTGCCGCGAATTCTTCGCAGCAATGGTGGTGGCCAGAGTGCCGGCGGCCCCCAATGCTTCGGGGAAAATGCGCGGAATGAATAGGCTCGCGAGAGGTGGTCCTCGTCGTGGTTTGGGTCAGGTTCAAGCGACCCTGCGGATTGTGCCGATTCCACGGGTGGTGATAACTGGGCCACCATGTGGCCCGCACTTGTGCGTCAAGGTGTAACCGTGGGCTCGCGGGTCGAGGCGTCACGATGGATGGTGGTCTCCCTTGCGCTTGCCTGCGCCGGAGTGCCGGGATTCGCCCCCGCGCAATCGACGGATGACGACGAGCCCGGAATCATGGAGTTTCCGAACCTCGGTCCGATCCCGGGCGCCGGCCAGTCGCCGTTCGGCCCGGCCCCCGGCAGTAACGAACCCAACTTCCAGCTCATGGACCAGACCGGAGGCACCGTCGGGTCTGGTTTCGGCGCGGGCCGACGACGGACGGGCCGCCTGCCCGGAAGGCGGTCACCGAGGATGCCAGGCCCTGCCGGCATGGAAGGGGGCGGGCTCCGGCCGCCGGAAATGCTTCCCTCGCCGTCGTGGCGTGTCAGCCGCGACATTCCCGACGTGACGATCGAAACCTCGATCGTGGACGACGAGGGTCCGGAGACCGGACTGACGCTCGATGCCGCGATCGATCGTATGGTGACGGCGAACCTCGACATTCGTGGACTGAGGCAGGAGCTGACCCAGGCCGATGCCGACGTCCTCACAGCAGGTTTGCGAACCAATCCTCTCGTCTATATCGACAGCCAATTGATTCCCTACGGGAACTTCGATGCGGCCCGGCCCGGTGGCCCCACCCAGTACGACGTGAACATTACATGGCCGCTCGACGTCTCGGGGAAGCGTCAGGCCAGAACCGTCGTGGCCAGGGTCGCCCGCACTGCCATCGAAGCACAGTTTCAGGACGTCATTCGACGGCAGATCGACAACGTCGGCAGGGCGTTCGTCAATCTGCAGGCGGCTCGGATCGACACGCTGGCTGCCAGGGTGGCACTCGCACGGAGCGAGGCGCTCCTGGCCGAAGTGACCGCATCGCCCACGCTGCCCGCCGACCGGCGGGCCGATGCCGTCGACCACCTCGCCTTTATCGTGGCGGAAGGACGCTCCGCCCTTTTTGAGGCCGAGGAGGCCTATGACGACGCCCGCGAGTCTCTCGGCGTTCTCCTCAACCTCTCCGTCGAAGAGTCGATGCGTCTCGAACCCCGCGGAAGCCTGCGTTTGACGGAGCCCACGCCGCCCGTCGATGAGCTCGCGGCGCTGGCCATACGGGTGCGGCCTGACCTCCTGGCCGCGCGTCGTGGCGTATCACGGGCGCACGCCGAACTCCAGCTTCAGCGGGCCAACCGCTTCGACGACGTCTACCTCTTCTACGACCCGATCACGATCCAGGACAACAGTCCTTTTCGCTCAGAGAGCGCGACGTCCTGGGGCGTCGGGCTCACATTCGCCGTACCTGTTTTTAATCGCAACCAGGGCAACATCGCGCGATCCGAAAGCAATATCGTGCAGACACAACTCGAACTCTCGGCTTTGGAGCGCCGCGTGCTCGGGGAAGTCAGGTTTGCCGAGCGGGAATACCGGCGGGCTCGCGAGGCGCTCGTCCAGATGGAATCCGGTACGCTCCCCCGAGCCCTTGCCCTCGTCGACCGGAAGCGGAACCAATTCCATGCCGGAACACTCACCCCTGATGCGTTTCAGGATCACATCGACACCGTGGCGGAAGTGGCCCAGCGCCACCGCGAGAGCCTTGTGCGGGTCCGACGAGCCGCCTTGCTGCTCAATACGGCAGTGGGCCTTCGGGTGATGCCCTGACGGAGGGCATCACGCGTCGACCAATCCCCGCCTACGCCGGTCGCTCGGTTCTGTGAACGTTCTGGCCGATCCAGCCCTTGTGTCGAAAAAAGAACACCATCGCAAGGACGATGACGGCCGTGACTCCCCAGATCATGAGGTATCCGTACTGCCAGCGGAGCTCTGGCATGTTGTAAGGTGAGGTGTCGGGATCGAAGTTCATCCCGTACACCCCCACGAGGAACGACAGCGGAATGAAAATCGTGCTGATCATGGTCAATACTTTCATGATCTCGTTCATACGGTTGCTCACGCTCGACACGTACAAGTCACGAAGATCGGAGCCGATCTCGCGATACGTCTCCAGCAGATCGAGCAACTGGATGGTGTGGTCGTAGCAATCGCGGAGATAAATCCGCGTTTCGTCGCTGACCAGGGGCGTGGGATCGCGGGCCAGCACATGGACCGCCTCGCGGGCAGGCCACACGGCGCGGCGGAGTGTGAGCAGATCGTGCTTCACGGTATGAATGCGTCCGATCGTGGCGGGGCTCGAGGCGGAAAGAGTTTCCTCTTCCAACTGCTCAATCTCCTCGCCGATCACCTCGAGCACCGGAAAGAATCCGTCAATGATTGCATCGACGATCGCGTAGGCCAGATGATCACACCCGCGCTCGCGAATCACTCCTCGGCTCGTGCGAATGCGTTCCCGCACCGGCTCAAAACTGTCGCCCGGTAATTGTTCCTGGAACGTGATGACGAAATGCTCATTGAGGAACATCGCCACCTGTTCCGTATCGCGGCTGGCCGAAGCGTGGATCATCCGCAGCACGATGAAGAGCTGATCGGCATACTGCTCGACTTTTGGCCGCTGATGCACGTTGACCGTATCTTCCAGCGCCAGCGGATGGAGCTTCAGGATCTCGCCCAGGCGCCGGATCGTGTCGGCATCGCCCAATCCATCGACGTTAATCCATGTCACCGGAAAATTCCCGATGAACCGCTGCACGCTATCCGCATCGACGACCTGCTGCTCTTCGAATGACTGCGGTCCGTAGGCGATCACCTGGATGACCGGCCGTGCCGAGGTGGGATCGGGCACGATGCTGCCTGGCACCTCCCCTGGCCCGGTTCGACGTTGTATGCGATGACGGCGGGATCGACGTTTCCGATGCATGATCATTGCACCCCGAACGGGTGCCCTCAGGGCGACATGAGCCGCTGCTCAGGGTACCTGACCATGCTCGAGCGAGCATCGAGCGGCTTCACGAGAGCGTGAATCGGAGAGCGTGAATCAATGAGCCAGACTGCGGAACGTCGCGGCGCTCGGATTCGGTGATCGGCTCTGGGGGCGAGGAATGCGGCTCGTCGCCTCGTCTTGTCGCCCCCCACGCGGCCACTCCGTATGCTTGGACTTGGAAGCACGTTCTCGCGACGACAGACAGGGTTTTTGAGTGGCCACAAGCACGGATACACCGCGGATGCCAGAGCACGTCGAGCGGCTGCTCGCGCGGATTCGGCGTGAGGCGCGGTGGTGGATCTGGATCGAGTCGCTTGCCACCGTCGCCGTGGCCGCGAGCCTTGCCGTTGCCGTCACGCTCGCCATCGACTGGCTCA